>CAZOBP010000070.1:0-13444 GCA_964577995.1 uncultured Anaerolineales bacterium
TCGTCGATCGTGCCCGCCGCGATCTCGAGAGCCGTGGCGGCCCTTTCCCCGGCCTCTTCGGCCACCTCGACATGCAGGGAGGTCTGCCTCCCCAGGGAATCATCGTCGATGTCTACCCTGGCATCGAGGGCCAAGACACCGTCCGTAGTGAGTGCCAACGGGTTTATCTCTGCCAGCTTGCAGTCGAACTCCCTGTACACGTTGTAAAGGCTGGTGTATATGTTTGCCACGGCAAACATCTGACGGCTGTCCAACTGCCATGCCTGTCTGAGCAGATTCAGCGCATCATAGTAGTAGAAGCCTCGCAGTATGTCTATGGGCACACTGAAGATGGCCGAGGCGTGCTCCTGGGCCGTTTCCTCAACGTCGACGCCGCCCTTGGCCGAGAATATGGCCACCGGTTGTCGGTTGGAAGGATCAGCCGTCACTGCCACGTAGAACTCATTCTCGACTTCCGCTTTCTTCTCAATCAGCACTCCCTCCACAGGAGCGCCATGTACTCTCGTCTTGAGCAACTTCTCCACTGCCTGCACCAGGGAGTCTCGATCATCAGCGAAGATGATGGCTCCTGCTTTGCCCCTCCCACCTGAATGAACCTGGGCCTTCACGGCAACAGGAAAGCTCAGCGATTCGATCAGGCTCACGGCCTCCTCCGGGCTATACACCACCCTGCCCTCGGGCACTGGTATTCCCTTGCGCCGGAACAAGGCCTTGCCTTGATGTTCCAGTAGTCTGGCCATGCACTAACCTCCTAGGTCACTCAAAGAATACACGCTCCGGGACGAAGATGTATCCCTCCATGATCCTGCGTGCGGTCCTACCGACCGAAGCGCGTCGCAGGATCGGACCGGAGTCGCTGTTTTCAACCTCTGTTTCCACTTCAACAACGCCTGAGGGATGTCCAATGCGGACCAGGCCCTCGTCAGGCGAACGATCTGCCACCTCGTGCACGATTGTCCCCGGAATCCTCGCCGCAGCCCCCGTGCAGACGGTGCCAGTGATGGGATAAGCCTTGTGCATCCTGAGCATGAACAGGAGCCGCGAAACGAAGTCCATGTTCTCGCGGGCTACCTTCTCTCCGGTGGCGTAGCTAGTGTAGTCCTGCGGCGGCTCGACCAGGGCGATGAAAGGCACGTAAGGGCTCAGGTCGGCAGCCTCCTGCCAGTCTGCCACCATCCCCACCAACCGGGCCGCATGCCCGCGCACCCTCTCGATGGAATCGAGGAGCTTGGCATCGGCGTCGATCTCTGTGGGGGATTCCGTGCCCTGCAGGCCCAGACTCGACGCTCTCAGAAAGACCACCGGGTTTCCAGCATCGACGATGGACAGCTCGATCTGGCCTACCCCTTCCACTTCCAGCGTGTCTCGTGGGTTGCCGGTAGGCAGAATCCGTCCTGTGACCGCACCCGCCGTGTCGGAGAAGTCCATGCCGATTCTGGCCCCACTTCCTGGTACGCCTGCTATGCGGTAGTCTCCGTCCACAGAAGCCTTCCCATCGATTACGGGTACCTCGGCCACGATCATGCTCCTCGTGTTGGTCTGGTGGATGCTCACCTGCGTGACTGGCTCCACAGCGTCCACGAGACCCTCGTCTATGGCGAAGGGGCCAACCCCGGACGAGATGTTGCCGCAGTTTCCCGCGTAGTCAACGAAAGGCGCGGTGATACTCACCTGTCCGAAGGTGTAGTCCACGTCTGCGTCCTCGCGTGTCGGCGGCCCGATGATAGCCAGCTTGCTGGTGAGGGAATCTGCGCCACCGATGCCGTCTATCTGCCTGACGTCTGGACTCCCGTACATGGCCAGGATGACCTGGTCCCTGAGTATGGGGTCCTTGGGCAGCTCGCTCCTCATAACATACAGGCCTCTGCTAGTACCCCCTCTCATCAGCACGCAGCGTAGTCTCCGCTGTTGTGGCATGCTAGCTATCTCCTCACTTTTTGGCTACGGGCCTGTGAGAGCCGATTGCGCACATAGGCCGTCATGTCTCCAGCGGTGAGTATCTCCTGGAGGAAGCAGGGCAGGGGCTTGAACTCGAACACCAGGCCCTTGGAGACGTTCTCGATCTTGCCCGTCGCCGGGTCCACGTGAACTTCGTCGCCTGGTTCGATGCCGGCCACCGCGCCGGGACACTCCAGAGGTAGCAGGCCCAGATTGAGACAGTTTCTGAAGAAGATGCGGGCGAAAGAGCTAGCGATGATGCAGGGCACGCCCAGTGCTTTGAGCGCGACGACGGCGTGTTCCCGCGAACTGCCACAACCGAGGTTCTCGCCAGCGACGAGTAGGTCGCCCCTGGCAAAGCCTGTCGTCAACTCAGGGTAGCTCTCTTCGAAGCAGTGACTTGCCAGTTCCTGGGGATCGGTGAGGCTCAGGTAACGTCCCGCGATGATCTGATCGGTGTCTACGTTGTCACCGACCTTCCAGGCTCTTCCCCGCTGCCCTCTCACGTCACAACCTCCTCGGGATGTGCTATTCTGCCAGCGACCGCGGAAGCAGCAGCTACGGCCGGCGAGGCCAGGTAGACCTCGCTCTCTGGGTGACCCATCCGCCCGACGAAGTTGCGGTTGGTGGTCGAGACGGCCGTCTCCCCCGCGGCCAGGACGCCCATGTGCCCTCCAAAGCAGGGCCCGCAGGTTGGGGTGCTGATCGCGCCCCCGGCTTGCGCGAAGACCTCCAGTAGGCCCTCTTTCAGGGCTTCCACATAGGTCTTCTGCGTGGCGGGGATGACGATCAAACGCACGCCTCGCGCAACGCGTTTGTCCCGGAGTATCTGGGCTGCGATTCGTAGGTCCTCCAGCCGTCCGTTGGTGCACGAGCCAATAATGACCGCGTCGATCTTGACATCCGTTGCCTGCTGGACAGGCCTAGCCTGGTCCGGCGAGAAGGGATAGGCCACCTGGGGTTGCAGTTCATGACACGCGAATTCATACGTGGCCGCGTAGGAGGCGTCGTCGTCACTGTGCAGGGCTTCGTAGGATCGGGTGGTCCTATCGCACAGGTAGCGCTCCGTCTCTGCGTCGGGCGCTATGATGCCATTCTTGGCCCCCGCTTCCACGGCCATGTTGCAGATGGTGAAGCGATCGCTCATCGGTAGCGCCTCGATGGTCGGCCCGCAGAACTCCATGGCCTTGTAGATCGCGCCGGCCACGCCTACTTCGTGCAGAGTGCGCAGTATGAGGTCTTTGCCACCTACCCACTTGGGGAGGGCGCCGTGGTAGTGGAGTCTGATGGAGTCTGGAACCCTGAGCCAGGTCTCGCCGAGAGCCATGGCTGCGGCGATGTCCGTGCTGCCCATCCCTGTGGCAAAGGCGCCCAGCGCTCCGTAGGTGGTGGTGTGTGAGTCCGCCCCCAGCACCACGGACCCGGGAAGGGTCAGCCCCTGTTCAGGGAGTAGAGCGTGGCAAATACCTGATCGGCCGTAACCCGGCTCGAAGTAGTGGACAAGCCCCTGCTCGAAGGCGAAGTCCCGCACCATCTTGGACCGCGTGGCGGCCTCGACGTTGGGTGCAGGAGCGAAGTGATCGATGACGGCGACTACCTTCTCGGGGTCGAACACCCGCTCAGCGCCCATCCGGGCCAACTCCAGGATGCTGAGGGGTAGAGTCACGTCGGTGCCCATGACCAGGTCGACCTTGACCTGGACTATGTCACCAGGTTCGACCGCCTCCAGGCCGGCCGCCCGGGCCAGGATCTTCTCGGTTATGGTCAGCCCCATGGGGGATACCTATCTCGCCTCTGTTTAGATGTGACATGTTCAGAAAAGGCCGCGCCTGGCCACAGACACCCCACAGGCAAGGGAGCCCCGGCATCCGAGATGCTTGAGACATCGGCCCTTCCCCAATCGTGATGGCTTTCCATAGTCTTCTGGGCTAGAGAGCCCGCGATTGGGCTACTCGGCTGTCGTGTCCTCACTGCGGAATGGAGAGCTTGGCGCCCCAACTACCAATTATACTCCTTTCCCAGTTGTTGTCAAGGGCTTGTTGTGTGACGCGAGACGCGATTGCAATTACCGAGAAGATGTCCGCCTGGAAACGAGCTTGTTCAGGCTATGGAGACAGAGTTGTACAATCGACAATGGTTACTTGACATTGTTGAGACGTTGTTGTATAATCTAGCAAGATTGGGGCAGAGCAGCGTTCGGCCTTCCATATAGGAATAGACCCATAGAGACGAGCTTCTCAACCGGGGAACGTCGCTTGCTGTGCGTTCTCTTACTCTAGTGGTGCGCTCAACTCTCCTGGCACCCTGGTCGCGTCGCGCGAGCTGCGCAGTCTCTGTTGTCCACACTGCTCCACTGAGCCCTGAAGGCGCCAATTGCCGTCATTGCCAAGGGAGGGATACTCGCTAATGAAGACAGACTCGTTGAAGGGGAGGGACTTCCTGACCACGAGGGGTTTCAGCCGAGAAGAGATCCAGACAATCATCGATGTGGCGTTGGACCTGAAGATGCGGTTCGCAGTCCGGGAACCTCACCGGTTGTTGCCCGACATGACGCTGTTCATGATTTTCTACGGGATGTCCCTGCGCACCAGGAACAGCTTCGAGGCCGGGATGACTCAGCTTGGAGGACACGCTCACTACCTGTCCCCCGGCGAGATCTACACCCCCGCGCTCGATGATGAAGTTCGAGAGTACAGAACGGAGAGTGTGGCCGACGTGGCCCGCGTGCTCAGCCGTATGGGCCACGGTATCGCTATTCGGTGCTTTGGCCAGGCCGTCAACTGGGTCTACGGCGCCGGCCAGGAGGTCGTGGACGGATTCGCCAAATGGTCAGACATCCCCGTCATCAACATGGAATCCGACATGTACCACCCATGTCAGGGGATGGCCGACATACTGACCATGAAGGAGAAGCTAGGTCAACTCGAAGGCAAGAAGTTCGTGATGAGTTGGGCCTACTCTCCTCGCTCTCAGAAGCCGCTCAGCGTAGCGCACAGCGCGCTACTGCTGACCAGCCTGATGGGGATGGATGTGACCGTCGCCTATCCGGAGAGATTCGATCTCGACCCCAAGGTCATGGATCAGGTACAAGCCAACGCGGCGAAGAATGGCCGCTCTGTCGAGATCGTCCACGACATGAAGGAAGCTGTTCGCGGCGCGGATGTGGTCTACGCCAAGAACTGGACCTCCCGTCACTTCTTCCCGCCAGAGACCGAAACTCCCCAGGCCGAGGAGGTTCAGAAGCTCTTCGAGGAGAATCGCCAATGGATCTGCGACGAAGACACCATGAAGCTGGCCAACCGCAACGCCTTCTACATGCACTGCCTGCCAGCCGACCGCAATTTCGAGGTCACCAGTGCGGTCATGGATGGGCCTCAGTCGGCTGTATTTGATCAGACCGAGAACCGTATGCACGCGCAGAAGGCCATCATGGCCCTGACCATGGGCTAAGCACCAATACACTACGCTTCGGCGAAAGGGGGACAATCCAAAGATGCCAATCCAATCAGTAGACAGAGCCATATCAATCCTCAACGCGTTCAGCATCACCGAGGCCCAACTGGGAGTCACGGAGCTGAGTCACAGGTTGGGTCTCCACAAGAGCACCGTGCACCGACTCCTCGCCTCCCTGCAAAAAGGTGGCCTGGTGGAGCGGGACCCTCGGAACCGCAAGTACAGTCTGGGCATACGCCTGATTGAGCTTGCGGGGACGATGCTCAACAGTCGCAATGTCCCGCAGGTGGTGCGCCCCTATCTTCACTACGTGGCTGATGCGGTTGAAGAGCTGACCTACCTTGGGTACCTGGTCAGGGGCGAGGTGCTCAACGTGGAACAGGTGCCTGGGCCTCACTTGGTGCAGTCGGTCGGTTGGCAAGGGAGACGTACTCCCCTGCACTGCACGTCGGCCGGGAAGATCTTCATGGCTCATATGCCGGAGAAGGAATTGGAGCTCGTGCTCGAGGCGGGTCTGCTGCGCCTGACGCCGAAGACCATCACGGACCCTGCCGACCTGCGCTACGAACTGGAGCGAGTGCGCGAGCAAGGCTACGCCACCTCCTTCGAGGAGCTAGAAGAAGGCACCAACGCCCTTGCCGTGCCCATCTCCAGCCCCAACGATGAGGTGATCGCCGCCATTGGTGTGGTCGGGCCTGCCTATCGATTCACTCCGGAGAGGGCCATGAGCCATCTGGACGTGATAAGGAGCGTGGCCAGGGAAGTCTCCCACAGGCTGGGCAACTCCCTCCTCAAACCGTAGCCAGTTCTCGCTAGCGATACCAGTAAGTCGACGGACCACGGTCCGTCCGCTTTGTCCTTCGCCTGGAACTCAGGGAAAGGGGCAATCACCTTGCGGGTAGCAGGAACATTCGCCATCACGATGGGATCCAGGGGCGTCGTGGCCGATCCCATCATCGAGATGGAGGGCAATCGGATCAAGAGCATTGAGAGTGAGCCTGACGCGAAGGCCGACATCAGGGTGGATGGCATTATCCTCCCGGGCCTGATCAGTACTCACACCCATCTCCATGGCTTGGTCGCTTACGGCCACCCCATCGCGCCCCCTGCCGGGTTCTGGCCTTTTCTGAAGGAGTGGTGGTGGCCTTTAGTGGAAGACGTACTCACGGCAAGCGACGTGGAAAGCCTGGCAGCCTACGCAGCTCTGCTGCACCTCAAGTGTGGATACACAGCATTCTGCGACGTCATGGAGGCACCATACGCAGAGGCTGGCTTCATGAAACGAGAGGCGCAGGCCATCGCCGCCACCGGAGCGCGAGCCATCGTCTCCAACGAGGCGACGGAGAGAGCTGGTAGTGAGGTTGCTCAGAAGCTGCTCGACGAGAACGCCGCCATCCTGAATCTGCCTGGCCGGGTACGGGGCATGATGAGCGTTCATACCACCTTCTCCTGCAGCGGAGACTACATCAGGAGAGCCAAGGACATAGCGCGCGAGAATGGCGCGCTTTTTCAACTCCACCTGTCCGAGGGAACCTATCACGTCGAAGATGCTCTGGAACGTTTTGGCAAGAGACCAGTTCCCTATCTGGATGATCTTGGTGTGCTGGACGAGATGACCATCGCCTCGCAAAGCGTCCATCTAACGGAGGAGGAGATAGAGATTCTGGCTGCACGGAAGGTCTCTGTCTCTCATAACCCGATCTCGAACATGGAGATCGGTACCGGTGCGGCACCGGTCACTCAGATGCTGCAACATGGAGTGAACGTCACGCTGGGTGACGACGGTTTCGTGAGGGCTTTCGACCCCTTTGTCAACATGAGCACCACCTTCCTGCTCCACGCCTTGTCCACAGGCGGAGCCGGTGTCGGTGCCCAGGACGTTCTCTCCTTTCTCACCACCAATGCCGCCCGTGCCCTGCGCCTGGAGGCCGGTTCCATCGAGGAAGGGAACTTGGCGGACCTGGTTCTGATCGACGACAACTCTCCTGCTCCCCTCATCTCCGACAACGTGGTATACCACACCGTCCTTGGGGCCGCTGCTGGCGATGTAGCTGCGGTCATCGTGGATGGCCAGATCGTCGTAGACAGAGGTGCAGCACAACTCGTGGACGAGAAGGAGCTGGAAAACCGAGCCATGGACACGATCCGTAGGCTCTGGAAAGGGTAGAAGGAGAGTCTCTACCAAGGAGATCTGAAACATGAGTGGAAGAACAAGGGCCACCCGGCTCTCGCCAGCGGAGAGGGTCAAGAGCTTCGAGGAGATAGAGAAGACCCTCACCCCCGTGCAAGCACTTATCGAGGCCTCACGCTGCCTGATGTGCGAGGACCCTCCATGCAACAAAGGATGCCCCGCCGGAATAGACATCCGCAGTTTCATCCGCAAGATCAGGTTCAACAATCTCTGGGGTGGCATCCGTGTCTTGAGGGAAGCAAACGTCTTTTCCGGTGTGTGCGGCAGGGTTTGCCCGACGGACGCCCTCTGTGAAGAGCGGTGTCGGAGCCAGGTGCTGACCGAGCCCATCAACATCGCAGCTCTGCAAAGGTTCCTCACCGACTACGAAAGAGAGCACGGAGCGAGAAAACCAACCCCGGAACCCAAGCGCGCTCAGAAGGTGGCCGTCATCGGTGGTGGACCAGCCGGACTGACCGCCGCCCATGAACTGGCCTTGATGGGGTATCCCGCCACCGTGTTTGAGGCATCAGCTCAGTTGGGCGGCGCCATGACCAGTGCCATTCCTGCCTTCAAGCTGCCCCACGACGTCATCGAAGCCGAGACAGACGCCATCAAGCAGTTGGGAGTGGAATTCAAGTTGAACGCCGCTTTGAGCGATGGTGCCACCATCGACGGCCTTTTCGAGCAAGGCTATGAGGCCGTCTTCATCGCCGTCGGCCTCCAGAAACCTTTCCTGCTAGCAGTAGAAGGCGAGGATTCCAAAGGGATTCACTCTGCTCTGGACCTCCTTGCTCAAGCCAACGGCCTGGCGGTCCCTGAGCCGGTCAAGATGGGAAAGCGAGTCCTGGTCATCGGCGGCGGGAGCGTCGCTATGACCGCTGCCTGCTCAACCGTGAGAATGGGTGCCGAGAGAACCACCGTCGTCTGCCTCGAAGCCCCAAATGAGATGCCGGCCTTCGCCGAGGATGTGGAGATGGCGTGGGAAGAAGGCGTAGAGTTCGTCACCCGCGCCAGAGCAGTGAGATTCCTGAACGATGGAAAGGGCAAGGTGACGGGAGTCGAAGGTGTGAACATCGAGTGGAAGGATCCCGGCAAGTTCGTGCCGGAGAGCGCCGTAGACGTCAAAGGCTCGGCTTTCACTCTCCCGTGTGACACAGTCATAGTAGCCATTGGGCAGGGTCCCGATGACAATGCCGTGAGGCAGTTCCACGGACTCAAGACCAACGAGAGGGGCTACCTGCTGGTGGACGGCGAGACCTTGATGACCTCTCGACCTGGCGTCTTCGCTGGGGGCGACATTCTGCACAATCCACCATCAAGGACCGTGGTTCAGGCTGTGGCCTACGGGAAGCAGGCGGCCCGATCGATCCACGACTACCTGAGTCGAGCCAAGTAGCAGAGGGAGCAGGATAATGTACCAGGAACCAAAAGTAGATCTGTCAGTGGAGTACTGTGGCCTCCGCTTCGAGAACCCCTTTGTTCTTTCCTCGGCGCCACCGACAGACAGCTACGAGATGGTCAAGAGGGCTTTCGAGGCCGGATGGGCCGGAGCCATCATGAAGACCACGTCCGTTGAGAGCTACCAGGTGGACATCAGCTACCCCATCATGACCAGCATGGACTACGAAGATAAGAAGGGGGTAGGTCTGGGTAACATCGACAACATCTCCGAGTTCCACATGGACGTGATGGAGGACGCCGTCCGCAGACTGAAGGACGAATTCCCCAGCAAGATCGTGGGCCTCAGTCTCTGGGGTACTACCAGCGAGAAGCACTGGGAGGAGCTTACCAAGCGATCCGTGGACGTGGGGGCTGATCTGGTGGAGGTCAGCATGTCCTGCCCCACCGACTCCCCCTTCGCCAGGGCCTCGCTGATGGTGGGCCAGGTACCTGATGACGTGAAGAGGGTACTGGGCTGGGTCAAGAAGCACTCTGGCAACATGCCCATCGTTGCCAAGCTGACTTCCCAGGTCACCGACATCACGGAGATCGTGGAAGCCGTGGAGGAAGCTGGCGCCGACGGCGTGTGTGCCAGCGATACCGTCCACGGATTGCTGGGCATAGACCTGGACACCTTGATCCCGTATCCCAACATCAACGGCAAGTCCACCTTCTGCGGCGTCAGTGGCCCGGTGGTGAAACCCATTACCCTCCGTACGCTGGCTATGATTGCCAAGAGGTCAGGCATCCCCCTGGCGGCCAGCGGCGGTGCGACCACCTGGCGTGACGTCGTCGAATACATGCTCGTCGGCGCGTCCACCGTACAGTTCTGTACTGCCGTGATGCACTATGGCTACGACATCGTCGAGGATCTGAAGGAAGGGCTGGCCTACTTCCTGGAGGACAAGGGTCTCGGCAGCTCTGCTGACCTGGTCGGCAAGGCCCTGCCCAACCTCGTCCCCCACAGCGATCTGTTCGTGAAGAAGGACGTGGTGGCCAGTGTTGACGAGGCCGCATGCACCAAGTGCGGTATGTGCTACTACGCCTGTCGTGACGGCGGGCACCAAGCCTATGACCTGGCCGAGGATGGCATGCCCAAGCCAGACCCGGAGAAGTGCTACGGGTGTGGACTGTGCGTGGAGATCTGCCCTGTGGAGTGCATCTCTCTGGCACCGAGAACCTAGTCGGAAGCGCACTCCACGAACTGTAGGAGCGATGCTATGCGTGAGATTGAGATAACCCTCACCGTGAACGGCGAGGCCATGGTCGTGCAGGTGGCGCCAGACATGACGCTGCTGGATTTCCTGCGGAAGGAGTTGGGGCTCACGGGCGCCAAGAACGGCTGCTCGGAGGGAACTTGCGGCGCCTGCACGGTGCTCGTCGATGGCCAGCCTGTGCGGTCGTGCCGGAAGGAGATGGAGAGCGTGCGTGGAAGCTCCGTGACCACCATCGAGGGCCTATCGAAAGGCGGGAAGCCACATCCCCTTCAAGAGGCCTTCGCGCGTCAGGGGGCGCCTCAGTGTGGCTTCTGCACGCCCGGCATGATACTGACGGCGAAGTCCCTGCTCGACGAGAACCCCAACCCTACGCGTGAGGAGATGAAGAAGGCGCTGAACCCGGTTATGTGCCGGTGTGGATCGTATCCGGCCGTTTTCCGGGCCATAGAAGAGACTGCCAAGATGATGGCCGGTGAGGGGGCGCCTGCACCGGAGCCTGTGAGGGAGGTCGTTGGCGCGCCCGTCGAAAAGAAGGACGCTCTTGCCAAGGCACTGGGGACGCTCAAGTATGGGGATGACATGACACCGGAGGGGGTGCTTCATGGAAAGGTCCTCTGGAGCGGCCATCCCCATGCCGAGATACTGCGAATCGATACCAGCGCGGCGAAGGAGATGGCGGGCGTCCATGCGGTCCTGACCGCCAGGGACGTCCCGGGGGACAACGTGTACGGTCCCATGGTCCGCGACGCCCAGGTCATGGCGCTGGACAAGGTTCGCTTCATTGGTGAGCCGGTGGTGGTCGTCTTCGCCGAGACAGAGGAACAGGCGGAAGCTGCTCGGGATGCCTGCAAGGTGGAGTATCGGCCCCTTCCGGGCGTCTTCACCCCTGAGCAGGCCCTTGCGCCCGATGCACCCAAGCTACACCCCGAGGGGAACATCCACCACAAGGCCCAGATACGGAAGGGCGACGTGGACAGAGGCTTCGCAGAGGCTGAAGTCGTGGTGGAGTCCACCTATTCCGCTCCCTTCATCGAGCATGCCTACCTCGAGCCGGAAGTGGGACTGGCAGAGCCGACAGAGGGTGGTGTGAAGGTGATGATGAACACCCAGTACCCCTTCGGCGACCAGCGCCAGATAGCCGACGCCCTGGGGATCGAGGCCGATAAGGTCCAGGTGGTGCAGATACCCGGGGGTGGAGCTTTCGGGGCCAAGAACGACATCACTCTCCAGATTATGCTTGCCATGGGGGCCCAGGCGACCCATAGAGCGGTGAAGATGGTCCTCACTCGCAGGGAGTCGCTCCGCGTGCACGTCAAGAAGCACGCCATGACTATGCACTACAAGACGGGGGCCACCAAGGACGGCAAACTGACGGTTATGCAGACAGAGCTTCTCATCGACACAGGCGCCTACGGGTCGTGGGGCATCGAGGTTACGGAGCAGGCTACGGTCTTCTCTACCGGACCCTACGATATCCCCAACGTACGCGTTGACTCTACCGCAGTGTATACCAACAACGTGACGTGTGGTGCCATGCGCGGCTTTGGGATCAATCAGGTAACCTTCGCCATGGAAGGGCAGATGGATGAGCTGGCCAGCAAGCTGGGCATGGACCCCATCGAATTGAGGCGCGTGAACGCCATGAGGCCAGGGTCCACGACCAGCACCGGCCAGGTGCTCGGGCCCAGCGTGGGCCTGGTGGAGACGCTGGACAAGGTAGAGCAGGACCTCGCCGCTCTGCCTCCCGCCGAGGCGAATGGGCGCAGGATAGGGATAGGCGTGGCTTCTTGCTTCAAGAACGTGGGTCTTGGTCTGGGCGCCGAAGACGTAGGTCGCGCGATCGCAGACTTGCTGCCTGATGGAAAGGTACTGGTCAAGGTCGCCGCGTGCGAGATAGGCCAGGGCGCAATGACCGTCGCCGCACAGATGGCTGCTCAGGTCTTGGACCTCCCTTACGAGATGATCGAAGTCCATCACGGCGACACCGTGGGCCCCTTGGACACAGGCCCTACCTGTGCCTCTCGCAGCACCCTGGTTTCCGGGAACGCTGTGGTGCGAGCCAGCCGGAGGCTCAGGGACCTCGTGTCCGACTACGTGGCTGAGGAGTATGAAGTACCCTACGACGGCCTCCAGTTCACCGATGCAGCATTCGTGGACGGGAGAACAGGTGACCAGTTGATCACCTTGACCGAGTTCGCCGCGCAGGCACAGAAGACGGGTCAGAGCTTCAGCGGCCACGGCGAATACGTGGTGCCGAAGACCTATACCACGGCCGATGCTCTGGGGGAGAAGAGGCCTGACAACTACATCAACTACATCTCTTTGGGCTTCGGCACTCAGGCAGCGCGGGTGGCGGTCGATGAGAAGACAGGTGCCGTTGAGGTACTTGACGTCATAGCGTGCCACGACGTTGGAAAGGCCATCAACCCTCAGAACGTACGCCTCCAAATCGAGGGTAGCGTGATCATGGGCATGGGTTACGCCCTCTCGGAGGAGTTCAAGATGGAGGAGGGTTGGAACATCACCAATACGCTGGGAAAGTGTGGTGTGCCCAGGGCAAAGCAGACGCCCAACATCATTCCCAGTTATATCGAAACGACCGATCCCAATGGCCCCTTCGGGGCCAAGGGCCTGGGCGAAATAGCCTCACTGCCCACCGCTCCCGCCATCATCAACGCCATTCACGATGCGACGGGCGCGCGTGTCCGTGATCTGCCGGGGACGAAATCGCGGGTCCTCGAGGCTCTCGAAGAAGCCAAGGATCGTGGCAGATAGACAGCATGAGTGATTGAGCCGCTTGTGAGCCAAAGCGAAGACGAAGGAGAGCACACCATGACAGACGCAAATATGAAGGTCCGCATCGGGAGCCTGGAACTGGATAATCCCTTCATCCTAGGAGCTGGCCCTCCCGGCATCACCGGGGCTTCCCTCAAGCGCTTCGCCACCGCGAAGCCGGGTGCGGTTGTCACCAAATCCATCGGAGTCAAGCCATCGCCCGGCCAGAAGCTGAGCCTGTCGCGTAGCGCGCTCAGCGAGGACACTCTGATTCTGACCGATCCCTGGTCATTCAAGACCTTCGAACAGTGGGTTGAGAAGGAGATCGCCGTTGCCCAGGAAGGCGGAGTGCCCGTCATCATCAGCCTTCAGGCGGTAACCGACACCCCTGGGGACGACATCAAACGTATGGCTGGCCGTGCGGAGGAGGCTGGCGTGGCAGCTATCG
>CAZOBP010000071.1:0-13225 GCA_964577995.1 uncultured Anaerolineales bacterium
TTATATCACAGGAAGTGGTTCATCATGACACTTTTCGGCCAGGTTTCTAGAGCGACGCATGCAGGAAATACTGGCATCACCAAGGCATGAGATGGACCTCGAACTGCTGTTCGAAAGGCTTGAGGACTACGAGAATCGCGCGCGGTGGTGCGGAGCCCAGCCAGCATGGGCCAAGGTCGTCGGAACAAAGGAGTATCGGGATCTAATGGGAGACGTGGCTCAGATCAGGGAGCTAGCACAGACCCTTGTTGTCACGCACTACGCGGCCGTAGATCCCAATTCGGTGCTGCGGGTCTATGAGCATTTCCTCCTCTTGTTGCTGGACTCGAATAGTCCAAGGCATCTCCCGGTATTCACAACAAACTATGACACCGTCATAGAGGACTTCGTCGACGCATCCCAAGAAGGATTTGAGTTGGTGGATGGTTTCTCGACAGGCAGTCGGCGCGAGTGGTTTCCTGATACCACTTTCCACCAATTCAGAGCGGACTCCACGCCTACTCGGAGGATACTCCTGTTTAAGCTGCATGGTTCTTCAACCTGGCGAGTCCGCAGGAATACGCGCCAGTTCACCAAAGAGAGCACGGCCGAGCCCGCAAGCGATCAATCAGCCTACGAGAATGCACTCGTGTGGCCAGGTCTCACCAAGGCCATCAAGACGGGGCCCTATCAGACCAACTATGCGTATCTTGAGGCATGCCTCGGAAACGCCGAGCTGTGCATCGTGATTGGGTTCTCGTTTCGAGACGACGTAATACGCGATATTATCCAGAATGCCATCAACAGCAATGCTGGCTTGCAATTAGCGATCATAGACCCCGAAGTCGAACGCATTGTGGACAGCAGAGGGCTCCTTCAAGGGCTGCAGTTGAGGCTTTTCCAGCCTGATTCGCCACTAATCAAGGGTGGGGTGGTGATGGGGATACCAGCGCGCTTTGGCGCCGAAGAGCTACCACTCATAGTGAGTGCGCTCTCACAACTCGACTTCGCGTGGGATGCGGATCGTCTTCGTGCAGTGGTGGGGAGTCATGACTAAGGGCCAGCTTGTACATCGTCCGGCTGACAACTGCAGAATGGGCACGCTAGGCAATAGCTCTCGCGCCGGGGCTAGATGCGGAGAACCGTCAGCAGGACAGGTCCGATCTCGACTGGCAACCCGTGGAGTTGCAGGAGCAGATGATACGTCGCAGCAGGTAGCTCCCCAGGGAGTGACAGGTTGTGCTGATCGCGGATGATCTGCCCTGGCTTCCAGTTACTCGGTGCGTACGCCCCTCCCGTCGGCTGGACGTCTCGTGAGACCACCACGTCCCCAGCTTGATCCTGCAACTCGAGCGTGAGAGTGAAGTCCGCCTCGATCTGGCCCGTGGCCTGCCAGAACAAGGTCAGATGGAGCGTGTCCCCGGGGCGTACAGGCTCCTCGGGCAGATGCTCGAATCCCAGCTTGGTGAAGTTGTACCCCAGCAAACGCACGGGTCCGTAGGCCACTTCGCGCCTGACCTGGATGCCCAGGGCCTCTATGGGCGGCGGCGCTTCCGGCTGGAGGACCTCAATAGGCTCCAGGAGAATGCGGTCGCCAAGGGGTTCGCCGTCCTGTGACACGGACAGCCTCTGGCCCGTCTCCAGGCTGTACATGCCGATCTCCAACTGGTGCTCGCCCGGTGGAGTCCCCGGCAGCACCAGCACGCCATAGTTGTCGGCGACTACCTCCCCCCCCTGCCAGGTAGTGGTGGGCCTGGTCCCGCCCACCGGCTCGGCGTCCCTTTGCCCCACGATGTGCGACCGGCCATCCAGCACGTGGGTGAAGACCTTGTAGCGCTGCTCGATGGGCTTCGACGCCTGCCAGAAGAGGGTCAACTGGAGGATGTCACCAGCCTCTACCTCCGAGCTGGAGATGCTGTAGCCGAGGAGGGCTATCTCGTCGCCAAGCATGAGCTCGAGGGGATGCTGGATCTCTCCACTGGCCTCCGCTTCAGGCACGGCGTAGATAGCCAGACGCACGTTGCCAAACCACGAATCCATAGCCTGGAAGGTGCGCTCATCCAGCCAGCCCTCGACGAAGCGGCTGGGGTCGCTCTCCTGAGTGCCCCACAGGAGGACGTAGAGGTGACGGTGCTGGGCCACGATCCGCTCCAGGGTTTCCTTGGTCTTGGCCTCGTCCAGGGGGCGCTGGCCCGGCAGAGGATAGATGGACAGGTCTCCCTCATAGTAGTAGGAGAAGATGTCCATCTGGCCCGGGGCGTTCAGAATGATGGCATCGCCCTCTCGCCCTGCGGCGCTGACGTAGGACACAATCGCCCGGTAGTCGTCGCGGGCGTACCGCTCATCGAAGTAGTAGTTTCTCAGCGAGGCAACGCTGGCGGTGACCACGAACAGCAGGAAAGCGGCTGTGAGGGCGTAGCGGATGATGGCGACGACCGGGGGTCCCGGCGAGGTCCCGGCTTCTCCCGCTAGCCACTCCGCAGCTACCCCTCTGGCCAGTAGGAGATAGAAAGCGGGTGTGACCAGGAGCAGGAACTTGGGATCGTATGCCGGGCGGCTGAGAGACAGGACGTACATGGTCAGGATAGGTACGCAGAGGTACAGCAGAGTGAAGACCAGAGCAGCCAGGTGAGGTCGCGAGAGGAGGCGGGGCAGTCCTGGGCTCTTCTGCCCTGGACCCCACAAGATGAAAGGGAGAGCACCCAGTAGCAGCAACAGGCCGAAGGCGAGCACGACGAGGGTGGTCCCACGCTCCACGGCAAGGCCCAGACTGAAGATGCGGAGCAGTTCCTGGATCAGGAAGGAGAGGCTGAAGGACTCGCTGATGGCGGGCCAGGTGGTCAACTGCCCACCTGCCAGGTCGAGCCAGGGCAGGTAGAGGGCCACGATGGCAAGTTGGACGCCAACCCAGACGGCCAGGGTTCGCAGTCGGCGAAGGTGTCGACAAACGATCATCGCCAGCGCGTATGCGAGGTTCGTGACCAGGGGCACGGTGAAGGCGAAGTAGTGGGTGTAGAGCGCGGCCGTAGTGAAGCTGACGTACAGGCCGAGGAGCACGAGAAGCCGTGACCGGCCGCCCCCCGTCTGGACCCACGTCCTCACTGCTTTCACGAAGGACAAGATAGCCAGGGCCGCCCACAGGGAGACGAGGATGTACATCCTGGTCTCTTGCGAGTAGTAGATCTGGAAGGACGACAAGGCAGCCAGGAGCGTGGCTGTGGCTGCCGTTTGGCGAGAGAACAGCTCCCGTCCCAGCAGGTAGGTGGCGAGGACGAGCGCTGTACCAGCCAGGGCGGACAGGGATCGCAGGGCCATCTCGCTGTTGCCAAAGAGGCCAACCCAGAAGTGCAGGAGATAGTAGTACAGCGGAGGGTGGATATCGTGGGCGGCGTCCCGAGTGATGGTGGACAGGCTCCGCAAGGCCAGGGCGGCGCTGTTCCCCTCATCCGCCCACAGGCTCTGCCCGTCCAGACGATAGGAGCGCAGACCCAGCGCCAGGAGGAGAATTAGGCCCAGGATCAGCCACTCAACCCAGACCTGCCTCTGCCTCAGCATGGAGATCCTCTGTGCGCCCAGTGCCGCCACACCATATAGAGGATAGAGACTGCCAGGCAAGCGAGGACGGACCATGAGAGGTCGCGCCTGACCAGGAACAGGGGGCTATGGCGTACGATGAGACCGTCGATGGCTACCTGGCCGCTGCCCTGTGTTGAACCAGCCACGGTCAAGCGCGCCTCGTGCGTGCCCTCGGGGAGGCCGCCGACCAGGGGCACCTCGGTGGCGTACGAGATCTTGGGGGCGCTGAGGTCCAACTGTGTGCGCTGGCTATCGACGACCACTTCTAACCGGCCCGAGGTGACATCGCACACCGGCACCAGACTCAGATCGGTGCCCCAGAAGACGAAACTCAGGCTGGCCCCTGCGTCCGCGCTGGCCCGGTAGCCGCCCAGCACCGCATCGGCGTCCGCCACGTCCTCCCAGGCCCCCTCGTAGCGCAAGGCCCAGTGATTCTCTTGATGGTAGCCCAGTCCCAGGATGGGAGGCGCCGTGGCCTGTTCCTTCAGGGCGTAGTACACCGGATGAGGGTAGAAGTCCGGCTCCATCATACGGAAGTAGTAGAAGGCTTGGTCCTTCTCGTAATCGCCTGGTCTCTTGAAGAACCAGTAGTTCATCACCCCCATCCACGGCCACTCTAGTTGCGCCCGTTGGTAGGCCCCGGCCGAGTACGTGGCCTGGAGTTCCTCGCTCACCCGGCCGTAGTACGGAAAGCCGTCGAAATCGCGAGGTAGAGCGTTCCAGCCCACCTCTGAGGCCCAGATGGGCTTATTCGCATCGCCATTCCGGACCATCAGCTCACGGATCAGTAGCACTCGGGAGAAGTTTGCACGGTCCGGATGGGCGCGGCGGTCGGTAGGCCCATTCCAGAGCCCGTAGCCCTGGACGGACAGGATATCGAAGTAGTCCTTGGCCCCGGCGTCGTACATCCGTTGCAGGAAGATCAAGTCCTCCAGGTTCCTTTCCGTCCTCTCCGTGGTGGGCGCCAGCCCTGCGGAGAGGATGACGGCTTCGAGGTCCGCCTCCTTGGCCCGCTGGTATGCCACCTTGAGCAGCTCTGTGTACGCTTCAGGATCGACGGCAGACTCGCCCCATTCCGGATAGATGTTGGGTTCGTTCCAGATCTGGTAGTACTTGATCCGCCCCTTGTAGCGGCTGACCACCGCGTAGACGAAGTCGCCGTAGTCCGCATAAGCATCGGGGGGTGCTAGTGTCCCCAGCTCGTTTCCGGCCGCACGAGTCCAGGCCGGTGGATTGTCGAGGCGGGCGATGATGCTCACCCCGTATTCCTCAGCCAGGTCCACTATGTGGTCATACTTCTCCCACGAGGAGACATCGCGACCTTCGCGGCGATCCTGAAACACACCCTTGCCCTCGATCTCAATGTCCTCCCAGGGGAACTCCTGCCTGATCCACTTGAATCCGGCCTCGCTGATCAGTCGGAGGGTACGGTGGATCTTCCAGTCGTCCACCTCTTGCTCGAGGAAGGTGTTGATGCCGTAGGGGTTCATCCCTGTATAGGCAACCGGTACGTAGGGCTGGACGTCCAATGTGGGCGTCTCCATCTTGATCAGCAGTAGAGCACCTAGTCCTTTGATCTGCTCCACCAACTTCTGCTCGCCCGTCCAGTAGCGTAGAGCGCTCGGGAGTGTGCCCCACAAGCAGACCCCTGAGACGCAGGCGAGGAGAAGACATAGGAGCAGTATATAGAGGAGGCGGCTCTTCTCAGACACGGCCAAACATCCTTTCGCGAAACGATGAGACCATTATACCCTTCGGGCTCACGGAGTTGCAAGCAGTCGTGCTGCGCGCGGAGTACTCCTCAGCGAGACGCACTCGCTCGGTGGAAGTCCGCGAATCTCCAGATCGTTCAACCTTAAACTTCTGTGCTCGCGGCGCGGGACCTGCCCACCTCGGCGGCCGGACGCCGCAGCCGGTCCACCGGTCAATGGCATCCTGGATTCGAGATGTAGTGGTCTGATGCGCTTCGGCCACACTACATATCGGGCGGGGGATGGAGATGAGCGGTTGTGATGGTGCGAGGTAGAACGCCGAAGGCCGTGGGCGGCAAGTTGACAGATATGGTCATGTTGTGGTATAATGATGTTTTGGCATTGCGTAACTGGTTGCGGATAGCACTTGAGGGGGTGTATCGCTCTATGGCTGAAGATCGAGAGGCTTCATCTGCCGGCCACAATCCCGGAGACCCGAGAGGGACAGCTCCAAGCACGCAGAGAACGCTATTTGATCTTGGGTCTACGACGATCGCTAACTCCCACCCTTCTGGGGATAGGCGCAAGAGCTATGCCCGCATAACCGACATCCATCCCCTTCCTCGGCTCATCGACGTGCAGGTGCGGTCCTTCGACTGGTTCAAAGAGGATGGGCTGCGCGAGCTGTTCGAAGAAACATTCCCGATCAAGAGCTACAACGGCAAGATGAGGCTCGAACTCGTCGACTATCGGTTCGAGGAGGTCGCCCACAGCGAGCAGGAATGCCGTGTCATGGATATGACGTATTCGGCTCCTCTCCACATCAGGGCTGCATTGGTCAACGAGCAAGGCGAGCGACTCGAGCAGGACGTATACATGGGCGATTTCCCCTTGATGACCAACAACGCCACCTTCATCATCAATGGGGCGGAGAGGGTCGTCGTCAGCCAGTTGATACGTTCGTCGGGGATCTACTTCTCAGTTGAAGAGGATCGTAAGAGCGGCAGACAGCTCTGCACGGCCAAACTCATCCCTTCCAGGGGGGCGTGGCTGGAGTTCGAGACCACCAAGAAGAATGTGATATCAGTCAAGGTGGACCGCAAGCGCAAGATTCCGGTGACGGTGCTCCTGCGGGCCCTGGCCGCCGTCTCGGCAGGAGAGGGGGATACGCTTGACGGAAGACTCAGCGAGGGTAGCGACGAGGAACTTCATGCGCTTTTCGAGCATTGTGACAACATGCCTGAGCGGAGCTACCTGGAAGCCACCATCGACAAGGACCCAACCAAGAGCGCAGAAGAGGCGGTGGTGGAGTTCTTCCGCAGAATGCGGCCGGGAGATCCTCCCAACCTGGACAACGCAAAGAGGTATCTGGAGTCCCTTCTGTTCAACGCTCGCCGGTACGATCTGGCCAAGGTTGGGCGGTACAAGCTGAACAAGAGACTGGAATTGTCCTTCCCACTTGACCAGTTGACCTTGACCAAGATGGATGTGGTCAAGGTGGTGGAGCGTATCATTCTCATCAATAACGGCGTTGACGGTGCCGACGACATAGACGACCTGGGCAACAGAAGGGTGAAAACCGTCGGCGAACTGATCCAGAATCAGTTGCGCATCGGATTCCTGCGCACGGAACGTGTGGTCAAAGAGCGCATGAGCACCAAGGACCCGTCGCAGATCACCCCTCTGACCCTGATCAATATCAGACCCGTCGTAGCGGCGGTCAGAGAGTTCTTCGGGGGGAGCCAACTTTCCCAGTTCATGGACCAGACCAATCCGCTGGCCGAGCTAACTCACAAGCGTCGTCTCTCGGCTCTGGGGCCTGGAGGCTTGCGACGAGAGCGGGCCGGGTTCGATGTGCGTGATGTGCACGACAGCCACTACGGGCGCATCTGCCCCATAGAGACGCCTGAGGGCCCGAACATTGGGCTCATTGGTTCACTGGCTACGTACGCGGAAATCAACGAGTATGGTTTCATCGAGACCCCCTACCGCAAGGTGATCAATGTCCTTCCCAACGAGTTCCACGGTCTGGTGGGGAAGACTCTGCGCGAGGATGTCACCGACCCTGAGTCGGGGGAACTTGTGGCCACGGCCGGGACTTTGATCAGTCCCGCAGTGGCGGAGTTGATAGTTGAACTTCCTCTGGATCAGGTAGCTATTCGCCCCATCGCCACACGCGACATCGTGTACATGCCGGCCGATGAGGAAGAGAAACACATCATCGCTCAGGCCAACGCCAAGCTGGATGAGAATGGCACGTTGGTGGAGGATCGGATCTCGACGCGGAGCCGGCGTGAGTACCTGATCGAGCCTGCGGACCAAGTGGACTACATGGACGTGTCGCCCAAGCAGATCGTGAGCGTATCGGCTGCTCTGATCCCCTTCCTGGAGCATGACGACGCTAACCGGGCCCTGATGGGCTCCAACATGCAGCGGCAGGCAGTGCCGCTCATCGTGCCAGAATCTCCCGTCGTCGGCACCGGCATAGAGCGCCAGGCTGCATTGGACTCCGGTCAGGTCGTGATGGCGCTGGAGGCTGGGCAGGTAGCCAGTGCGACGTCGACCGAGATCGTGGTCGAGGGCGAAAGTGGGTCCCGGACGTACCAGCTACGTCGCTACAACCGCTCCAACCAGGGCACCTGCATAGACCAGCGGCCCATAGTTCGAAAGGGAGACTACGTGCAGAGGGGAGATGTCCTGGCAGACAGCTCTTCCACGGAGAGCGGAGAGCTGGCGCTGGGCCAGAACGTCCTCGTAGCCTTTCTGTCCTGGGAGGGACACAACTTCGAGGATGCGGTGGTCATCAGTGAGAGTCTGGTGCGCCAGGACAAATTCTCTTCGGTGCACATTGAGAAGCATGAGATACAGGCGCGAAGCACCAAGCTGGGACCCGAGGAGATCACGCGTGACATACCGAACGTGGGTGAGGAGGCCCTGAATAATCTCGACGAAGAGGGGATCGTTTGCATTGGCGCTGAGGTCAACCCTGGGGATGTGCTAGTGGGCAAGATAACCCCCAAGGGCGAGACAGATCTGACCCCGGAGGAGAAGCTGCTGCGGGCCATATTTGGAGAGAAGGCCCGGGAGGTAAAAGACTCGTCCCTACGCCTGCCTCACGGCGAGCGGGGCAAGGTGGTAGACGTCAGAACCTTCACCCGCGACGACAGTCACGACCTCCCTGCTGGCGTCGAGAAGCTCGTGCGGGTGAGCACCGCGCACTTGTCCAAGGTGACTGAGGGTGACAAGATGGCTGGGCGCCACGGCAACAAGGGCGTAATCTCCAAGGTTGTGCCCATCGAGGATATGCCTTTCATGGCGGACGGAACTCCCATCGAGATCATTCTCAACCCTCTGGGTGTCCCTAGCCGCATGAATATCGGACAGATCCTGGAGACCCACCTGGGTTGGGCTGCGGATCGCCTGGGCTTCAGGGCCATGTCCCCTGTCTTCGACGGCGCGGATGAGGAAGAGATCACCGCCGAATTGGCTCGCGCCTGGCTGATCGATTGGGCCTGGAACAAAGCGTCCGAGCAAGCCTGGGAATGGTTGAGAGACCAGGAGTATGAGTTCGAGCAGTTGAGCGATGACCGGGAAGCCCGTGTCCTCTACTTGACTCACTGGCTGGGAGAGGGTGGATACGATCTCGAACGGTTGCTTTCCGACGACATGTATGCCCGGCGCAGCGTCCTGGCACAGACGCTGACGGAACTGGGGTACGACCCACAGGGACTCCTGGTTTTCGAGGACGACACGCGCGCCCACGCGGACAAGCAGAAAGCCGATAGCCTCGCTCACCACACATGTCTGCGCCTGTGGATGGAGGAGCTCGGTTTCCCGGCAGACGAGCTCGAGGACCACGAACTGGGGCAGGCGGCAGGGAAAGTCAGCCTGGAGACCGGCCAGCCCATCCCAACATGGGGCAAGATGATTCTCTATGACGGGAAGGGCGGCGAGCCTTTTGATCAGCCGGTGACGGTGGGAATCATCAGCATGATGAAGCTGGCCCACCTGGTGGAGGACAAAGTCCACGCCCGATCCACAGGCCCCTACTCCCTGGTCACACAGCAACCGCTGGGTGGTAAGGCTCAGTTTGGCGGGCAGCGTTTTGGTGAGATGGAGGTCTGGGCTCTCGAAGCGTACGGTGCGGCCCACATCCTACAGGAAATGCTCACCGTGAAGTCTGACGACGTGACGGGTAGAGTTCAAACCTACCAGGCGATAGTCAAGGGGCAGAAGCACGGTCCTCCCGGCATACCCGAGTCTTTCCGCGTACTGGTCAAGGAATTCCAGAGTCTGGGGCTTGCTGTCGAGGTCATCGACAGCGCTGGCAAGCGACATGAATTCGGCAAGGATGACGGAGTGGACAGGGATAGGGATTCGCGGCTGCGACTGGAACCGGGCTTTCCAAGAGAGCTACGTGTTTGACGTACTGAAAGAAAAGTGGTATAATTAGCATTCGCACATCAGAATCCACTTCTGAGCGGTCGTCCGTCGAGAACATTGGTGATCGATAACGGGAGAAGCGAATTGCCGACCGTAAACCAACTGGTCAAGAGAGGTAGAAAGAAGAGAACCAAGAGAAGCTCAGCGCCGGCGCTGCGCTTTCGATATAATGCCCTTCGCCAAAGAACGATGAAGGATGACAAGGGGTCTCCTCAGAAAAGAGGCGTCTGCACCCTGGTCAGGACAATGACGCCCAAGAAACCCAATTCGGCCCTGCGCAAGATAGCGAGGGTCAGGCTAACCAACGGCATAGAGGTAACGGCTTACATCCCCGGTGAGGGTCATGGTCTTCAAGAGCACTCCGTGGTCTTGGTCCGCGGAGGGCGTGTGAAGGATCTGCCTGGGGTGCGCTACCACATTGTCCGTGGTGCCTTGGATGCCTCTGGCGTAGAAGGACGAATGCGTGGTCGGTCCAAGTACGGCACCAGGCGTCCGAAGAAGAGGATCTGAACCTTCCCGTTGAGATGCACTTGAGCTGTCTCAACTAGTAGGGAGTTAAGGTACGATGCAAGTGTGGAATCGTACCTGCAGAGGAGGCCTTCAAAGAGACTAGAAGCCGGAAATGGCTAGTCTCTTTGAATGTGGGGACTAAGTGCCCGTTTTCAAGTCATCTTCTGAACAAAAGGGTCAAATACTCGCGAAACGCGGTCCCCCTGGATGGCCCAGGGTCAGCCCAGGGCTGTAAGCAGGGGGCGAGGGCTTTGCAGGAACGGTGTTGCATGAGCCCTCGGCCCCGTTTTTGTTGGGTGAATGGAGGGAACAGATGCCGAGGCGCTACAGGCCGCCACGTAGAGAGGTGCAACCAGATCCGAAGTACAACAGTGAGTTGGTGGCCAGATTCATCAACCGCTTGATGAACCGCGGCAAGAAGAGTCTGGCTACGAGGATCATGTATGACGCCTTCGACATTATGGAGGAGCGGACTCAGAGGAACCCGTTGGAGGTCTTTCGCCAGGCGGTTGAGAACGCCACTCCCATACTGGAGGTCAAGCCTCGACGCGTTGGGGGGGCAACCTATCAGATACCGATTGAGGTGAGGCCAGAGCGTCGCACCTCCTTGGCCATACGGTGGCTCATTCGATCGGCGCAGAGTCGGAAGGGTCGACCTCTCGCAGAGCGGCTGGCCGACGAACTCATGGATGCTGCCCGCAGCACAGGATCAACTGTGAAGAAGAAGGAAGATACCCACAAGATGGCGGAAGCCAACAGGGCTTTTGCTCACTATCGTTGGTAGTTGGAGTGGAAGATGCCTCGCGACTATCCTCTGGCGAGGACGCGGAACATTGGCATAATCGCTCACATCGACGCCGGGAAGACGACGATCACCGAGCGCATCTTGTTCTACACCCAGAGAATCCATCGCATGGGGGAAGTCCACGACGGCACCACTACTATGGACTGGATGGCCCAGGAGCGAGAGCGAGGAATCACCATCACGGCAGCAGCTATGAGTTGCTATTGGTTGGGTCACCAGGTCAATATCATTGATACCCCGGGCCACATAGATTTCACAGTAGAAGTACAGCGATCCCTCCGTGTCTTGGACGGAGGGATCGTTGTGCTGGATGGAGTGGCCGGGGTGGAGCCGCAGTCCGAGACGGTGTGGCACCAAGCTGATCGGTACGGCGTGCCCCGCATCTGTTTCATCAACAAGATGGATCGCCCCGGAGCCAACTTTGGGCACGCGGTAGAGACGATGAAAGACCGTCTGGGAGCTGACCCGGTGGCAGTGCAGATCCCCTTGGGCAGCGAGGAGACGTTCGAAGGGACCGTGGATCTGATGACCGGCAAGGCCCTTGTGTGGGCTGACGAAATGGGGACTCGCCAGGAGGAGGTGGACGTACCGCCTTATCTGGAGGAGGAAGCAGCGCGGTATCGAGACGTGCTCCTGGAGAGGTTGGCCGAGGTGGACGATGCCGTTGCCACGGACTACCTGGAGGGAAAGGAGATCCCCGTCGAGGAGATGCGGCGGGCTCTGAGGCAGGCGACCCTCGACTCCAAGTTGGTTCCGGTGTTTTGTGGCTCTGCCCTCCGCAACAAGGGCATCCAGCCCCTCCTGGATGCAGTAGTCCACTATCTCCCCTCGCCTCTGGATGTACCACCCATCGAAGGGATCAACCCGGAGACAGCAGAGACGGAGATACGCCATGTAGATGAGGAAGGGCCCTTCTCTGCCTTGGCCTTCAAGATCGCCTCCGACCCTTACGTGGGCCGATTGGCTTATGTGAGAGTGTACTCGGGAACGCTGAAGGCGGGTTCCCGTGTCTTCAACTCCACGAAGCAGCGCAAAGAGCGAGCGGGCCGTCTCCTACGCATGCACGCGAATCGTCAGGATGATATCGATGCGGTCTACGCTGGCGACATCGCTGCTGTCATCGGCCTGAAGCAGACGTTCACAGGCGACACCCTGTGCGACGGCGATGCTCCCATCATTCTGGAGTCTATCAAGTTCCCCGAGCCGGTCATCTCCGTGGCCATCGAACCTCGCACTCAGGCAGATCAGGAGAAGATGCACGAGGTCCTAGACCGGCTGGCGGAGGAGGATCCTACCTTCCAAGTACGCGTGGACAGAGATACGGGTCAGACCCTGATCTCCGGCATGGGGGAGCTGCACCTGGAAGTCCTGGTGGATCGCATGCTGCGGGAGTTCCACGTCTCGGCAAATGTGGGAAAACCGCAAGTGTCATACCGAGAGACGATCACCATACCTGTTCGGGCGGAGGGCCGCTATATCCGCCAGACGGGTGGTCACGGCCAGTATGGGCACGTCTGGCTGGAGATGGAACCCCTCACCAAAGGGGCTGGCTACGTGTTCGAGAACGAGATATCCAACGGCAAGATTCCCAAGGAATTCATTCCGGCCGTCGATAAGGGCATTCAAGAGGCCATGGAGAGCGGGGTGTTGGCCGGCTACCCCGTTGTGGACATCAAAGTGAGGTTGGTGGATGGTTCGTTCCACGAGGAGGATTCGTCCCCGCTCGCATTCAAGATAGCAGGGTCGATGGCCTTGAGAAGCGGGGTCCAGCGCGCCAAACCAATCCTACTGGAACCGATCATGAGCGTGGAGGCGGTTGTATCTGAAGATTTCGTGGGCGAAGTGATGGGGGATCTCAACTCCAGAAGGGCCCAGATAGAGGGGCTGGACGCCCGAGGCAGCCTGCAGGCTGTGAGGGCTCACGCTCCGCTGGCCGAGATGTTCGGCTACGCCACTGCCCTGCGTTCGCTGACGCAGGGCCGTGGGACATTCACTATGGAATTCGACTACTACGCTGAGGCACCGAAGACCTAGTCCGAGCGCGGGCGCGGGTTTTCGGTCGCGGGCAAGAGAGTGTGTTTTGTGGCCAGCGCCTCTTCGCCCCAGTAGGTTCAGTCCGGCTGTCGGAAGCGGACAACCGTTCAGCAAATAAGGAGGTCTGACAGTATGGCGAAGGAGAAGTTTGTAAGGGACAAGCCGCACGTGAATGTGGGGACGATAG
>CAZOBP010000072.1:0-13224 GCA_964577995.1 uncultured Anaerolineales bacterium
TAGTCGTCCGCCATCTCGAACTGCTTCTTCATCTCCTGCCCGATGACCGACTGATGCAGCAAGACGTGGTTGAGCACGCTCCCCAGGGAGTACTTGGTGCCGTCGTGGGTGACGGCGTCCTCCACCGCCTCGCTGATGGCTACCCCCAGGCTCCCCGTATGCGCAGGGTCCTCCTCCCGCAGCTTCCTCCCGAAGGAGGTCTCCTCGCTGGGACTGCGCACGATGCTCGCGCCCCAGACCTCGATCATACTCTTGCGGTAGGGCTTCTGGTCGTAGCTGATGCCCACCATGTACACCTTGCACTCCATGTCGAACAGATTGCAGGCAAACGACAGCGCGCTGCCCCACTGCCCGGCCCCCGTCTCCGTGCTCAGGCGCGTTTGTCCCTCCATCTTGTTGTAGTAGGCCTGGGCCACTGCGGTGTTCGGCTTGTGGCTCCCTGGTGGGCTCACGCCCTCCCACTTGTAGTAGATACGAGCCGGGGTACCCAGCGCCTGCTCCCAGCGCCGCGCCCGGAACATGGGCGTCGGGCGCCACAGCTTGTAGACCTCGCGCACCGGCTCGGGGATCTCTATCCAGCGCTCCTGGCTCACCTCCTGTTTGATCAGCTCCATGGGGAAGATGGGGACCAGGTCGTCGGGCGTGATCGGCTCCATCCGCCCCGGGTGCATGACCGGCGGCAGAGGCTCAGGGAGATCCGCCTGGATATTGTACCAATGGGTCGGGAGAGACTCCTCCCCCAGCAAGTACTTCGTCTGCTCCATTCTCTTTTCCTCCTCAATACTCTTCTTCGATTCGCTCTCCGGTTCCAGAGCGTGTCTCCGCGGACACGCTCTAAAGGCTCGATTCTATAGGCGCCTCCTCCTGTTCGTCCTTCCCGCAGTGGCGATGTGTTTTCCACCGGAACGAAAAGACTCCCGCCCCAAGGGACGGGAGTCATGTGGACCCGCGTGGTACCACCCTCCTTAGGTAGCTCCAGATAACAAAAAACCTGCCGTGATGGCAGGATAAATCCGTGAGCCAGCCTCACTCAAGCAGGTACGGGACCGTCGATCGTGAAGACCTCGATCCGATACCCTCGGCCAAGATAACGGTGGCGGCTTCCGGCAAGTACTACTCTAGTCGCCCGTGGCGACTATTTCGGCTTGCGACTCCCAGGTCCATTCGGCTCCGGCGCTGGTATCGGGCTCGCACCTTACCCCGACTCTCTGCACCCCGCTGCGGCGCCTACTATTCCTGATCGTGGTCTTTTCCCTATTCGGTTTGGCAATAGTATACAGGATTCCGGATCGCTTGTCAACCCGCCCTTTGCGCCCGGGGTGGACAACCCAGCTCAGAACCCGCAGAGGGTCGCGACCTCGATACTTCCTGCGAGGAGGAAGACAGAGTTCGTTGCCCCAGTCCCCTGCCCCGACTACCCTTCGCTCCACCGCTCCAACACAACGAAGACGAAGTACAGCCCCGCGATGAGGCCGGCCCCGGCCAACAGGCAGGGCAACGCGGTCAGCAACTGGCTGAAGCCAAAGATCAGGCCTATCAGCCCACCCCCGACCACCACGAGTACGACGATGGCCGTGATCAGCAGCGAGAGTTCGTTGCGCGTGCGCGTACGACGATAGTCGGTTGGAGGACGGTCCCTGGATTCCATCATCTGCCACCCATAGACGCCGTGCGGGGAGTGTCGCGCTCGATCTGCCAGCTAGCCAATGTGGACGACCCAACACGGAGCCAACGGTCACACATAGCGCGGCAGATCCTTCGTTTCCTCATAGTAGGCTTCGACCCCGATCTCCCTCATCCGCTCGTTCATCTGGCGCCACCTGCGCTCCAGATGCGGGTCGAAGTTGGTTTTTTCACAAGGGAGCTCGTCGCACTGGAAGCAGAAATCCACACCCTGCTCCTGGTAGCAGGTGGCAACCCCACAGTTAGTGTACAGACAGGTGCCTTGGCGACATCCATCGCAGTGCCCCTGGGCGAAGTACGCCAGCAACCCCTCGAAAGCGGGGTACTCCTTGAAGGCCGGGAGGAAGGCCGAGAACCTCTCGGCGTAGATGCCGAAAGAACCCAGCCGCTCCAGCAACTCCGTGCTCAGCACAGCGATCTCGCCCTTCGTGTTGGCGAAACACTTGCGGCAACTCAGCCCACAGGGCGCCAGATCTGCCACAATCTCCGCGTACTCCATAGCACCCTCCAATTGCTGCCCGGCGTAGCTCCCACGATCCCGGATGACGGACCGGGCAGACCCAGCACACCGAGACGGGCAGGGGTCACGCCGGACCCGTTGACTGTCGCGGCTCAGCGTCCCAGATGAAACGGAACGTCTATGATCGTCCGCTGATAACCGAGATGTCGTCGGCGATAGAGCAAGGCTGTCCGGATCAGCCATGCCGTCTGCGCGTGAAGCGCGTGCTGCCACCATGCGGCAGGCACGAACTCGGGCAAGATCACGGTGGCAAGCTGCCCATCGTCGTGGTGCACATCGGTCTCATCGAGGAAATCCAGCAATGGGCCAACGATGGAGCGATAGGGCGACGGCACGATGACCAACGGCACGTCCGGCCACCACCGCTCCCACTTCTGGAGCACACGCTCTCCGCTGCCAGGTTCCAGTTCCACGTGCACCGCCGTCACGTCGTCAGATATCGATCTGGCGAAGGCGATGGCATCCACAATCCCGCGGTGGACGCCGGCAATGGGGATCACTACTCGCGGATGTCGAGGAACTGCCAGCGACGGCGGCGACCCGCTGAGCGACAACTCCTGCGCGATGGCCTCGTAGTGAGCGTGCATCTTGAGCAAGGCAACGACGATGATCGGAATGAGCAAGATGGTGATCCAGGCCCCGGCAGCGAACTTGGTCACGCCGACGACGATCACCGTCACCCCGGTGGCCACAGCGCCAACGCCATTGAGAAACGCCTTCAGCCGCCATGCGCGTCCTCGCTCCCGCATCCACATGGCAACCATGCCCGTCTGCGACAGCGTGAAAGCAAGAAACGCCCCCAGGGCAAAGAGCGGCACCAACGCGTGGGTATCACCCTCGAAGAGAACGATCAGGCCTCCCGTAACGACCGCCAGCACCAGGATGCCGTTGTTGAACACCAGCCGGTCCCCCAGGCTAGCCAACTGGCGCGGCAGGTAGCCGTCTCTGGCCATGATCGACGCCACACGCGGAAAGCCCGCAAAGCTGCTGTTTGCAGCCACGGCCAGGACCAGCATGGTGCTACCCTGGATCACGAAGTAGGCCGTCCCGCCGCCCATGAGCCGCCGCGCGAGCGCTGAGGTGATCGTCTCTTGTGGGCCGGGCATGACCGCCATGTACTGGGTCAGGCCCATACTGCCCACGAACAGCAGGCCCATCAGCGCAGCCATGACCATCAAGGTGCGCCCGGCGTTCTTCGATTCCGGCGGTTTGAAAGCCGGAACCCCATTGCTCATCGTTTCGATCCCGGTCAACGCCGTGCAACCCACCGAGAATGCCCGCAGGATCAGGAGCGCTGTGAGGGGATGGATGGCCTGGGGGGCAACGGTGACCAGCGAACCAGGCCCTTGCACAATCGCTCTACCTGTGCCAATGGCGATCATCACCAGGTAGGCCACGATGAACAGGTAGACCGGGATGCTCATCCAGGTCCCGGTCTCGCGTATCCCACGCAGATTCAGCAGGGTGATGATGACCAGCAGCAGTAACGACAACCCCACACGATGATTCCATAGGACGGGGAACGCAGACGCGATGGCTGCCACACCGGCCGTCAGGCTGACGGCTGCCGTGAGCACGTAGTCAAGGAGCAGTGCGGACCCAGCGATCAAACCCGCCCAAGCCCCCAGGTTCTCCCGGGCTACTGCGTACGAACCGCCACCGGTCGGATAGCGCTGAATCGTCTGATAGTAGGAGAGCGCGACGAGGGTCAGGAGCCCAGCAATGGCCAATGCGATGGGCAGCGAAAGAACGAGTCCTGCGCTGCCAGCCACGACCAGGGCCAGGAAGATCTCCTCATTGGCATAGGCGAGGGACGACAGGGCATCAGGCGAGAATGCCGCCAGAGCTCGTATCTTGTTCAGTCGCCTGTGCGCTGCTTGTTCTGTGGGCAAAGGGGATCCAATGATGAGATGCCTGATTCTGCTCACCATCCGGCACGCCTCAATCCAGTGGCTTTTCCGGTCGGGTTCGCCGGACAGGACCTGTCTCTCGACACAAGAACATGATCATGGCGTTGCCACACACGGCGGGGAGTTTGCAGACCCTCTCGCTCGAAGATGCACTCCTATGCCGGCGAGGCAGGCCGACTTGCATCGTACAATCCTCGCCAGTCGTTCAAACGCACCTCGAGGATCTCGCGAACCATGCGTATGGAGTCGCTGACGGGGCTGACGCGGCTGTTGCTCATATAGTACCAGTTGATGGGCACCTCAACGATACGACAGCCTCGCTTCTGGGCAATGAACAGGATCTCCACGTCGAAGCCAAAGCCGTCCATGGTCTGGTAGGGGAAGACCTCCTGGGCAGCCTCGCGGGCGAAGCATTTGAAACCCGCCTGGGTGTCCTGGAAACCCCTCACCGCCAGCAGCCGCACGAGGGTGTTGAACACGCGGCCCATGAGGTGCCGCAGGCCCGGCTCGTCGTACCTCTTGGCACCCTCCACCTCACGCGAGCCGATGGCCACGTCGTACTCCTCCAGCGCCGGGGGCAGGAAGTTGGCTACCTCCTCGATAGGCATGGAGAGATCGGCGTCACAGAGGAAGATGTGGTCGCCCAGGGCCGCCATCACACCGGTTTTCACAGCGTATCCCTTGCCCCGATGCTCGTTCCTGATCAGCCTAACGATTGGGGTCTCCGCCGCGATACCCTCCACTACACTGACGGTACCGTCCCTGCTGCCGTCATCAACGACGATCACCTCGCCCAGGTAGTACTGGGCCTTCAGGAACTCCACGATGCGGGGCAACGTCTGAGGCAGCCTGCCCTCTTCGTTGTATGCGGGGACAACGATAGATACGAATGGACGTTCCATATCCATAGTGCTCCTAGCTGATGAGTATCGATTCCAGGTCCCGGTCGCTGACCACGCGACTCTCCTGGATGACCCGTCGCTGGCGCAGCATCCGCGGTGCATCCCACACCCCACGAAGCTGGCCTCGAACCCGTGCCCTGGCCGCCTCACCGCGCCAGGCCTTCAGCGCCTCCCAGGTGATCCTCCACTGGGCGAGCAGGATGCGCCGCCAGTGTTTCCTGAACAGCGAGGCGGGGTAGTTCTTGACCAGCACGTAGATGGTGTTGCGGCCGGTGTAGTAGCTGGCGATCTTGCCGCCGCCGGTTGCGCTAAGCCGGTGGTAGACCACTGCTGTAGGCACGTAGAGACACCTGTATCCCGCCAGTTGGGCCCGCCAGCCCAGGTCCACGTCTTCGCAGTAGGAGAAGAAACCGTCGTCGAAGGGCCCATGCTGTCCCTTCGAGGCCAGATCGTCGAGCATGGAGCGGCGCACGGCACACGCTCCTCCGCAGGGACTGAAAACCTCGCCGCCGTCGTCGTCAAACTGGCCCTGATCTTCCTCCCACACACCCCGATTGACGGGAAGGCCTTCTATGCTGTACAGATCCCCAGCCGAATTGAAAATCGTTCGTTGGTCGAAGAGCAGTATCTTGGACGTCGCTGACCCCGCCTCGGGGTGCCTTTCCAACGCTGCCCAGAGCTCCTCCAGCCATCGGGGGTCCACCTCGGTATCGTTGTTGAGTACGGCGAGGATCTCACCTCTTGCCGCCTCGATTCCGGCGTTGACGCCCCCGGTGTAACCCAGATTCTCCCTGAGAACGAGTACCCGTACCTCGGGATACTCTCTCTCCATCAGGGCCACCGACTCATCGTGGGAGTTGTTATCCGCGACGACGACCTCGAATCGGGGATAGGTCTGGCCTCGCAGAGAGTCCAGGCAGGTAGGAAGGTGCTTGACCCCGTTCCAGTTGGGGATGACCACGGAGATCAGGGGACGCTCCTCCACGTCAACCCAACTCCACGGCAGGTTCGCTGGCCGTGATCAGGCGATGTTGTACCGTTCCCCCGCAGAATCGCCTCACGAGATCACTCAGCTCGACCACCAGCGTTTCGGCTTCCTCACTGTCCACGGGCGGGAGGCAGTCCATGTTAATCAGCACATTGCAGGTGGACGGCAACACCTTGGTCCCATCCCCCTGTCGCCAGTTCCACCGCCGGCACAGTACCTGTTGCTCGTCCACGTAGACCGCTTCTCCCGGTTCCGGGTGTGATGCCTCTCTCTGGCCCAGTGGTACCCAGCTCTCATCTCCCGTGGCCAGTCGCAGGACGAGATCGCCATGGGCAGCATCCAGATCGTCCCCGCCGCAGGGAACCAAATGATCGAGGGACAAACCATTCATCAGCGCCACCAGGGTACTGATATACGGCGTTGGCGAACCTCCCCTTGCCCGTCGAGCCAGGGCCTCCACAGAGGAGTAGTTCTTTCCCGGCTTCATGTTCAGGGTCTTGTATGCTTCCCTCCAGTTGGCGACACGCGGATGGGTGGTCAGGTTCTCTTGGGCAAAGAGAGCTTCGCAGCGGGCCTCGGCCTCCCGCAGCATCTCGTCCACTTCGGGCTGCGCGCCCTGGTTATTGATCCCTCTGGCGACCACTATCGCTCGGATGTAGTGGGGGAAGCATTCGAATATGGCCTGATCCACGACGTCACGCACGACTTCTCTCCTCGAAATAGGCACGCAGCGCTTCTTTCCAGGGCCGCAAGACTATCCCCAACTGTGTCACCGCGGAGAAGTTGCGCAACAGAGCCCGGCGCGGGACCCTGGCCGCCCGGGGATAGACCCTCGTGGGGCGAACAGTGACACGGTTGTTGCCTGCGAACTCCAGGATTGTTGCTGCGAACTCGTATCGCGAGCAAGCCCCCTCGTTGATGAGGTGGTAGATACCGTACACACCGTGCGACACCAAGCTAGCGATAGCCTGGGCCAGGTCCGGGGCGTAGGTGGGGGAACCAAACTCATTGGCCACCACAAACAGCTCGTCCTCTCGCTCGGCCAGGTCCAGCACCTTCTCCACGAAGTTGTCGCCCGTTCTACCGTAGAGCCAGGCCGTGCGCACGATGTAGAACCTGCTCAGCAGATCCCGAACGAACTCCTCGCCGGCCAGCTTGGATGTGGCGTAGACGCTGATGGGATGGGGCTCGTCGTACTCCAGATAGGGCTCATCACTGGTGCCGTCGAAGACATAGTCCGTACTCACGTACAGCATAGCGGCACCGCACCGTTGGCAGGCCAGAGCAACGTTGCGGGTACCGAGGGCATTGACCTTGTAGGCCATCTCCGGGTCCTTCTCACACCCGTCCACGTCAGTCATCGCTGCGGCGTGAATGACCAGTTCCGGCTCGAAATCGACGATGGCCTCTACGGTCGCCCCTTGCGTCACATCGTACTCTGGAAGGTCAACGAGAAGGAACTCGTTGCCCGCAAGCGAGTCCTGGAGGCTCCTCCCCAGTTGTCCGTTGGCTCCTGTGATGGCCAGGCGCATGGTTCCTCCCCCGGTGGCAGACAGACCTCATTATAGCAATTTCCGCATCCGATTGGTACTGGAGCCTCGTCGCCGTAGGCCTAGACACAGATGCGGCCTGGAGGTGGCAACGCGTCCTGATGCCTGTCTGTCAGGACTCCTGGCCGTTGTAGGTGGGAGAGAGATCACATTGACCTTGTGGTGCCAGCCAGGCCGCGTCGTATCCTTGACACCCGGCAAAGAATCTGGTAGTATTAACTCAGAGCCAGTCTCTCTGGTTTCGATTCCCATCAATTCACCTGAATGCCGAGAGACCACTACGTGGCACGAGCTACACCCAAGTAGTGTGACCGGGCTTCGCGCTGAGGAATGCGCCATCCCCGACGAGGAAGTGGCGGCGTAAGGACTCATCTTCTTGATCGGTTCTTTTCATACGCAGGACCACAAGCGCGAGACGGTCAACACCAGCGGGCGGATCTCTGACATGAGTGTACTCTACGGTACACTCATTCTGTTATAGTGGAATCATTTCGCACGTGACGTGGAGGGACCGCATGGGACGCAGAGAACTCATATTGCGAATTGTGGGTATGGCCCTGATGTCGGCCCTGGGCTGGGGCGTAGGTGACTTCATTGCTACCAGGTCTGGGGCTGCCGATGCCTTCAGTGTTCCCTACCTTCGTCCTGCCCTGGCGCTGGCCATAGCGGGGGCCGGACTTGGCCTGCTGCTCACGCCTTGGTTCACCATAAGACCCATCCTCTGGCTGCGCAGGAAACTGAAGCAGATACCGGCCCGCCATCTCCTCATGGGAACCATCGGCCTGGTGATCGGATTGGTCATCTCCTTGCCCCTCGCCTTCAGCCTCTCGTTCCTGCCCTCGAACATGCGAACGATCATGCCACTCCTGGCTAGCGTGATCTTCGGCCTCCTGGGCATGGGCATCATGATCATGCGCGCAGACGACCTGCTGGCCATCTCGAGTTCCACGATCGGAAAGGGAAAGCCGCGGCGGTCTGAGGACCGCGTCGTTCTGCTGGACACGAGTGTCATCATTGATGGTCGCATCGCCGACATCAGCCAGACGGGCTTCATCGAGAGGACACTACTCGTGCCCAAGTTCATTCTGGACGAGCTCCAGTACATTGCCGATTCGTCCGACGCCCTCCGGCGCAAGCGGGGCCGTCGGGGCCTCGATATCTTGAACAGGCTGCAACAGGACTCCGAAGTGCCCATCCGCATCACCGACATGGATGTGGAGGGAATGAGGGACGCGGACGGCAAGCTAGTGCGGTTAGCCAAGACCCTCCGGTGTCCCATCATCACCAACGACTACAACCTCAACCGTGTAGCACAGTTACAGGGCATCAGGGTCTTGAATATCAACGAACTGGCCAACGCGGTGAAGACCGCGGTCCTGCACGGGGAGACCCTCAAGGTGCGCATCATCCAGGAAGGCACGGAGCCCAATCAGGGCGTGGGGTATCTGGATGACGGCACCATGGTGGTCGTGGAGGACGGGCGCAGGCACATAGACCACAGCCTGGACGTGACGGTGACTAAAGTGCTTCAGACAGCACAGGGCCGGATGATCTTCGCCCAGCCTCAGAACCGCCAGGCCAGGAGATAGGTTTCGTTCGGCATGAGCGTCATCACGGTGTCAAGGCAACTGGCCAGCCACGGCTGTGAGATCGCGGCCAACGTAGCCAACATGCTTGGTTTCCGCCTCATAGACCGGGAGATCATCTACAGGGCAGCCGAGGACGCTGGCGTGCCCAAGATCGCCTTGGAGGAAATCGCCTACGAGGGTCGCAGGAACCTGGCTGAGCGCATACTCCGGGCCGTCAACGCGATGCCTGCTGTGCCCAGCACGGCTGAGGCCTGGAAAAGAGAGGCAGCGCGGCCCGTGAGCCAGCCATACGGAGGCATCTTCTCTCCCGCTGTGCCCTCCTTCTCGGTTACTCTCAAGGATTACGTCGATATGGTGGGGATGGTGATCCGCGACCTCGCTCGCGAGGGAAACGTGGTCATAGCGGGAAGAGGCAGCCAGGTGCTCCTGCGCGACGCCCCCCGTGCTCTCCACGTTCAGGTAGTCGCCCCTTTCGATCATCGGGTAGTCATCCTGGCCCAGCGGGAGGGCATCGAGGAAAGAGAGGCAGCAAAGCGACTCAAAGCCAGTGACATGGCGCGGAGGGACTATCTCCGGCAGTATCACCAGGTCAACTGGCTGGATCCCACTCTCTACGACCTCGTCATCAACACCCACAGGATACCAGCACACGAGGCGGCTCCGATGATCGCCCATACCTATCAGCGACTGGTGGCTGAGGATCATGGGTGAGAGAGTCCGCGTTCGCTTCGCTCCCAGTCCCACTGGTGAGCTCCACCTCGGCAATGTGCACACGGCCCTTTTCAACTGGCTGTTCGCACGACACTACGATGGAGAGTTCATCCTGCGCATCGAAGACACCGACGTGGCTCGCAGTACTGAAGACGCTGAGCAGGGCATCATCGACGGTCTCCGGTGGCTGTCCCTGGACTGGGACGAGGGCCCCGAGAAGGGCGGGGACGTCGGGCCCTACCACCAATCGCGTAGACTGGACATCTACCACTCTCACGTACAGCGACTTGTGAACGAAGGGCAGGCCTATCCCTGCTACTGCTCTCCAGAGCGGCTGGAAACCATGCGTCAAGAACAGCGGCGGCGCGGCCAGCCTCCTGGCTACGATGGACGCTGCCGCGAGCTAACCAACGAAGAGGCCACCCGCTACCGGAACCAGGGCATCGAGCCCGTGATACGGTTCAGGACTCCTGACCACGGACGCACGCTGTTCCACGATCTCCTGCGCGGTGAGATCAGTTTCCCTAACGACTCCCTGGATGATTTCATCATCCTCAAGTCCGATGGCTATCCCACGTACCATCTGGCCAATGTGGTTGACGATCACCTGATGGCGGTTACCCATGTGCTCAGGGCCGACGAGTGGATACCCAGCTCCCCCCGCCACATGCTCCTCTACGAGGCCTTCGGGTGGGATCCTCCTTGCTTCATCCATCTGCCCCTGATCCTGGACAGGACCGGCGGCAAGCTGAGCAAGCGACTGGGAGACACCTCCGCGTCCTCCTTTCGGCAGAGGGGTTACCTTCCCGAGGCGATGGTCAACTACCTTGCCCTGCTCGGATGGTCGCCCGGCGACACGCAGGAACTTCTCACCGCAGAGCAGCTAGGCGATGTTTTCACCTGGGAGCGGATCTCCACGAGCCCTGCCATCTTCGATCTGGAACGTCTGAACTGGTTCAACAAGTGGTACATACGCCATCTGCCCGTCGAGCGCATCGCCCCGGAAGCAGCCTCGTTCCTGGCAGCGGCCTATGGTGAAGCTGATCGCAGCACGGGCACCGCCTATTCAGCACAGGAATGGCTCGATCTCCTGGTGGACAACGTGCGGGAGGAAGTGGACAGTCTAGGTGAGCTGCCTCTGCACGTCGGCTTCGCGTTCATCGACGGAATGTCGTACACGGCGGAGGCCAGGGAGGTCCTGAGCGACGCGGCGGCGAGCGACGTGCTTGACGCCTTTGTGGAAAACGTGAAGTCCATCGAGGCTCCCGACGTCGAGCAGGCGAACTCAATCCTATCTGATCTGAGGGAGGCGCTCAAGCAGCAAGCTGGCCTCGGGGCCAGACAGATCATGTTCCCTCTGAGAGCAGGCCTGACGGGAGGCCTCCACGGCCCGAACCTGGCGGTTATCGTGGCCTTGCTGGGTAGAGAGAGATGTATCCAAAGGGCAACAGACTCTCAAGCCTCTTTCTCGTCCTGATGACGGCCAAATGCACCTGTCCTGCGGGATGCCATCTCGCGCGGCATCCCTGGTAGCTGGCCGATCATCACCGCAGGAAGGGAGTGATTGAGATGACCCTCAGAGCATACAACACACTGAGTCGAAGCAAAGAAGAGTTCGTGCCCTTGAAGGACAAGGAAGTGCTGATGTACGTGTGCGGTCCCAACGTCTACGGGCCTTGCCACGTAGGTCATGCCATGTCCTACCTGGCGTTTGACGCCATCAAGAGGTACCTGGAGTATCGGGGCTACACGGTGAAGCACGTGCAGAACTTCACAGACATCGAGGACCGCATCATCCAGACCGCCAACTCGCTGGGCGTGACTGTGAAGGAATTGGCGGAGAAGTACAGTGCGCGCTTCCTCAATGAGATGGACGCCCTGAACGTCCAGCGAGCCACTCACTACCCGCGAGCCACCGAGGTCATCCCCAAGATCCAGGAGATGGTGCAGAGGTTGATAGAAAAGGGACACGCCTACCAGGTGGGTGGCGATGTCTATTTCCGCATCTCTAGCGACCCCGACTACGGAAAGCTCACCCGCCAATCCCTCGACGCCATGCGGGCCGGAGCGAGGGTTGAGGTCGATCCCAGAAAGGAGAACGAGCTGGACTTCGCCCTGTGGAAGGCCGCCAAGCCAGGAGAACCTAGCTGGGACAGCCCCTGGGGCAAGGGGCGGCCCGGATGGCACATCGAGTGTTCCGCCATGTCTAATCAGTTCCTGGGCGACCAGATAGATATCCATGGCGGAGGCGAAGACGTGATCTTCCCCCACCACGAGGACGAGATCGCCCAGTCGGAGTCCTATACGGGCAAGGTGCCCTTCGTCAAATACTGGTTGCATAACGGCTTGCTCCGCCCCAGCGAAGAACAGGCGAAGATGACGCGACACCTGGGCAACTTCATTAGCTGTGAGGAAGCCCTGCGTAGATACAACCCGGATGCCATCCGTCTGTTCATCCTGTCGTCGCACTATCGCAGCCCGATTACCTGGAGCGAAGAGGGCATTCTGGCCGCAGACCGAGGCCTGGAACGGCTGCACACTGCCTTGAAGCCCGTGTCGGAAGAAGCTGCTGGCGGAGGAGAGGAACTGCTGGCCGTCGCCGACGACTCGCGCAAGAAGTTCATCGAGGCTATGGACGATGACTTCAACACCGCACGGGCCATCGGCCACCTGTTCGATCTAGGACGCGCCATCAACCTGGCCCGAGACTCTGGCGTAGCAGGAGTGGCCCTCGCTGCCAGCCAACAGGTACTGCATGAGCTGGCCGGCGTGCTGGGATTGACGCTGCGGGAGCGACAACTCGCCATCGGTCCACAGCCCCTCCTCGAGTTGGCTGCGAGCATTCGCGATGAGCTTGTGGCTGCCGAGATCCAACTGGGTTCGCTTCAAGAGACCCCGGCAGGCCTCGAGGCCAAGGACCTGGTGGATCTGCTCGTGTCGGTGCGTACCGAGCTGCGTGCAGCCAGAGAGTACCAGATGGCGGACAGCATCCGTGCTAAGCTGTCCGAGATGGGAATCGTCCTGGAGGACGGACCAGACGGCAGCACTTGGAGGGTGCTGTCTTCGCCCTAGTGACTGTACCGGCCGCATTCCGCACCAACGTCGGGGGCCGGGGTATCTAGCTGTGTAGGGTTCCAGGCCCTTGCCTGGCCTCTGCGTGAGGGCTGAGGTGGTCCGTCCACGTCCTCTGCGTGGGATGCCCGTCATCGCTGGGGCAGGCTGGACTACTCCCCCGGAGTGCGAGGGTTCTGCAATCGGTCCTGTCCAGCCAGCACTTGGGTCCGCGCGGCCCCTGTGCGTCTGGGCTCCTCGTCCCGGTGACCTCGTCGGAGACATCGTTTACAGATCGGAGCTGTGGACCGAAGAGAGGA
>CAZOBP010000073.1:0-12961 GCA_964577995.1 uncultured Anaerolineales bacterium
TCATCGTCAGCCACACCTACGGTATCTACAACGCCGGGAGCGGCACTCCCGACGTAACCTACAATGACCTGTGGGGCAACAGTGTGTCCGACTACTACGGCCTCAGCCCAGGGGCGGGGAACATCTCCTCGGACCCCTGGTTCGTGGACCCGGACAACTGGGATTACCACCTGTGGGTGACCTCCCCCGCCGTGGATGCGGGGCACCGCGATCCTGGACTGGCTCCGTCCGTGGACATCGATGGTGAGCCCAGGCCGATGGGGAGCCGGGTGGACATAGGAGCGGACGAGGTGCCCTTCGAGGTCTGGATCTGGAAGAGCGACTTGCCGGACCCGGTGCTGCCAGGGGAGCTGGTGACCTACACCATCCGGCTGTCCAACGTGAGCGAGGAGAGCATAGGTGGGTTGGTGATGACGGATAGAGTGCCCCTGAACACGAACCTGCACTGGGCCAGCGACGACTACGAGGAGACGGAAGGGGTAGTGAGCTGGAGTGTGGGCAGCCTGGGTGTGGCGGAGCAAGAAACCAGGACCATGGTGGTGCAGACTGAAGAGAGTCTCACAGATGGTACCCTCGTCGACAACGGGGAGTATGGGGCGAATAGCGAGGAGCTGAGCAGGCCGGTGATGGGGGTGCCGGTGTTGACCAGGGTGGGAGTACCTTTGCTGGAGATCACCAAGACGGCCCAGCCGGACCCCGTGCGAGGGGGAGGGACACTGACCTACACGTTGGAGGTGAAGAACAACGGGGGGATAGGGGCTACAGAGGTGTCGATCAGCGACAGAGTGCCCGTGAACACAGTGTTCAGTTGGGCCAGCGACGGAGGGGAGGAGACAGGGGGCGTCGTCACCTGGTCCATCGCCGAGCTGGGGTCGGGGGAGACCGTGGAGAGGACCATGGTGGTGACCGTGGCGGAAGGGCTCGCCGATGGGACCCAAATAGAGAACGAGGAGTACGGGGTGGAGTGCCAGGAGGTGCCGGACGCGGTGACGGGAGCGGTGGTGAGGACCACAGTGAGAGAACTGGTGCTATCGATCGCCAAGAGTGATCAGCCAGACCCGGTGCTACCTGGGGAGGAGTTGACCTACACCATCGAGGTCTCCAACGGTGGAGGGTGGGAAGCGACGGGGGTGGTGATCACGGACCGGATACCCCCAGACACAACCTTCCACTGGGCCAGCGATGGAGGAGAGCTGATGGGGGAGGTGGTGAGCTGGACGGTTGCGTCCCTGGAGCCAGGGAACTCACTGGAGAGGACGCTGGTGGTCACCGTGTCTGAAGGGCTCGCGGACAACACGGTGGTAGACAACGAGCAGTACGGGGTGAGGACCGATGAGATTGGGCCGGTGATGGGAGCGCCCGTGACCACAGTCGTCGGGCTGCCCATGCTGACCATCAGCAAGGAAGTGGAGCCAGAGCTGGGCTTCCCGGGAGGGGAGGTGGAGTATACCCTGACCGTGCACAACGAAGGGCACCACGTGGCCACGGGGGTGGTGATCACGGACCGGGTGCCTTTGGAAACAGAGTTCGCCTGGGTGCTGGATGGCGGAGAACTGGTGGGCGATGAGGTGCGATGGACGGGGTTGAGTCTGGGGCCAGGGGAGAGTGTGACTGTACACTGGGGTGCCACGGTGACGGACGACCTGTTGGTGGAAGAGGTAGTCAACGAGAGCTATGGTACAAGGTGCTCCGAGGTGCTGGAAGCAGTGTTAGGCGAGCCGCTTTCTACCCCTTTGCTGAGACAGAGTTGGTGGTATCCTCTGGCTATGAAGCACGGTCTCTGATGCCTCCCATAGCCGCCGGTCCTGGATCGTGATAGAATAGAGGGCGGGTTACAACCCGCCCTTCTTTCTTTTCTTTGCCATTGGAGAGAGGAATCGGGTCACAGATGACCACCCCCATGCGCAAGCAGTATCTGGAGATCAAGCGGCGGCATCCCGATGCTGTCGTCCTCTTCCGCCTCGGCGATTTCTACGAGACCTTCGACGACGACGCCAAGCTGGTGGCGCAGGTCTGTGACATCGTCCTCACTTCCCGACCGGTGACCAAGCAGCAGCGTGTGCCCATGGCCGGTGTGCCCCACCACGCCGTGGAGGGTTACATCGCCAAGCTCATCAACGCCGGGCACAAAGTGGCCATCGCCGATCAAGTGGGGAGTGAGACGTCCAAGGGCCTCATGCCCCGTGAGGTCACACGGGTCATCACCCCAGGCACGATCCTGGAGCCGGAGCTTCTCGAGGAGAAGCGCAACAACTACCTGGCCGCTCTGGTCGTGGAAGAGAATAGGGTGGGCCTGGCCTACGTAGACATAACCACTGGAGAGTTCGGCACCACGCAGTTCGAGGGCGCGGATGCTTTCGAGCGGGCTCGACAGGAGCTCGCCCGCATCCAACCGGCGGAGTGTTTGGTGCCCGAAAGCTCGGTTCCGGGCGAGGTCGTTGGCGAACTGAATCATGAATCGGTAACGTATTTCACGCCGTACGACTCCTGGAGGTTCGAAGCGGGCAACGCGCGCCAGGCGCTGCTTGACCATCTCGGTGTGGCTACCCTCCAGGGGTACGGTTGCGATGGACTGCCCCTGGCCGTGGGTGCGGCTGGTGCCATCGTGCAGTACCTCTCGGAAACGCAGAAGGCGGCCCTCGATCAGCTCGACAGCCTGTTCACCTACTCGACCTCTGAGTTCATGGCTCTCGACTCGGCTACCCGGCGCAACCTGGAGCTGACTCAGACCATCCGTGGAAGGAAGGTGAAGGGAACACTCCTGGGGGTGCTCGACACCACGGTCACGCCGATGGGCGGCAGGCTGCTCCATCGCTGGCTGAGCCAGCCGTTGCTGGACGTAGAAAAGCTGAACCGGCGGCTGGATGCGGTGCAAGCGCTCTATGGGCGCGGTCCACTCCGGGCACAGTTGACAGAACTCCTGAAGGGACTCCGCGACCTGGAGAGGCTGAGCAATCGGATAGTGCAGGGCGTGGTGGGACCCAGAGAACTGCTGGCTTTGAGACAGGGCCTGGAAGTCGTGCCCTCGATACGACAGGCGCTGGCTGCACTGACCGACGAGGAACCCGTGTGGAGGGATCTTCTGGAGCAGCTCGATCCGTGCGAGGATGTGGCGGAGTTGATCGAGCAGGCCATCGACGAGGAAGCCCCGGCCACGTTGGCCGGTGGAGCAGTCATTGCAGCAGGCTTCTCGGCAGAGCTGGACGCCATCAGCTCGTCTGCCAGAGAGGCGAAGCAGTGGGTGGCCGGGCTGGAGAGCCGTGAGAGGAAGCGGACGGGGATCAAATCCCTCAAGGTGGGCTACAACAAGGTCTTTGGATACTACCTGGAGGTCACCCAGCCGCACATGGACAAAGTCCCCGAGGAGTATATCCGCAAGCAAACGCTGGTCAATAGCGAGCGGTTCATCACCCCCGAACTAAAAGAGTACGAGACGCTGATCCTCAACGCCGAGGAGCGCACGACGGACCTGGAGGCGGTGATCTATCGGCAGGTTTGCCAGCAGATAGCAGAGCAGTCAATTCGCATTCTGAACACGGCCCGGGCTGTGGCCCGCGCGGATGTGTATCTTGCACTGGCCGAGGTGGCCGCTGTTCACCGGTACGTACGCCCCAACCTGAGCGACTCAGACGCGATGGAGATCGTGGCCGGACGCCACCCCGTGGTGGAACTGACGCAACGGGAGGAGCCTTTCGTGCCCAACGACCTGCATCTGGTGCCGGAGGAGGGCCAGATCATCGTTCTCACCGGACCGAATATGTCGGGCAAGTCCACCTACCTTCGCCAGGTGGCGCTCATCGTCTTGATGGCCCAGATGGGGTGCTTCGTCCCTGCTGACGAGGCCAGCATTGGGGTGGTGGATCGTATCTTCACCCGCATCGGGGCGCAGGATGAGATCAGCGCGGGGCAGAGCACGTTCATGGTGGAGATGGTGGAGACGGCGAACATCCTCCATCACGCCACCGACAGGAGCCTGCTGATCCTGGATGAGATAGGGCGCGGGACCAGCACCTACGACGGCATCTCCATCGCCTGGTCAGTTGTGGAGTACATCCACAACCATCCTCGGCTGCGGGCCAAGACCCTCTTCGCTACGCACTACCATGAGTTGACAGAACTGGCCCAGCTACTGCCCAGGGTCCGCAATTACAACGTGGCGGTGGCCGAGGAAGGAGACAACGTGGTCTTCCTGCGTAAGATCGTGCCCGGCGGCGCGGATCGGAGCTACGGGATTCACGTGGCGGAACTGGCCGGACTGCCCAAGGTAGTCATCAACAGGGCGGAGGAGATCCTGAAGAAGCTGGAGGAAGGTTCCTCGCGTGTGCCGGGCGGCAGGCCGCCGGATGTCACAGCGCAGCAGTTGCTGCTCTTCGATGTAGCTTCGCACCCCGTGTTGGAGAGGCTGAAGGAGCTGGACCTGACGACGATGACGCCTCTTGAGGCCCTCAACAGGCTCTACGAACTCCAGCAAGGTCTGCAACGGGACGGCGATCAGTCCTAGGAGCGTGCGTGGTAGCCGCGCCGCGGCTTTTGCGCTGTGTGAAACCGCTGTGCTATAATGCGTGCCATTGTCAGTGGAGGACTATCAAGGGAGAAGGGAGCAGGGGAGGATGAAACGGACGGACGCAAGGTGCAAGGTGGCAGTGCTGTTGGTGGGCCTGACGCTCGTCGCTGGCGCTCTGGCCTGCCAGTTCGGAAAAGGGGCCGCTCCGACGGTGGAGATCACGTTTCCGCCCACAGGACGGCAGGTAGAGGTGGGAGGCACGGTGCCCATCCATTCGGTCGCCCGTGATGATCGAGGCCTGTCTCGTTTAGAGTTGTGGAGTGGTGGTCAGGTGATTGACACCACCACAGCCACGGGGGCGACGTACGTTGGCGTTCAGTACTGGACGGGCAGCCAGGTTGGCGTTTTCAACGTGGCCGTCAGGGCTGTGGACTCCGATGGCCAGTCGTCCGAGCCAGCGATCATCTCCATCCAGGTGGTGGGTAGCGCCTCGGAGATAACAGACCCCTTGCCTCAAGCGCCTGAGACACCGGTCCAGACGCCCAGCGGGGCAGCGCAGCCCACTACCTCTACGGGCGAGCCCACCTCGCAGCCGCAGGAGCCGACCATAGAGGCGGAGGTCCCCACGGCGGAACCAGCGGAACCTGTGGATCTGGACCTCACCAACTTGACCCTGAGCAATGTCAATCCAGCACCTGGTGAGGAGATCGTGGTCGGCGTGACCATCTTCAACCGCGGTGGCACAGCAGCCGAGGGTTTTCACTGGGGCTGGGACCCTGGCACCGGAGAGGAGCCTGTCCATAGCGAGGCCATTGCCTCCCTGGCGCCAGGTGATGATGTTGTACAGGAAATGCGATATACGTATCAGCCGCCCGGGCAGTACTCGGCCTATGCCTGGGCAGACTCCATGGACGCCTACGATGAACCTGACGAAACCAACAACTTCGCCTACGAGGACGTGAACGTGGGCGCGGCTGTCCAGGATCAGGCTGCTGCCACGGTGTCCTTCCACGACTATCAGGGCGACGGGTGGGCAACCTTCGGGGTTGACAACACTGGCACAGTAGCTCTGGAGTGCGTGAGCGTGGTGGTGAACTGCGGTGAAGGAGCGTTTGTCCTGCACACGGAGGTTCAGCAGCCTCGGCCCTTCCTGGGAGGCTGGAGCGGACGTCCTCCCGGCGATGAGAGCCTGGCGCCCGGGCAAGGCGCGGCCATGGCCGTGCAGATGGGCGAGATGAGTGGTAGCGTGGAGTGCCAGGCCGAGTTCACATTCTTCAGTCAGAATGGTGGGCAAGGGCTGTCCACTGGAGCCATCGCGCTGCAATTCTCCGTTCAGGGGGAGGAAGCCCAGTAGATAGGGACGGAGGTGAGTTACCACAACTACCAGGACGACGCCTGGGTGACCTTCTCTGTCCAGAACACAGGCAACGTGCCTCTGGAGAGCATGTCGGTGTTCATTCGTCGCCGGTCAGGAGAGGAGCTTGCCGACATACGTGCGAACCAGCCTTTCCTGGGAGGATGGAGCGGCCGGCCGCTTGGAGATCCCCGCCTGCAGCCGGGAGAGGGGGCCCCGGTGGCCATTGAGATAGGACCACAGACCCCTGGCATCTGGTGCATCGGGGAGTTCACGTTTTTCAGCGAAGATAATGGAGGGGGCCTAGCTACCGACATAGTGTACGTGGAGTTCGTGGTCGAGTAGCTATGGGGCTTGGGATGGGCCGAGGCTGCTCGGTCCTTTCTCTCTGTTCGGAGCAGACCAAGACCACCCTGTGTGACCCAAAGCCTGGTGCGACCGGCTTCAGAGCAGGGGCGGCATGACTCTTTCGCCAGGGTGGCTCTGAACCGGGAGGGAGGAAAGAACGATGATAGGAGTGCGTGGACACGAGCGGCTGCCCACGGTGCTGGTCCTTCTGGCGCTCGCGGGCACGCTAGTGGCTTGCGACCTGGGTAGTCTCCTCGGTGGCGGGGAACCTCCCCACGTGGTCATCGAGCGCCCGCCCAGCGATGTCCAGGTGGCGGTGGGTGACACGGTGCCCATCCACGCCACGGCTACGGATTCCACCGGGGTGACTCGTGCGGAGCTGTGGGTTGACGATGGCTTGCTGGCCACAGAGGCGAGCCCGGTCGCCGAGGGACAGACCTCCTTCTCTGTGGTCTTCAGGTGGAGGGCCCAGATGGAGGGCGCTCACAGCATCGTGGTCAAGGCGTACAACCAGGCGGGGAACGTCGGTGAGTCAGCGGCGATTATAGCGTTCGTAGTGAAGAAGGCACCGCTCCCAGAAGCTACTGCATCGGGTCCAGATCCGACTCCGCAGGGCCCACAGGGTACACCGGCGGGCCCAGAGGCTACACCGGAGGGTCCACAGGCAACTCCGACCGGGCCGCAACCTACGCAGCAGGGGCCTCCCCCTGTTACGCCTACTTCACCGCCAGCGCCGCCGACAGAGACACCGGTGCCTCCCACACCCACGAGTACCCAGCCTGCGGGTCCGTGCCTGCCCACCTCCATCTCCACCATCAGTGTAGGAGGCCACCCCAAGGGCGTGGCGGTGCACGGGGACAGGGTCTACGTGGCTATACACGATGCGCCCGTGGTGGTGCTCATCAACGCGGACACCAACACAGTGCTAGGCGCGCTGGATACCGGTGTGCCCGGCACAGCACAGGCCAATGGAGTGGTCTACCACACCGGGTCTGGGGAGCTGTTCGTGGGCAACAAGACGGATGGTACGGTGTCGGCCATAGATCCCAGCGGCGCTGCCAGTCCGGACATCATCACGTCGAATGCTGAGCCTTTTGGACTGACCGTCGCGGGTCAGTACGTCTATGTGGCCAACTTCGGCGCGAATCGCGTGAGCAGGATCGACGTTGCCACCCACCTGGGCCAGAGCCTGATGAGTATGTTCAACAAGCCGGCGCTGCTGGGCGCTCTGGGCTCAGACGTCTTCGTGCCTACGAATGGGGCAGGGCCCATCTACCGGGTTCCCCCCAGTGGCAGTCCCATCGCTATCGGTCCGAGCAAGACGGGGTACTTCGCCGCGGCAGCCAACACGACCAGCAATCGGGTCTTCGTGACCGACCGCGATGGCGGCGACCTGCTGAAGATCAATGCGAACACCAACTCGGTGGTAGGCACGCTACATATCCCCAACCACAGGCCGTACGGCCTGGCGGTCAACTCCTCCAAGGGACGGGTGTACGTCATCGCGGCGGAGGCTGATCTCCTGTACGTCATTGATGGTCCCACGCTCCAAGTCGTCGGCACGGTGCCCATCGGCGGCCAGGGTGCGCTGGAGGGTGGACAAGGCATCGCGCTGTGGGGCGACAGGATCTATGTGAGCAACTACCAGGATGGGACGGTCAGCGTGCTAGACGACGCTGCGTGTCCCTAGTGGATAGCACCACCAACCGAGCATTTTGCTCGACATAACGAGCGAGCCGCCAGTCCCATCGCGGCTTTTCCTCGCAGCCAGCAATGATGCTAGGGGCTGATGTAGAGATACTGCACGGTAAAGCGCCGCTCGATGCCCAGGAGGTCATCGATGCTGATCCGGTCCGGGAGTGGGCTGAGACCGCTAAGCAGGATCTCCATGAGGTTGGGGGCGCGCTGATACTCGATGATTCGAGGCTCCCCTTCGATGCCGCCCAGGTCGGCGGCCAGATCGATGGCGTCGGAGAGGTTCCCGAGTTCATCGATGAGCCCTAGCTGGAGAGCCTGCTGGCCCGTGTAGACTCGACCGTCGGCGAGTTCTCTAGCCTCTTCTAGGTCTAGATCTCTTCCCTCGGCCACGACACCGAGGAACTGCTCATACGCCTCGTCGGTGATTCCTTGCCAATGAGCGATCTCTTCCTCGGTTGGCTGGCGATAGGGGCTCAACTCGTCCTTCATGGCGCCGCTCTTGATCACCAACATTTCGACGCCGATCTTATCCAGAAGTCCCTCGAAGTTGGGCACCGTCGATATCACGCCAATGCTGCCGGTGAGAGTGACCGGATTGGCGACGATCTTCTGAGCCGCGCACGAGACGTAGTACCCACCTGACGCGGCCATCTCCCCCATGGAAACGACCACCGGCTTGGTGGTCTCCTTCAGGGCGCTGTAGATCTCATCCGTGGCCACGATGCTGCCACCTGGGCTGTTGACGCGGAGCACAATGGCCTTCACCGAGGGATCTTCCTGCGCCCGCTCCAGTCGCTGGATGATGGATTCCGAGTAGGCGTTGTCCGTAGTGGTGAGGGCCCAGTCCTGCTCGCTTCCGGAGACGATGGTGCCCTCTATGCGCACCACGGCCACCGCGTCTTCCCAGACCCTCCCCGTGCTTGTGCCCCCGGAAACCGAGAGCAGCCCGAGTCCCACACAGCTCAGAGGTATCAGCAAGCAGAGGAGGATGCCCGAACCCACACCTATCCAGACCCACTTGCGCTTGTTCATCGAACACTCCCTTCGCCACTGCTTTTCCGACGATTGGACTGGTAGAGGGACGATTGCCTCGTAGCCGGGACAGGGCGAGAGGCATCGCGAGTCGATTGTAACACAACGGGAGTGCCAAGCCAACGGCGCTGAAGCCTATGCTCGGACGATGGTCCTGGTCGCCGGTGCGTCCTGGGCTTCCCTGATGTGTTGCGGTTGGCCGCGCTTTGTGGTAGCATACCACGGCGGTTGACACGGAGGGAGAAGATGGATCAGCAGTGGAAGGGGCGGCAACGAGGCTGGGTATTCTGGGTGACTGTATCTCTTCTTGCGGTTTCGCTGCTGCTGAGCGGCTGCGAAGGTGCCAAGCGCATCGCGATGGAAGTGGACGGCGCCAGGCGCATCGTAGAGACGCAAGAGGACACGGTGCGTGAGGCGCTGGAGGCAGAAGGCATCACTCTGGGCTCGCTGGACCGAACGCAGCCGGCACTTTGGGATCCGACGACCGATGGGATGACCATCATCGTCACCCGCGTCCGGGAGGAGACCGAGCTTGAAACGAAAGTGCTGTCCTTCTCGCGGCAGGTGCTGAGGGACGAGGCCTTAGATGAAGGCGAGACCCGCCTCATGCAACTGGGTGTGAACGGAGAGGAAGAGGTCACGTACCTGATCACATACGAGAACGACCTGGAGGTGAATCGTATTCCTTCGGCTCGCAGGGTGACCATAGAGCCTGTGGATGAGATCGTAGTCATCGGAGTCAGTGGGACTCTACCTTCGGTGCCCATCAGTGGGACTATCACCTACGTTTCCAATGGCAACGCATGGATGATGAGAGGCGCTAGCGGTGGCAAACGCCCGCTGACCTTCACGGGTGACCTCGATCAGCGAGTGGTTGCACTGTCGCCCGATGGGACCCAACTCCTATTCTCTCGCAAGCCGGAGCTAGAAGACGAGGAGTCTGAAGCCCTGAATAGCCTCTGGGTGGTGGGGACTGTGGTAGTGGGCGATGAAGCGCAACCCCTAGGCATCAAGGGTGTCAGGTACGCCGAGTGGTCGCCTGATGGGACTCGCATCGCCTACTCGACGGCAGAGCGGATCGAGGGCCGGCCCGGCTGGCGAGCCAACAACGACCTGTGGATCGCTTCCGCCGACGGGCGTGACGCGGCACAGGTGTTGACGGAATCCTCGGGCGGCATATACGGTTGGTGGGGGAGCGAGTTCGCGTGGTCGCCAGATGGTCGTATCTTTGCCTATGCCGATGCAGACGAAATAGGCCTCATTGACCTGTCCAGTGGTGAGAGGCAGACCCTGCTGGATTTCCCGGCCTACCTCACCTACGCCGATTGGGTTTGGGTGCCCTCGCTCTCCTGGTCGCCCGATGGACGCTTTGTGGTGTGCACGGTGCACACCACCTCGGTGTCTGAGGGTGAAGTGGCCGCTGAGAGCCCAATCTTCGACATCTGGGTCCTCAGCATCGACGGCTTGGTGAAGGTCCGAGTGGCAGAGGAAGTAGGCATGTGGGCATCGCCCGTTTGGTCGCCGGCGGAGTCCATGGCGGCCGACCAGCACAGAAGTCGCATCGCGTATTGCACAGCCCTCAACCCTTTGGACTCTCAGGCCAGCGACTACGATTTGTATCTGGTGGATGGAGATGGCAGCAACGAGACGAAGCTCTTCCCATTGCACGGAGAAGAGGGCCTGAAGGCGCCAGAGCTGGCCTGGTCCCCTTGGGCGGACGGCCTGCTGACGATGCGGGAGGGCAATCTGTACCTTCTCAGCCTGTCCAGCGGTGCTCTGCGACAACTGACCGCCGATGGAGGGGGTACTCTGCCTCAATGGGCGAAATAGGAAACACGGAGAACCTGGTGTGTAAACAGCGCTGGACCCAAGGTCCAGCGCTATGTACACCTGGGGTAGTTGGCGTAGCAGCGCCGGAGTCCAGCACCACGACGGGGAAACCGGCTGATGCACGTTCAAGGCGACTAGCAGGATGAGCGGTTCTGACGGCTCCAGGCGAAGCAGAATGAGACTTACCTTTGGGGGCAGAGAGGGTGCGCTCATCGTCTTGGGGGTGGTCCTCTATGTGTTGTGCCTGGGCTTTCTGGCGGCGGTTGGCCTGTCCATCATCACAGACCACTCGTACGAGACACAGGGGGTGTGGTATGGCACCCCGCCCGATATCTCACAGGCGGCGGTGTACCCTCTGGGTGTGAACGCCTCCCTGGAGAGATACGAGGGCCAAGAACTCGACAGGGCCCTGACTTTGATCCAGGATGGCGGGTTTCAGTGGGTCAGACAGAGCTTCCCGTGGGCGGAGATTGAGCCTCGACGGGGGGAGTTCCACTGGGGGTCGTGGGACAAGATCGTGTCCGCTGCCCGGGAACGCGATCTGGAGATCATCGCCGTGCTGGAGACCTCTCCAGAGTGGGCCAGGGCGCCCATGGACGCCGGCACCTCGGATGCGCCGCCTCGTGATTTCGAGGACTACGCGGAGTTCGTGAGCGCCTTCGCTGCTCACTACGGGGACCAGATCGACTACTACCAGATCTGGGATGAACCCAATCTCTATCCCCATTGGGGAGAGAGGTACGTCGATCCCGCTGCCTATACGCACCTTCTGCAAGCGGCCTACGGAGCGGTGAAGGAGGCCGATGCAGAAGCCCTGGTGCTGACCGCCGGCCTGGCCCCCAACGTGGAAGAGGGGGGCAGGTACATGAGTGACATCCTCTTCCTGCGGAAGATGTACGAAGCAGGGGCGAGAGAGTTCTTCGACATCCTGGCCATCAAGCCCTACGGCATGTGGTACGAGGCTTCAGATCGCCAGGTGTCTCCCCTACGCGCCAATTTCTCCCGGGCCATCCTTCTGCGGGAGGTCATGGCCAGCCACGGCGACAGGAGCAAGGCGGTGTGGGCTGTCGAGTTTGGATGGTGCGCGCTGCCGCCTGCCTGGGAAGGGCGGGCCGCTCCCTGGGGCAGCGACAGCGAGGAGGTACAGGCCCGGCGCACGGTGGAGGCCGTCGAGCGGGCACTGGACGAGTGGCCCTGGATGGGCGTCCTGATCGTCCAGCACTTCCACCCCATGGCCGATGCAGACGACCCCATCAAGGGCTTCTCGCTGGTGTCCGACGAGTTCGAGCCTCGACTGACCTATACCAAGGTCGAGGAGTTGGCCGGGAGCGCCACTCTGGCCGGCCCGGGGTGGTATCCCAGCGACACGTGGTCCGCTACATACGAGGGTTCGTGGCGCGAGGAAGACGGCGTGATTACCGGAGCGGTCGAAGGTGACGAGCTGGTGCTTCGGTTCAAAGGCACCCGCCTGGACATCTTGGGCCGTTCGCCCGTGGAGCTGAGCGCGGTCACTGTGGACGGCGAGCCAGCCAACGCGCTGTCGGAGGGTCGCCTTCTTCTGGATAGCGGCTCTGGCGAGCGTAGGGTCACGCTGGCCAGGGGGCTGGAGTACCGAGAGCATGTGGCGCGCCTCGTCGTAGGCCCTAGCGGGACCAATGGAGGTGGCCTGGGCGGCTTCGTCGTTATCCGCGAGGCCAGCTTCGCAGGGTACTATCTGGCCCTTCTGGTGCTGGCGGGTGTAGGCCTGGTGGTCGCTTGGCGGCTGGTGCGCCTGCTGGTGCTACCCACCTCGCTTGGATGGTGGAGATTTGTGGCTCAGTGGTACGTCTCGCTCCCGGTGTGGCGTCAGATCCTCTTGACCGCCCTCGCGCTTGGTGTCTACCACTTCTCGCCGTCGATGATCCTCAGCCTGGTGACACTCGCGGTGCTGGCGCCCCTCGTCTATCTGCGGATAGATCTGGCTGTGGCTTTCGCTGCTTTGAGCATACCCTTCTTCCTCAGACCCAAGGTCCTCCTGGGACAGTCGGTGTCTGTGGTGGAGTTACTCACCGTGCTATGCTTCGCCTCCTGGCTGCTGAGAGAGGTGTTGAGTAGAAGCCCCGAAGGTGGGTCCACCCTGGCAGGATCCCTGTCGCTTCTCCCATCGTATCCCGTGGCCAGCCTGCGAGGTTTGGCCCAGGGGCTGTGGCGGTTGA
>CAZOBP010000074.1:0-12952 GCA_964577995.1 uncultured Anaerolineales bacterium
TGGACGCAGCGTCGAGAGGCTACTACGTGGTGCGACGAGGCAGGTTGATCGGGACTTTTCCCTCCGAGTTCCTACTCATCGGCTCCATGAACCCCGAGGAGGGCAGCCTTCGTCCACAGCTCATGGATCGCCTGGGATTGCGGGTCGTCGTTGCCCCAGTGCAGGATGCCCAGCAGCGCCTGGATGTCTACGAGCGGAACCGGCGCTTTGCCGACGATTCCGTGTCCTTTGCCGCCAGCTACGCGGATGAGACAATGACTCTCGCGGACGAGATCGCCAGCGCCAAAGACCTTCTGCCCAAGGTGACCATTCCGCCACGAATAGCCGAGTCCGCTATCAGGCTCATCAACTCCCTGCACATCCAGTCGCACCGGGCGGAGATCGTGCTCTTGGAGGCTGCCCGGGCGCGGGCTGCGGCCGACGGACGAGAGGAAGTTGCGGAGGAGGACGTCGCCGTGGTCGCGCCCCCGGCTCTGCGCCAGCGCCGAAGCGACTATATGGAGCGCTTCGTGAAGGACAGTCGCAAGGAAGACGAGAGAATCGCCAATGGGGTCAAGAGAATCCTTGGGATCGAGAAACGGTAGATGCGGTTGGGGATCAACGGGTTCTTCTGGAATAGGGAGAACACTGGCAGCGGACAATACACCCGCCAGCTGGCCCATGGGTTGCTCGATCTGGAGGCCAGACCCGAATGCCTTCTCTTCAGACCGAGCGGCGGCAATGGCGAGAAAAGCGCGCTTCCACAACCAGTGCAGATCAGGGAGCGCCTGCTGGGCACTCCCCTCCCGCTAGGTGAGAACGTCGCCAAGCTCTGGTTCGAGCAAGTCTCCTTTCCTCAGGCCTGCCTCCACGAGGACGTAGATGTCATTCACGTGCCCTACTTCGCGCCGCCGTTGCTCGGCGCTCGCAAGACGTTGGTCACCGTCCACGACCTGATCCCCCTCATCCTTCCCGCCTACCGCGGTTCCCCTCTGGTGCGCACTTACACTGGACTTGCAGCCATCGCCGCCAGACGAGCCGCCGCCATCCTCACAGACTCCCACTCCTCCAAGAAGGACATCGTTAGACTTCTGCGCGTACCCGCGGAGCGAGTGCTGGTGGTCCACCTCGCAGCGAACGAGGCATTCAAGCCTGTGCTGGAAAGGGCTACGCTGCGTGATGTCCGACGCAAGTACGGCCTGCCAGAGGAGTATGTCTTGTATCTCGGTGGGTTCGACCAGCGCAAGAACCTCGAGACCCTGATCGCCGCCTACGCCGACATGGGTGCCGATGTGACCAACAAGACCGGTCTCGTTGTCGCCGGCCGCCTGCCAACGCGTGACTCAGACTTCTTTCCCGACCCACGTCCCGTGGTGGAGAGGTGGGGCTTGCAAGAGAAGGTCGTCTTCACAGGCTGGGTGCAGGAGGAGGACAAGCCAGCCCTGTACAGCGGTGCCACCCTGTTCGTCTTCCCGTCCCTCTACGAGGGGTTTGGCCTCCCTGTCCTGGAAGCCATGTCGTGTGGCACGGCCGTCATCGCCTCCAACTCCACGTCCCTGCCCGAGATCACGGGAGATGCAGCCCTGTTGGTTGACCCCGGCGACGCGGAGGGCCTGGCCGCAGCCATGACCCGTCTACTCGAGAGTGCGACCCGCAGGGAGGAACTGGCCTTGAGGGGACTCCAGCGGGCCAGACTGTTCTCCTGGCAAGAAACCGTCGCGCAAACGCTGGACGCGTACAGGTCGGTGGCAGCCCATCAATCGCCAGTCTCGGACAGCACATGAAGGTATTGATGATCTCCAAAGCCTGCGTCAGGGGCAGCTACCAGAAGAAGCTGGAGGAACTGGCCAAGTTCGAAGACATCCAGCTCACGGCCATCGTGCCGCCATACTGGCGAGAGAAAGGTCACACGATCACACTGGAACGCAGTCATAACACGGGCTACGACCTCACAGTGGAGAAGATGGCCTTCAACGGCCACTTCCATCTCCACTTCTATCCTGGACTCGGCGAGCACGTACGGCGCCTGCGACCCCAGATCGTGCACATCGACGAAGAGCCCTACAACTTCGCCACTTTCCACGCCGTCCGTCTGGCGCAAAGTGCAGACGCGAAGCCTCTGTTCTTCACCTGGCAGAACCTGCTGCGCCGCTATCCGTTCCCTTTCAACTGGATGGAGCAATACAACTACAGCCACTCCGCCCACGCCATTGCCGGCAATCGCGACGGGGTAGACGTGCTCCGCAGAAAGGGTTACCAGGGACCGGTGACTCTCATCCCCCAGTTCGGCGTCGATCCCGACCAGTACAGGCCATCTATCGACCAGGCAGGTGTGGACTCCCCGTGCTTCCGCATCGGTTACGCCGGTCGGCTGGTTGAGGAGAAAGGAGTGGACTTGCTGCTGAAGGCGGTGGCAGGTCTGCGGGGCAACTGGCGCCTGTCCATCCTGGGAGACGGACCAGACAAGACCCGCTTGATCGAGCTGTCAGGAGGACTGGGTGTGGAGGACCGGGTCACGTTCCAGGATCCGGTGCCTACGTCAGAGATGCCAACCTACTATCGAGAGTTGCAGGCCCTGGTTCTACCGTCCAGATCGCGCCCCAACTGGAAGGAGCAGTTCGGGCGTGTGCTCATCGAGGCCATGTCCTGTGGCATTCCTGTGGTCGGTTCCGACTCCGGGGAGATAGCGCACGTCATCGGCGACGCAGGCCTGATCTTCCCTGAGAACGATGAGGAGCAGCTCAGGACTTCTCTCGATCGCCTGATGCGGGATCGAGAACTGCGCACCTCACTAGCGATCAAGGGACGCGAGCGCGTGATGCAGCACTACACACAGCGGATCATCGCCGAGGCAACGTACCGCGTCTATGCCACCATTGCTGAGTCGGCGCAGCGATGATTCCGTCACCCTCATCTCAGTGATTGCGACGGAGGGCTCTTGACCACTTGTACTCATATGAATATAATAGCGTCGTAGTATGCACATCGGCCTGAACGCCCACCTGCTATCTTCTTCGAAGAGCTACCGTGCCGCAGGCATAAACTGGTACATCTACAACCTGCTGCAGCATCTGCCCGACGCAGTTGACAAACACAGCCTGACCGTGTTTCTGGGCGACAAGGAGGCAAGTCGGTCCTTCCCGAGAATGCGGACCAGGGTGACGGCGCTGCCCACAAGGAATCCTGCAATCAGGATACTGTGGGAGCAACTCTGGCAACCTGTGCAACTCCGACGCGAGGGCATAGATCTGCTACATTCCCTGGCTTTCGTCCAGCCAGTGGCCCTGGGTTGTGCTGGAGTAGTGACCATCTATGATCTCAGCTTCATTCTCTTCCCACAGCGGCTCCCACCCTGGAGGCGCACGTACCTTAGGTTGGGCACGTCCTTGTCGGCCCGAAGAGCCAGGCGTATCATTGCCATCTCATCCAGCACCAAACACGACATCGTTAGGTTACTAGGCGTGTCAGAGAGCAGGGTGGACGTGGTAGCCTGCGGGGTAGACGAGGATTTTCGCCCCATCGAGAACGAGGAGCAGTTGGACGCGTTGCGTACGAGGTGGCACCTCCCACCAGAGATGCTGCTGTTCGTGGGTACCTTGGAACCTCGCAAGAACCTCACGACCCTGCTCCGCAGCTATGCCCTGCTGAGACAACGATTCGATCCTCCTCCGCTGGTCGTCGGGGGGCCAAAGGGATGGCACCACGAAGAGGTCTTCTCCCTGGCGGAGGAGCTGGGTTTGCAGGAGCAAGTGCTCTTCCCCGGCTACATCCCGCGCGAAGAACTGCCCCTATGGTACAACGCAGCGTCGCTCTTCGTATACCCCTCGCTGTATGAGGGCTTCGGACTGCCCGCCCTGGAGGCTATGGCTTGTGGCACCCCCGTGGTCACTTCGAACACATCTGCCCTGCCCGAGGTGGTAGGCGATGCAGGTCTACTCGTGGAACCGACCGACGCCGAAGAGATGGCCGACGCGATGCACCGTGTCCTGGCCGATTTGGAGTTGAGAGACACCCTGCGGGGGAAGGGATTGGAGAGAGCGAAAGCCTTCTCGTGGCAGCGAGCAGCTCAGGAGACCGCAAAGACGTATGACCGGGCCATGAGTGGTTCCACGACCTAGGAGTCAACGTGTTCGGGACTTACAAGCGCTGGTCAAACCTGATTCTGGTAGTCTCCGACGTTTTCCTGATCAACGTCTCCTTCGTGCTCTCGTACCACATGCGGTATGAGTTGCAGTGGATTCGAGCTGTGGCCGAAGCATACTACGTACCCTTCAGGTCCTACATCCCGGTGTCTATCCTCCTCACCGTGATCCTGCTCATCGTGTTCAAGGCAGAGGGTCTCTACGACCGGCGGCGCGGCTCCTCCTGGCTGGACGACATCTACATCATATCCACTAGCACCCTCGTGGGCATAGCCATCATGATCTGTATTTTCTTCCTCTACCGCGCCTACTTCTATTCGCGGCTCATCTTCTTCTATGGCGTGCTTCTCATCGTGGTTTCCCTGAGCCTCAGCCGCCTTATCGAGCGACAGGTCGCGGCGTACCTCAGGCGCCGAGGCACCGGCGTGGATCGGGTGCTCATCGTCGGGGCCGGCACAATGGGTCGCGCCATCATGCGCAGCATCCTTGCCCAACCAGAACTGGGATATCGCCCCGTTGGCTTCGTCGACGATGATCCCAAGAAACAGGAGAACGACATCGGTCCCTTCAAGGCCATGGGAAGCACGGCCGAACTGGCGGCGATCCTGAGGAACGAGGCTATAGACCAAGTCATCATCACTCTTCCCTGGATGTCGCACCGTAAGGTGCTGGGAATCATCACGGACAGTGAGAGACAGGGCGTGCGAGCGCGCTTCGTTCCCGACCTGCTCCAGATGAGTCTGAGTGAGGTGGACACGGATGTCATGGACGGCATCCCCCTTATCGGCATAAGGCAACCCACCCTCAAGGGGTGGAAGATCGCCTTGAAGCGCTTCATAGACATCGCCCTTTCCTCTACTGCGCTGTTGCTGCTCTCCCCTCTGCTCTTGCTGATAGCGGTGCTGATCGAACTCGATTCACCTGGCTCCGTGTTCTTCAGACAGACCCGTCTTGGTCGTGGAGCGAGGCCTTTCACGTGCTACAAGTTCCGGTCTATGAGAGAGGACGCCGAGCAGGTGAAGCCACATCTCAGCAAACTGAACGAGGCCGAGGGACCCATCTTCAAGATCAAGGATGATCCACGCATTACACGAGTGGGCAGAGTCTTGCGCCGCTTCAGCCTGGACGAGCTGCCTCAGCTCATAAATGTCTTCCGTGGTGACATGAGCATGGTCGGTCCGAGACCGCCGCTCCCCCGTGAGGTGGAGGAGTATGAAGACTGGCATCACGACCGACTGAGGATCCCTTCAGGCATCACAGGTCTGTGGCAGGTCATGGGCCGAAGCGACCTGACCTTCGATGAAATGGTCATGCTCGACCTCTACTACGCCGAGAATTGGTCGCTGTGGCTGGATTTCAAGATCCTGCTGAGAACGATGCCCACTGTCCTGTTTGGTCGTGGTGCCTACTGACCACACCCTGCCCCTTCGCACCGCCTGGCGGGATCACACGGATCGGGACACAGAAGAATAACCCCTTCGGGCCGAGCTGGGAGGATGAGAACACTCAGGCTGCCAGGAGCGATCGACATCCACGTACACCTCAGGGAGCCCGGCGGCACCCAGAAAGAGGACTTCTCTTCAGGCACCGCTGCGGCCCTCGCCGGAGGTGTCATCGCAGTCCTCGACATGCCCAACAACACCCCTCCGGTGGTTGACGGGCCAACCCTCAGTCAAAAGGTGGAGCTCGCCAAACGAAAGGCCCGGTGCGACTATGCCTTCTATGTAGGGGCCTCGACGGAGAACGCTACCACTCCCCTGATAGACCCCCACGTGGCGGGACTCAAGATGTACCTCAACGCTACGTACGGCCCGCTTCGCGTGGCCTCTCTACCTGCACTGTTGGGGCACTTCGAGTCTTGGCCGAGGAACAAGCCCATAGCGGCGCACGCCGAAGGGCTGTCCACAGCGGTGATCATCGGATTAGCCCAACTGTATGATCGACCGGCCCACATCTGCCACGTGAGTCGGAGGTCGGAGATAGAGCTCGTGAGGAAAGCTAAGGAGAGGGGCGTCCGCATCACGTGCGAAGTGACCCCACATCACCTCCTCCTCACTGAGGACGACGCACCCTCGCTGGGGAACCTCGCTTACATGAAACCCGAGCTGGGTACACAGGAAGACTGCAATGCCCTGTGGGACAATCTAGGCATCGTCGATGCTGTCGCGTCCGATCACGCCCCACACACCCTGGAGGAGAAAGAGAGCGATTCTCCGCCCCCCGGGGTTCCCGGCCTGGAGACAACACTGCCCCTGCTGCTGAACGCAGTCCACGAGGGCCGGCTGTCGCTGGAGCGGGTCGTGGAGTTGTGCCACGGCGGGCCAACTCGTATCATGGGCTTGCGCTCTCCGGACGACTCCTACGTGGAGGTGGATCTGGACAGCAGGTGGTTCATCAGAGGAGCGGACCTGCTCACCAGATGCGGGTGGACCCCCTTCGAGGGTATGGCAATCCAGGGCCGCGTACGGAGTGTCTATCTGCGGAGCACCAGAGTCTACGAGCCCGGCACAGTGCTCGCTGCCCCTGGGTCGGGTCGCCCCCTCTTGTTGGCTTGAAGGAGCCTACTGCTTCCACGCCATGGCCGGAACCGTGGCCGGCTGAGCATAAGGCCCGTTGCGAAACTCATCCCAATAGCCCCTCTGCTCGACCACCGAGTACGCAAAGATGGCCTGCCCTTGACACCCTGCGTTTCTCGCCATGTTGATCCGGGCCTCGATCTCCGCGAATGACGAGTAGTCGGCGTGGATGCCCGCATACACGTGGCGTCCGTAGGATTCCGAGCTGAAATCGGCGACCAGAGTCTTGAAGCGGCTTCGGCTGTCCTTGACGGCGGTCCCGTACAGCATCGGTGCTATGAAGTCCATCTTGCCCATTTCGAGCCAGCCACGGGAGTCCTGGGAGTACCCACCGTATCCCTCATAGGTGGTGCTCCCGTACGTCACCCACTGCCACTTGTCCTTGTAGATGGGCCACACCGCCCCGGACAACGCCATCCCCGGTCTCAAGGGCAACACCTCTTCGTAGATGCGGCTCACCAGCTCGGTGATCTGGGCACGCTGCCAGTCGCCACGATCGCTCGTGCCCTGTTCCTTCCGCAGTCGCTCGCCCACCGGATCGTAGGAGTAGTACGGTCCCGCATACCTCACGTAGTCGAGATGCAGCCCGTCCACGTCGTAGTTCAGGACGATGTCCCGGCATACCGCCACCATGTGTTCCGTGACCGCCGGATGGCCTGGATTCGCAGCCAGGTAGCTTGCGTTCAACCCCATAGGGTTGCGATTGCTGTCCCACTGCACCCACTCGTTCCCATACAGGCTGTTGAACGTCTTGTACATCTGGCGCGGAGTGCTGCCTGTGGGCGGAGTCTCGCCTAGCCACGAAGGATAGACGTTGACGTAGGCGTGCAACTGGAGTCCAGCGGCATGTGCCTCATCGATAGCCAACTGGAGGGGATCCCACCCAGGGTACCGGCCCAGAGTACCCGTCAGCCGGTCGGCCCAGGGCTCGTACACGGAGGAGTAATAGGCATCCCCGTTCCCCCTGACCTGAAACAGGAGGATGTTGAAGTTGGCTGAGGCAGCCTTTTTCACAATGGTCCGGACATCGGACGAGGTCTTGTACGACCAGCGAGGGACCCAAAGCGCTCGTCCCTCGCTTGATGGTATCGCCGCTTGCTCTATTGAGGGCCAGGTTCCCTCAGCGAGCGGTTCGTCCGTGGGCAACTGGCTGGGTTCACCCGCCTGCTCACCAGGCAAGGGAAGATACTCAGGATCGGAGTCCGCAGCAACGACGAACTCCTGACCGGCGGGCGTCCTGCTCGAGGTTGCAGCCAGAAAACCCAGCACTGCAACGAGCAACACCAACACGGCGCCCAGGACGGACTTCGCCGTTCTTCCCATACTATGGCCCTCCTTCCCTCCGTTGGAGCGGTCGTCCCCTCATGGTACATGCCTCAGAGCAGAGCCAGCCCCCCAGTGGGTGCAACGTGCTAGTTCAGAAAGGGCTTGAGGTTTCGGCTGCGGCTGGGATGGCGAAGGCGACGCAGCGCCTGAGACTGGATCTGCCGGATCCTTTCCCTAGTCAAGCCCAGCTTCTCCCCCACCTGCTCGAGAGTGTAGTCCTCCCCGTCTTCCAGGCCATACCTCAGACGGAGCACGCGCGCCTCGCGCTCGGACAGGGAGTCCAGAGCATCCTCCACCCGCTCCCCCATCAGGCTGCGCGAAGCCACGGACGAAGGCGTCGGCGCATCCTCATCCTCGATGAACTCGGCCAGAGTGCTCTCCTCCTCCTCGCCTACTGGCGTCTCCAGGGAAAGAGGTTGACCCGCCACGTGCAGCAGCTCGCCGACTCGCTCTGCCGGCACTTCCAGTTCTTCGGCCAGTTCTTCGTTAGTGGGCTCTCGTCCGAACTCCTGTGCCAGTTGCTTTGCGGTCCGACGAACCCTATTCAGCTCATCCACGATGTGCGCCGGCAACCGTATCGTGCGCCCCTGGTCGGCCACAGCCCTGAGAACCGCCTGGCGAATCCACCAGGTTGCGTACGTGCTGAAGCGGTGGCCCCTATCAGGGTCGAAGCGCTCAACAGCCTTGATCAGGCCCAGGTTGCCCTCTTGCATGAGGTCCGAAAGGGGCAACCCTCTCCCCAGATACTTGCGGGCGATGCTGATCACGAGGCGAGAATTGGCCTCTATGAAGTGACTGCGGGCTTCTTGCCCCTCCCTTGCCTTCTCCTCGAGCCGCTCCCTCTGCTCCGGGCTCAGGTCATCCTTGGTGAGCAGTACCTCGGCGGTCCTCCCTTCACGCAGCTTCAGAGCAAGCTGCTTCTCATCCTCGGCGCTGAGTAGCGGAACGGTCCCAACTTCCCTCATGTACATCGAGATCACATCATCGCTCTCTATCCCTTTGAGCGAACCACGACCTGCTCTTTCCTGCGTTTCGCCGTCAAGCTCGCCGGCGCCAAGTTCGCGCTCTTCCAATAGTTCTAGTTCGTTCACTCTCATTTCTCTCCTCCTGTTACAGCCGTCCTACCAGACAACTGTTAACCGCATGAGGAGCGCAGAGGATTCCTTCACACCTTCTGCCAGTTCCTATTCAGCCCTCTGGTCCTCGCTCTGGCAATGTGCCTCAGAGAACCGTGGGACGAATCTGTCCAGTTGCCTCTTCTCCAGCCTGTAGTAGACACGAAGACCGTCCTTCCTGTTGGCCACCAAGCCGGCGTTTTCCAGAACCCGATAGTGGTGAGACATGGCCGGCTTGCTTTTCCCGCAGACACAATCGAAGTCCTCGCAACCGAGTTCTTCGCTGACTATCAGCATCCTGATGATCTGGTAGCGTGTCGGATCTGCCAGGGCCTTGAACACCTTGATCGCTTGCTGTGAGAAGTCGGAATCCATACGCACACCATGCGACTATTTCCACGTTTTTAGAAGTGCTTAACAATAATACCACCAATCAGCACGCGTGTCAAGGCGCAGGAGTCAGGCACAGCACTGCACTCACACGCATGGGCGCTCTCTACCTCCTCCTTTCTTTCCATTCCTCATCTCTGCTCGTCTTTCCATCCAAGAGCAAACAAAAACGACGTCGGTGGGCACCCACGCCGTTGTCCGTCCTCATCGGCGGCATGCTCAGTGCACGTACTTCCTCCAAACCTCATGACCATGCATCTTGCCCAGCAGCACCACCGCCGCGTAGCGCGGCGCTGCGGGTCGTGCCAGCAACCTCATGCCCGCCTCCTCTGGCAGACGGCCTCCCTTTCTCTGGTTGCAGGGTATACAGGCGGCCACCACATTGTCCCAGGTATGACCCCCACCACGCGAGCGAGGCACCACGTGATCCAGCGTGAGCTTTCCCTTCGTTGGTTGTGCCCCACAGTACTGACAGGTGTATTGGTCGCGTGCCAGAATCGTGCGTCTCGTCACCGGTATCAGCAATCGATGCGGGACGCGCACATAGTAGACCAACCGGATCACCAGAGGCATCTCCAGAGCCAAGTTTTCGGAACGGATCTTAGCTCGAGCAGCCTCTACGACCTCGGCCTTCTCCTTGAGAAGCAGGACGATGGCCCTGCGCACCGAGACGATGTGGAGGGGCTCCAAGCTGGCGTTGAGCACCAGCACGCCCCCCGATAGCCTAGCCTGCGCGCCTACGAAAGCCGTACTTCTCTCCATGCGAACACGGACGAGACCAGTCCCCGTCCCTTCGAATCAGATACAGGGGAGGCAGGATTCGAACCCGCAACCTACGGTTTTGGAGACCGTTGCTCTGCCGGCTTGAGCTACTCCCCTTCGTCTCCGAGATGTCTCCACTACCTGACGCCAATAATACCACAACTGGCCAGGACCTGTCAAGGACAGGTGCTAACCGCCAGAGCGGGATGGACGGCATCGCTGCCCATGCGTCGGCTTTGTGGCGCATTACACCGCTGTGTATAATACGAAACGGGATCCCTCTAATGTACAGTCTCGACGACACCATCACTGCCATATCCAGCCCCATTGGAGAGGGCGGCATAGGAATCGTGAAGATGAGCGGCCCCGATGTGCTGCCCATCCTTCGGGCCATCTTCGCGCCGGCTGCCGCTCAGACCCCGGCCGACCCTGCCTGGGAACCTGTCTCACACCACCTCTATCACGGACACATCGTAGACCCGGAGACCCAGCACATGGTGGACGAAGTGCTCGTTTCGTACATGAAGGCACCCCACACCTACACCCGCCAGGACGTGGGAGAGATCAACTGCCACGGGGGTATTGTGCCGTTGCGCCGGGTGCTGGAGCTAACCCTGCGTTTGGGCGCACGCCCGGCCAGTCCGGGCGAGATGACCCTTCGCGCCTTCCTCCTTGGTCGGCTGGATCTGGCCCAGGCGGAGGCGGTCCTGGACGTTGTGCGAGCCAAGACCGAGGCCGGGCTGCGAGTGGCTGTCGAACAGTTGAATGGTCATCTCTCGCGCCAAATACACGCCGCGAGAGTCGGGCTGGTCGAGGTATTGGCCTATCTGGAGGCGGCCATCGACTTCCCCGAAGATGAGATCCCCGAACTCGACGTGGGGCAGGCGCTGAGCCGAGCCACCGAGGCCCTGGAAGCGCTCATCGCCGGTGCCGACCAGGGCTTGATCTACCGGCAGGGGATCAGGGGAGCCATCGTGGGCCGCCCCAATGTCGGCAAGTCGAGCCTCTTGAACCGGCTGCTCCGTACTTCCAGGGCCATCGTCACCCCCTTCCCTGGGACCACCCGCGACACACTGGAGGAAACGATCAACCTTCAGGGCATTCCACTGATCCTCGTGGACACGGCAGGTATTGCCGACAGCACGGACCTGGTGGAGAGACTGGGTGTGGAGCGCAGCAGGCAGGCCCTGGCCAGCGCGGACTTGGCGCTGCTGGTCATCGATGCCAGCGAACGACTTTTCGATTCCGACCTGCAAATCGCCAGTCTGGTGAGCAACAAGCGCGCAGTCGTTGTGCTCAACAAGACAGATCTGCCAGAACTGGCGAAGACAGACGACCTCCTACCGGGAGTGCAGCAGGTCAGGATCTCAGCCCTCACCGGTGAGGGCTTGGCCGACCTGGAGCGTAGCATCGTCGAACTAATCTTCTCAGGTGGCGTGGTCGCCTCCGACACGCCTCTGGTCGCCAACCCACGCCACAAGCAGGCCTTGCTGGAGGCCCTCGGCCACGTGAAGGGGGCCAAACACGCAGCCGATGCGGGTTCGCCCATCGATCTGTTAGCCATAGATGTCACCGCAGCGGTCGATGCCCTGGGGGAGATCACCGGCGAGACGGCCACGGAAGACCTGCTGGAGGTCATCTTCAGCGAGTTCTGCGTCGGCAAGTGACAGCGGTTTGGGCCGGCGGCGTGTGATGTGCTATAATCGCTCTGCACCGCACATGACCGAAGACGAAGTGTACATGCGTGAGGCCCTGGCGGAGGCCCGGGTTGCATTCGAGCGAGGGGAGATCCCTGTGGGTGCCGTTGCCGTCCACAAGGGCTATGTCGTGGGCCGGGCGCACAACCGCAGGGAAGAATTGGCCGATCCCACGGCCCACGCGGAGATCATAGCTCTGCGCGAAGCCGCCCAGATGCTGGGTCGCTGGCGGCTGTCAGGGGTCACGCTGTACTGTACGCTGGAGCCGTGCCCCATGTGCGCCGGAGCCATGGTCTTGGCTCGTCTACCCCGCCTGGTCTATGCGGCGGACGACCCCAAGTCCGGAGCGGTGACCTCGGTGTTTGACATTGTGCGCTCACCCAGGCTCAGTCATCAGGTCAAGGTGACGAGGGGCCTCCTGGCCGACGAGGCCAAGGAGTTGCTGAACTCTTTCTTCGAGGAGCTCCGGGGTCGCCAACCATAGGGAGACCCGCTCGTTCTTGGCCGCGGAGGGGTGCCAGAGTGGACGATTGGGGCGGTCTCGAAAACCGTTGTGAGGGCAACCTCACCGTGGGTTCGAATCCCACCCCCTCCGCCACCCTCGGTCCCTAGCACACCGGGATCTCCGAGCGCCCTCGGGACAGGCGGTTCGTCCTGCTGACCCGCCAGGCGATGCTCCTGGGCTCCCATTCCCTGAGAGGCGGCTTTCCACAATGCTGCCCGGTTTGAACACCAAGGACATCGACATCGAGAGTCTGGCCCGCCAGGCCCTAGAGAACCCACAGGTCCGGTCCGAGCTATTCAGGGGCCTGTCGGACAAGCAGGAGAGAGTGGGCTACAACTGCTTGAGGGCCCTCTTGCGCCTGGGTGAGGAGCATCCACAGCTACTGTACCCCCACTGGGACCTCTTCGTCGAGCTGCTGCGCAGCGAGAACACCTACTTCAAGTTGCGCGGTGCCAATCTG
>CAZOBP010000075.1:0-12871 GCA_964577995.1 uncultured Anaerolineales bacterium
TAGGGCACCCAGTCCATGTCCCCGTCTTTGAAGTTGTAGAGGACGGGGATGCAGTGGCCGCGGAAGATGGGCGAGTAGAGGTTCAGGTCCTCTCCCTTGAAGGTGTTGATGACTACCGTCTCGTTCTGCACGCAGGAGAGGTCGGTATAGCCCGCCTTGCGCAAAGCCAGAATCGTCCCTTCGAGTTGCCAGGGCGTGGTGTTGGCGCTGGGAAAGGGGTAGTGCCAGGAGATGTTGTCCTTCAGTATCGTAGTGGCTTTGGGGTCCAGCGCGTCCTGCACACCGGCTAACTCTAACAGACGTTCGTAGTCCTGGAGAACGGTCTCCGGTTGTGTGAAGAGGACTGCGACCTTGGAGCGAGTTGTCATGATACTCGTTTGCTCCTCTCGTGGTTTGGGCTGAGACTAATACTACTGGTACCGCCCGTCCTTCGCAAGTCGGTATGAGGGAGGGGCGACTGCGCGGCGAGGGGGCATTGGTCTCGAGCCACTGGCCACTAGGGGGTCGGGGGATAGCCAGCGCGCTCCAGGAGGTTGGCGGTGACGGCGGGAAGGCGGAGAATCATGGCACGACGGGGACCGGAATGCGCAGCTCAAGGCTCTCCGCCTGGCTGCTATCTAGGAGCAGTTGGTCCGGCAGGGGATCGCCATGTTCAACGTAAGGCTCGACCAACTTTCGTGCCACGTCCTGGGCTATCTCCAGGGTTTCCGTGATGCTTCTACCCTGGGCCAGGAAACCAGGAAGGACCTCGCTGGTAGCTAGGTAGCCCCCTTCCTCCAGTGGCTCGATCTTGATCGGCAAGAGGCATTCCACGGCTGCAACCTCCACGACGTTCTGATACTCATCATACTCGCGAGTGGGACTCGCACGGAAACCAACCAGGATGCCCTACTCATCTAGTGTGAGTCACCGCGCAGAGTGCTTCTTGTGGATCACTCGCACACCGCCCTATCGAACCCGCTCCCCAGGGCCGCCTCGAGCACCTCGTCTACGGTGTCCACCAGGACGAAGTCCATCTTCTCCCGCACCTCCTCGGGAAGGTCGTCCAGGTCCTTCTCGTTGTGGCGCGGCAGGATGACCTTCGTCAGGCCTGCGCGGGCCGCAGCCAGGACCTTCTGCTTGAGCCCACCGATGGGCAGCACCGCGCCGCGCAGGGTGATCTCGCCGGTCATGCCCACGTTGCACTTGACAGGCGTGTCGGTCATCAGGGAGACCAGCGCCGTGGCGATGCTGACCCCGGCTGAAGGGCCGTCCTTGGGGATGGCCCCGCTCGGGAAGTGGATGTGGATATCGGTCTCATCGAAGAAGCCTTCATCGATGCCGAGCTCTTTGGCCCGGGAGCGCACGTAGCTCAGAGCGGCCTGGGCTGACTCCTTCATCACGTCGCCCAGCTTGCCGGTCAGCGTGAGGCCCTTGTTGCCCTTCATTCTGGTGGCCTCGATGAAGGTGATGTCACCGCCTGTGGAGGTGACCACCAGCCCTGTGGCCACACCGGGGACCTCGGTACGCTCGGCCACTTCGTTGTAGAACTTGGGCTTGCCCAGGTAATCGGAGACAGTCTCCTTGGTGATCACGGCTGGGGCGTCATCGCCGGCGGCGATCTTCGTGGCCACCTTGCGGCAGACGGAACCTATCTCACGTTCCAGGTTACGCAGACCCGCCTCTCGGGTGTAGTCCCGGATAATGAGGTGGAGGGCCTCCTCTTCGAACTCGATCTCGCCCTGCTGAAGGCTGTTCTCCTCCATCTGGCGGGGGATCAGATAACGCTGGGCGATCTTGACCTTCTCTTCCTCGGTGTAGCCATCGAGCTCGATGGTCTCCATGCGGTCCAGGAGCGGTGCCGGGATGGTGTGCAGCACGTTGGCCGTGGTGATGAACATCACCGGCGAAAGGTCCCAGTCGACGTCCAGGTAGTGGTCGCGGAAGGAGAAGTTCTGCTCCGGGTCCAGCACCTCCAGCAACGCCGAGGAGGGATCGCCACGAAAGTCGGTACCGATCTTGTCTACCTCGTCGAGCATGAACACCGGGTTCTTGGAGCCAACGCGCTTGATGGACTGGATGATCCGTCCCGGCAGCGCGCCCACGTACGTGCGCCTATGTCCCCTGATCTCGGCCTCGTCGCGCATGCCGCCCAGGGACATGCGGATGAACTCCCTGCCTAGCGCCCTTGCGACGGAGCGTCCCAATGATGTCTTCCCCGTGCCCGGAGGCCCCACGAGGTTCAAGATGGCGCCCTTGGCCTCCTTGCTGCCTTGACCTTCTTCCCGCTCCAGGCGCAACTTGCGCACCGCGAGGTACTCCAGGATGCGCTCCTTGATCTCCTCAAGGTCGTAGTGATCCTCGTCGAGAATCTCTCTCGCGCGGTTGATGTCCAGGTTGTCCTCGCTGGCGAGCTGCCAGGGCAACTCGATGAGCCAATCGAGGTACGTCCTGATCACCGAGTACTCAGCAGCCGCCTGAGGCATGCTGGAAAGCCGATCCAGTTCTCGCAAAGCTTCCTTCTTGGCCTCCTCGGACATACCAGCGGCCTCGATCTTCTCTCCCAGTTCGTTTACCTCTCTGGCTTGCTCGTTCTCTTCCCCGAGTTCCCGCTGGATGGCCTTCAACTGCTGCCTCAGGAAGTACTCTTTCTGGGTCTTCTCTATGTCGGACTGGGCCTCGTCCTTGAGCTTCTGCCCCAGTTCCAGGACTTCCAGTTCCCGGCTCATCAGAGCGTTGAGCTTGCGCAGCTTCTCTCTGACAGTGTCGAGCTCCAGTATCTGCTGGGCTGCCTCCGTGTCCATACGGACGGCGTTGGCCACCAAATAGACCAGTTGCCGCGGCTCGTCAGCGTTCAACACGGCTATCATCAGCTCGTTGGGCAGGTAGGAGACCAGCGAAATGAACCGCTGGAAGAGCTCCATCGTGTTCCTCGTCAGCGCCTCTACTTCCAGGTCGCCCTCCAGCACGCTGTCGGGGACGACTTCGATCTTGGCCTTGAGATAGGGTTCGGTCTGGATGAACTCCGTGGGGCGTATGCGCTCCACTCCTTGCACGATGACTCCCACGCTGCCAGTTGGTGTCTTCACAGCGCGGTGGATAACCGCAGCAGTGCCTACAGAGTACAGATCCTCCGGCGTGGCGCGGTCGGCGTCGGGGTTCTTCACGGTGACCAGACCCACCATCCGATCTCCAAGCACCACGTCGTCGATGAGTTTCACCGACTCGGGACGCTCAACGTTCAAGGGCAGAAAAGTCAACGGATAGACTACCGTCTGCCGCATAGGCAGGATAGGCAGCTCCGTGGGGACGGTCGATTTCTCTTGGTCCCCAACCTGGTCGAGTGCGGTCTCCTGCTCCTTGGTCTGCATGATCATACTGAGTAGGCCCTTTCCTTCGATACTCATTAGCTGCTCTCCTCAACCACGGTGATGGGTACCTTGTGCGTTCCCTTAGCCTTGGGCAGGACGATGATCAGAAACCCATCATCGTAGTTCGCCTCGATATCGTTCGCCTTCACGGCCCAGGGCAGAAACACGTCGGTCCTGAACGCTCCGTACTTGATCTCCATCTGCTGATAGGTGAGCTTGTCCGCAGGATCTCGACGGGTGCCAGTGACGGTCAGGATACGATTGGCGAATGATATGTCCATCTCAGCTCTGTCAACGCCTGCGATCTCTACCTTGACCACGGCGGCGGTTTCGGTATCGTAGACATCGGTGGGTGGACGCCACCCTCTGTGTTGGAGGATGTCGTTCCACTGTTCGCGGGGAACGAACTGCCGTACCATGCGGTGCATCTCCGAATACATCCTCTGGAGTTCGTCAGCCACCCACTTCTCAGATTCTCGCATCTCGGTACCCCTTCGGTTTTGCCAACACGTTGTCTGTATTCCTACTAGCTCTATTGTACCATATTTGAGCGCATTTCTCAAATACTCTGTTCGCGATACCGATCGCGCTTGTGCTCCCTCGTCAAGTGTGGTAGAATGGTCATGCAGGCGTCGAGGCAAGACATGAGTCCTCGTAGAGGAGGTGCTGGGAAAGGGTGCGCATTTCACATTGCTTGGTGTGGAACGTGGTCGGTTCCGGTGCGGGCGCGACGGTGCAGGGAAGTACCGCTTCGTCGATCCCCGCTATCCCCCTTCAGACCTCTTGAGAGATGAGCAACTTCTTGATCTACGCAGGTTTGTTGGCGACTCTGGTCCTGGTGACGGCCGTGGCTGTTGGCGCCTCTTTCCTCCTGCGAAGATGGCGGCGCGCCAAGGGGAAGGTTCCCGAGGACGTCAAGGAGATCTGGGAGCTGACCAGGGCCATCGAAGCGGACCCCCACGATGCAGAGGCCTACTATCGGCGCGGGCTCATCTACAGCGAGCGCTGTGCCTACGAACAGGCCATCCGCGACTACTCGCGCGCCATCGAGCTGAGACCCGATTTCACCCTGGCCTACATCGACCGGGGCGTTGCCTACGGTGAGTCCGGGCGGCTGCGGAAGGAGATAGCGGACCACAGCAAGGCCATCGAGCTGGATCCCGAGGATCCGCTGCCGCACACCAATCGCGGGGTCGCTCACCGCAATCTGGGCCAGTACGATCAGGCCATCAGGGACCACAGCAGAGCGATCGAGCTCGATGCTGACTACGCCCTGGCTTACGTGAACCGGGGTGTGGCGTACAACGAGAAAGGGGATCTCGAGAAGGCGCTCGCCGACTACGACAAGGCCATCGAGCTATCCCCGGACTACGCACTGGGCTACGTCAACCGTGGCAAGAACTACATAGACCTGGGCGAGTATGAGAAGGGTATCGTCGATTGCGATCGGGCCGTCGAGTTGGCCCCTGATGATCCGCTGCCCTACACCAACCGGGGTGTTGCCCAGGACGCTTTGGGCAGGCACGAAGCTGCCATCGAGGACCATACGCGCGCGCTGGAGATGGACCCGGCATTCTCACTGGCTTACATCAATCGAGGTGTAGCCTACGCCAATGTCCGACGTTACGAGAGGGCTGTTGAAGACTACGACAGGGCCATCGAGCTGGAGCCCGGCTCTGCGCGGGCCTACGTGAATCGGGGAGTGGCTCACTTGGAACTGGCCTTGCCCAGGCAGGCGGTCGAGGACTGCCGCAAGGCGGCGAAGCTGGACCCTACGGACGCCACCGCTCACTACAATCTGGCTTGTGCGTACGCACTTCTCAAGAGGGTGCGAGAGGCAGTGCAGTCGTTGGAGCGCGCGGTAGCTTTGGAACCGGGTTTTCGTGATGAGGCGAGGTCGGACGCGGACTTCGACGATGTGCGTGAGGACGAGCGGTTCGCCAGGCTGGTCATGGGTCTCTAGGCCGCCAATGGCTCGGCAATCGGCATCTTTGCTCCACATGCAAGAAGCGGGCTCAGCGCCCGCTTCTTCTGTTCGAACCAGCACTCTACGTCGATTGTGTACTACTTCTTCTGTCCCTTGACCTTGATCACCTTGGGCTTGGCCTCCGGTGCCTTGGGGATGGTGAGCGTGAGTACACCATCCTCGAAGGATGCTTCTGCCTCGTCAGGCTTGAGGCTTTCGGGCAACACCACCGAGCGGGAGAAGGATCCATAGCGTCGCTCGCGCCGGACGTAGTTTTGCTCTTTCACCTCCTCCTCTTGCTTGGTCTCGCCCGAGATGGTCAGAGTGTTGCCGGAGATGGTGATGTCGATGTCATCCGGCTTGACTCCCGGTACGGCGGTCTTGACCACCGCGGCGTCCTCGGTCTCGTACATGTCTACCGCCAGTGTGCCCTCGGCAGCAGCCACCCACTCCCTCGGGCGTCGGCCGACGAAGCTCTCTTCGAAGAGCTTGTCCATCGCTTCTCGCAAGGTCATGAAATCTCGGAAGGGTTCCCATCTTACGATGCTCATGCTGAACACTCCTTTCCATCCTTTTGTTAGTTCTGCACGCGCAGGCAGGTTCTACTCTGAGTATAGCATATTCTCGCGCGATTGTCAAGTATCCCTACAATACTTCACTCAACTATCATCACTTGATGCTTGACGAAAGTGTCATAAAATGGTATAATGGTATCAGTTCTACTGGAGCGGGCGAGCCGGTCTGGCTAGGAGGAGTATGGAGTACAAGGACTACTACAAGATACTGGGGGTGGAGAAGAAGGCGAGCGAAAAGGAGATCAAGAAGGCCTACCGCAAGCTCGCTCGCAAGCACCATCCCGACGTCAACCCCGGCGACCCAGACGCTGAGGAGCGCTTCAAGGAGATCAACGAGGCTCACGAGGTTCTCAGCGACCCCGAGAAGCGGAAGAAATACGATCAGCTAGGTGCCAGTTGGCGGCAGTGGGAGCGCACAGGCGCCGATGCGGGCGGGTTCGATTGGGGTCAATGGTACGCGCAGCCGGGCGGTGGACGCGTGCACGTCGAGTACGCCGATCTGGGCGATCTCTTCGGTGGAGGGGGTGGCTTCTCCGACTTCTTCAGCGCCATCTTCGGAGGCACGGGAAGAGGTGGCGGTGCGTCTTGGGGGATGGGAGGTCAGCCACGCACAGGCCCGGGGCAGGACTACGAGCACGAGATGGAAGTCACACTGGAGGAAGCCTTCTCAGGTACGACCAGGGTCCTGCAGAAAGACGGGCGCCGGCTGGAAGTCAAGATCCCCGCTGGTGTGGCAACGGGATCGAAGGTCCGCATGAGAGGTGAAGGCGGCCAGGGTCTTGGCGGAGGCACCAAGGGCGACCTCTACCTGAGGGTCAAGGTGCTGCCTCATCGGTCGCTAGAAAGAAAGGGCGATGACCTGTACTGTGAGGTTCCCGTCGATCTCTACACCGCTGTTCTGGGTGGGGAGGTGAGAGTCTCCACCCCCAAGGGGGGAGCAATGCTCAGAATCCCTCCCGAGACTCAGAGCGGAAAGACCTTTCGACTGAAGAGTCAGGGCATGCCTTTTCTGAAGGACCCTCAGGAGCGCGGCGATCTTTATGCCAAGGTGAGCGTCAGAGTGCCCGAGAACTTGAGTGAGAGAGAAAGGGAACTGTTCACGGAGCTCGCCGCTATGCGCTGAGCTTCCACTCTGCCTTGGAGGACAGGCGCAGCCGCTTGAGGAGGTGAGGTGTATGGAGAACGAAGAAGAGTTGTACGATGGGCCCTGCTACGTGATTAGCGTGGCTGCCAGGATGCTGGAGCTTCATCCCCAGACGCTTCGATATTATGAACGGGTAGGACTGGTCAGTCCTCAGCGATCGAAAGGTAATCGTCGACTCTACTCTCCTCGTGATATCGAGCACTTGCGGGCCGTCATTCGCTTGGTGGGCGACCTCGGAGTGAATCTGGCGGGAGTCGAGGTCATTTTCAACATGAGGACGAAGATGCAGGAGATGCAGGAGGAGATGGATCGGTCGCGTGCCGAATTCGAGGTGGAGATAGCGCGCCTCCGCAGCCTGCTGGACGACATGTCCTAGCAGAGATTCGACCTGGAGGAGACCCATAGACAATGGATCTGAACAAGTTCACTGAGAAAGCTCAGGGGGCGGTTGTTGCCGCCCAGGAGTTGGCCACAAGCCATAATCACAGTCAAATAGAACCGGAGCACTTGCTCCTGGCCCTGGTGAGCCAGGAGGGGGGCATCGCGCCACAGGTTCTGCGCAAGCTGGAGGTCGATCCGGCCCTGGTGCAGCAGAGGCTGGAAGAGGCACTGGGCAAGATGCCGCAGGTCCACGGGGCGGCTGCTCAGGTGTACGTCTCTCCGCGCTTGCAGCAGGTCTTCAATGTTGCCCTGGAAGAGGCCGGGCGCCTGAGAGATGAGTACGTTTCCACGGAACACCTGCTCATCGGGATCGGCGACGAGCGCGTCAAGGGCGCGGCCTACGAGATTCTGAAGAGCCTGGGCGTGACCAGGGAGAGCATCTATCAGGTGTTGACCAGCATAAGAGGGTCACAACGTGTGACGGACGCCAACCCCGAGGGCAAGTATCAGGCTCTGGAGAAGTACGGCCGCGACCTCACGCAACTGGCGCGGCAGGGCAAGCTGGATCCGGTGATCGGCCGGGACGAGGAGATACGCCGGGTGATCCAGGTCCTTTCGCGCCGCACCAAGAACAACCCGGTACTCATCGGCGACCCTGGTGTGGGAAAGACCGCCATCGTGGAGGGGCTGGCACAGCGCATCGTTCGGGGTGACGTGCCCGAGGGACTCAAGAACAAGCAGGTGGTGGCACTGGACCTGGGCGCTCTCATCGCCGGAGCCAAGTTCAGAGGCGAGTTCGAGGAGCGTCTGAAGGCTGTCCTCAACGAGGTAACCGAGTCTGAGGGACAGATCATCCTCTTCATCGACGAGTTGCATACGGTGGTGGGGGCTGGTGCGGCCCAGGGGGCGATGGACGCCTCCAACATGCTCAAGCCCATGCTGGCCCGGGGTGAGTTGCATGCCATCGGGGCCACCACCATCGACGAGTACCGGCAATACATTGAGAAGGACGCCGCGCTGGAGCGAAGGTTCCAACCCATTCTCATCGGCGAGCCATCGGTAGAGGAGACGATCTCCATTCTACGAGGTCTCAAGGAGAGGTACGAGGTGCACCACGGGGTGCGTATCCAGGACTCGGCGGTCATTGCTGCTGCCACCTTGTCGGACCGCTACATCAGCGATCGCTTCCTGCCAGACAAGGCCATAGACTTGATAGATGAGGCGGCGTCGCGGCTGCGCATGGAGATCGACAGCAAGCCGGCGGAGCTGGACGAGATCGATCGCAAGATCATGCAGCTAGAGATCGAGCGCAAGGCCCTGAAGAAGGAGAAGGACGAAGCATCCAGGGAAAGGTTGCAGCGCCTGGAGAAGGACCTGGCGGAACTCCAGGAGGAAAGCAACCGGATGAAGGCCCACTGGCAACTGGAGCGGGATGCCATCCAGGAGCTTCGCCAGCAGAAGGAGCAGATAGAACAGACCAAGCTGGAGATCGAGCAGGCCGAGCGGCACGCGGACCTGGAGCAGGCCGCCCGGTTGCGGTATGGTAGGCTGACCGAGCTAGAGGGGCAGTTGAAGGAGAGCGAGGGTCGCCTGCGGGAGCTCCAGGCGGGACAGCGTATGTTGAAGGAGGAAGTGGACGCGGAAGACATTGCCGAGGTGGTCTCCAAGTGGACCAGCATACCCATCTCCAAGCTTGTGGAAGGGGAGGTGGAGAAGCTGCTCAAGATGGAGGAGCGGCTCCACTTGCGCGTCGTGGGCCAGGACGAGGCCATCGAGGCGGTGGCCAACGCCGTGCGCCGGGCGAGAGCCGGATTGCAGGACCCGAACAGACCTATTGGCAGCTTCATCTTCCTTGGCCCCACCGGGGTGGGTAAGACAGAGCTGGGGAAGGCCCTCGCGGAGTTCCTCTTCGACGACGAGGAGAACATGGTCCGGCTGGACATGTCCGAGTACCAGGAGCGCCATACCGTGGCTCGACTGATTGGAGCGCCTCCTGGCTACATCGGTTACGAGGAAGGCGGGCAACTGACCGAGGCGGTGCGCAGGAAGCCCTACTCGGTGATCCTCTTCGACGAGATAGAGAAGGCCCACGCCGAGGTCTTCAACGTATTGTTGCAGATACTGGACGACGGCCGGCTGACGGACGGTCACGGTCGGGTGGTGAACTTCAAGAACACAGTGGTGATCATGACCTCCAACATCGGCAGCCAGTGGATCCGGGATTTGGCGGGTCAGGATGAGGAGGAGATGCGGCGGCGGGTACTGGAGGCACTCAACCAGCACTTCCGTCCCGAGTTCCTCAACCGGGTGGACGAGATCATCATCTTCCACTCCCTGAGCCTGGACGACCTGGTGAAGATCGTGGACCTCCAGTTGGGCCAGCTCGAGAAGCGCCTGGCCGAATACAAGATCACCCTGCACGTGAGTGACGAGGCCAAGCGGTATCTGGCGGAGGAGGGCTACGATCCGGTATACGGCGCTCGCCCGCTGAAGCGGGTGATCCAACGCGAGCTTCAGGACCCTCTGGCGAGAGAGATGCTCGAGGGCAGGTTCAGCGACGGCGATGGGGTGAGGGTAGAGCTCCAGGATGGTCACCTTACCTTCGAGAAAGCGGCCACGCTGGAGCACGTGGCGTAGCAGCGTCGCTGGTTATGATACCGCTGGACAAGCAGGAGAGATACCGGGACCTCTACCGCAGCCTGCGCCCGGGCTACGAGGACGGAGTCTCGCTTTACGCGAGGTTGGTGGGGCAGCACGTCGCGCCGGAGACGAGAGTCCTGGACGCGGGCTGCGGGCGAGGTGGAGTCATCGAGCTCTACTGGGAAAACGTGAGGCAGGCGGTTGGGGTGGACGCTGATCTCGCCTCACTGGGCGAACACCGTTGCCTGGGGCAACTGGTGAACGGGGACCTGGCGGAGTTGCCCTTCCCGACGGCCTGCTTCGACGTCGTCTTGTGCAGTTGGGTGCTGGAGCACCTGGAGAGGCCCGACAGCGTTCTCAACGAGCTGGCCCGTGTGTTGCGGAGCGGCGGTCACCTGGTAGTGCTGGCGCCCAACGCTTGGAACTATGTGACGCTGGTGCAACGGCTCGTGCCCGGGAGGTTTCAGCGGTGGTTGACTCGAAGGATCTACGGGCGGGACGAGAAGGATACCTTTGCCCTGGCCTACAAGGCTAATACCAGGCGTGCACTCGACGGGAAGTTGGTGCGCGCCGGTTTGATGAATGAGGAGTTCCACCTGGTGGGTGATCCCTCGTACGTGGCCGGAAACGAGACGCTGTTCAGGCTGGCCGTGGCGTGGGAGAGGATCACAGACTGGGGCCCGCTGCGGAACACCAAGGTCCATCTCGTGGCCTCCTACGTGAAGACGTAGAGCGGGACCGCGCCTGGTGCACGAGGAGCGGCCCACTGGTGTCCACATACTCCTCAGGTGGCCGTGGCTACCACGCCCCTGGCACTGATTTGGTATAATAGGATTGTGCGTCGATATGAAGGGACTGCCTTCCCCACGGACCAGTCTTCTCTGAGGGGAGAAGGAGAGAGCGAACATGATGCGGTTTGACCGTTTCACAGAGCGGGCTCAAGATGCCATTGCCAGGTCCCAGGAGATACTCCAGCGGTACGGGCACACGCAGTTGGATACTGAACACCTGCTCCTGGCGATGGTGGAACAGCCCGAAGGTGTGATTACGGAGATACTGACCAAGCTGGGTGTGGACATAGAAGCACTGACTGGGCGTCTCGATGAGCTGCTCCAGGCGACACGTTCGACCTATCCGCCGAGCGCCAGTAGCCCTATGTCCACGCAGTTGTTCGTCACTCCTCGATTGAACCGGCTCATCTACGTGGCTGGAGAGGAGGCCAGGCGGCTGGGGGATGAGTATGTATCCACGGAACACATCTTTCTGGCCGTGGTGGGCGTGGGAGGAGGAGCTGCGTCGATTCTGGGCGACATGGGTGTGACCAAAGACAAGGCGCAGTCCGTGATCGAGGATATCCGGGGCGGGCAGAAGGTGACCGACCCCAGGGCCGAAACCCGGTATCGGGTGCTCGAGAAGTACGGCAGAGACCTGACGCTGTTGGCCGAGGAGGGCAGACTGGACCCGGTGATCGGGCGCGAGGACGAGGTCTTGCGCCTGATGCGCATTCTCGTGCGGCGCACCAAGAACAACCCGGTGTTGATCGGCGACGCCGGTGTGGGAAAGACGGCCATCGTGGAGGGTCTCGCTCAGAAGATCGTGTCGGATGACGTCCCGGAGAACCTCATCGGCAAGCGGATCATAGAGCTGGACCTGGGAAGCATGGTGGCTGGCTCGCGCTTCCGCGGGGAGTTCGAGGAGCGGCTCAAGGCTTCATTGGACGAGATACAGAGGGCGAAGGGCGAGATCATCTTGTTCATCGACGAGTTGCAGAACGTCGTAGGAGCGGGCGCTGCGCAAGGGGCCATCGACGCCTCCAACATGATGAAGCCCGCTTTGGCCAGGGGCGAGTTGCAGTGCATCGGGACGGCGACTCTCGACGAGTATCGCAACCACATCGAGAAAGACATGGCGCTGGAGCGACGCTTCGCCCCGGTGTACATCAAAGAACCCACCGTGGAAGAGACCATCGATATGTTACTCATTCTCCGCGATCGCTACGAGCTGCATCATGGCGTGACCATCAAGGACGAAGCGCTGGATGCGGCGGCCAGGCTATCCCATCGTTACGTCAAAGAGCGTCAACTGCCGGATAAGGCTGTGGACCTCATTGATGAGGCGGCGGCCAAACTGCGCATCGAGATGTATGGCGTTCCTCCCGAACTGAAGCGAAAGAAGATCGAACTGAGGGACCTCCAGACTGAGGAAGAGGAAGCCGGGCAGAAGAGGGATTGGGAGCATGCGGCCAGTCTCAGGAGCCAGCGTATGGCGGTGGAGAGGGAGTACACCGAGGAGGTCGCTGCCTGGCGCTCCGAGCAAGGCTTGGACGACGTAGTGGAAGAGGAGGACGTGGCGGAGGTCGTGGCCAGTTGGACCGGTATCCCCGTGACCAGGATGCTGGAGACCGAGGCCAAGAAGCTGCTGGAGATGGAAGAGCACCTGCACGAGCGTATCGTGGGTCAGGAAGAGGCGGTGGCTGCGGTCTCCGACGCCATACGCCGGGCCAGGTCTGGCCTGGGTGACCCGCACCGGCCCATCGGGTCCTTCATCTTCCTGGGCTCCACAGGTGTGGGCAAGACCGAATTGAGCAAGGCGCTGGCCGAGTTCCTCTTCGACGACGAGGACGCCATGGTGAGAGTGGACATGAGCGAGTACCAGGAGCGTCATACGGTCTCGCGTCTCGTAGGTGCCCCTCCGGGCTACGTGGGCTACGGCGAGGGTGGTCAGCTCACGGAGGCCGTGCGGCGGCGCCCCTATCAGGTGGTGCTCTTCGACGAGATCGAGAAGGCCCACCAGGACGTGTGGAACGCCCTGCTTC
>CAZOBP010000076.1:0-12734 GCA_964577995.1 uncultured Anaerolineales bacterium
CGTTCATAGTGCGCGATGTTAAACACCGACGCCTGGATGTTCTGGTGGCTCAGCATGGCCCCTTTGGGGATACCGGTGGTTCCGCCCGTATAGAGGATAGCTGCGGTATCGTGCCGATCTCTGTGGACAGTCCTGAACTCCCGTCTCCCTTTCTCGGCAAGATGTGCCCAGGAGATGTCTCCATGATCACACACCACCAGTTCTGGGCCTGACCATTCCCCGTGCTCGCCCAGATCCTCCACCCTCTCTTCGTTGGTGAACAGAACCTTTGGCTCACAGTCCGCCAGGGTTCCGGAAAACTCATCTTTCATCAACAGGTGTGAGAAGGTTGTCGCGACCGCACCAGCCTTGAGGGCGCCGAAGTAGAAAACCAGCCAGCCATAGGAATTGGGAGCACAAAGCCCTACATGGTCCCCAGGTTGCACCCCAGCACCGACGAGGGCTGAGGCTATGCGGTTAGCATCCCGACGGAATTCAGAGAAGGTGACGATTCTATCTCCCTCGATGATGGCCGGTTGACCAGGAAAATGGGTGGCCGCATGATCGAGATTGTCAGCGACGTTCACTCTGTTCCCTCCCTCATATCACAGTAGTGACCCGATGATCGCGCAGAAACGGAGGTCGAATGTGCACACTCCGGCAGCCTCCGTTTCAGGCAGGCCGTGGCTCTCCTCAGCACTTCTGTCCGCAGTTCCTCGTCCCGCTTGGCGTCCAATACCACTAAATGAGAGCACTCGAGAGATGCGTAGCCACGGTGAGTTAACGAGTGAGCTGGCGCGCGATCACCAGGCGCTGGATCTCGGCTGTCCCCTCGAAGATCGGGTACGCCCTCGCGTCGCGCATATACCTCTCCACAGGGTATCTGGTGGTGTACCCATCAACCCCCAGCAACTGTACCGCGGCGCTGGTCACCTCTACGGCAATGTCGCCTGCGAAGCACTTGGCCATCGCCGATTGCTGGGTGTTGCGCTGACCATGATCTCCGAGCCAAGCTGCGTGCCAGCAGAGCCAGCGCGCCGCCTGGACTTTGATAGCCATGTCAGCCAGCATCAGTTGACTCCCCTGGGGCGGACCGCCATCCTCTCTCGTAGCAGCCCTCTGCTTGACGTAGCCAACCGCCGCCTCCAGCGCCGCCCGGGAAATACCCACCGCCTGAGATCCCACCACAGGACGCGAGGAATCCAGCGTCCTCATGGTGATCTTGAACCCGTCTCGGCCGCTGCCCAGTTGGTACCGAGCAGGGATACGGACCTCCTCGAAGATCATCTCACAAGTGTCGGATGAGCGTTGGCCCAGCTTGTCTTCTCTTATGCCGCGAGAGACTCCCGGAGTGTCTGCCGGCACTATGAAGGCTGATAGGCCCCTGTAACCAAGGTCGGGATCCTCCTTGGCAATCACGGCATAGAGACTCGCTACTCCGCCGTTTGTGACGAAGCGCTTCGTTCCGTCGATCACGTATTCGTCGCCAAATCGCCGGGCCCTGGTGCGTATGGAGCCTACGTCGGAACCCGCCTCCGCCTCTGTGACGCAGAGAGCGGCCTGATTGGGCCCCGAGCAGTGGCTGGGCAGGAGTTCTTCCCTCAACTGTTCGCTGCCAGCGATCAGCAGAGGCAGCAGACCCAAGATGTTTCCATAGAGACCGACTTCCACCCCGCCGCTGCCTGCGGCCAACTCCTCGGCAATAAGACAACCCTCAAGGCTGCCGAGACCTCCTCCACCATACTCTTGTGGCACGCCGTAGTGGAGCAATCCAAGCTCGAAACACTTCTCAACGATCTCCTGAGGGTACCGTTGCTCACGGTCCAGCTCGGCCGCGAGGGGCGCTATCTCCTTCTCGGCGAAGTCCCTGGCCAGGTCCCGCAGGGCCTGTTGGTCCTTGCTCAGGCTGAAGTCAATCATTCTCAACCTCTGTTGGTAGCGGGCACCTGGTATCGGCCATCGCCGGACGAGGAGCTAGTGTTGATCCAGGTGACCACCCTGTATTCTCAGCTTCATGGAAGTCGTAGATCCGGCCCCGCCCAGCAGACTCAGGCCAAGGGCAGAAGGTCTATCCCCGCTTCAACCCGAGCATAGTCCACTCTGCACGACGCGTGACATTAACACAACACTGCTGCCGGAGTGTTGCCCGCTCTGGAGTTGAAGGACAGCGTGCCCTACTGTGTTCCGATGTTCTCAATCCCCTGGTGGTTTGAGACCCAACTCGAGTAGAACTCGCCGGACGAACTCTGGTCCGTCCGCTTGATACGCAGGAAGAGCCCACGGCATGCGCTGCAACGTCTGGAGCAGGGAAGGCAATAGGTCAAAGGGGATAGATATCAGTTGCAGCCCTTCCGGGAATAGCTTCCTGCGCTTTATCCCATGGCCAAGACCGGTGGTGACGTAATTCAGTTCCCCGGTCAGGTAGGGGTGGACGAGAATCCACGCGCATCCTATCGCGCTGGAGAACTTGCTCGACCACATCTGCCCTGTTCTATAGCTCATGGCCCTGAGCAGGATCTCCGCCTGGCTGGTATTGGCCAGGAGGACCAGGACGTCTGGTTCGAACGCCAGCTTATCCAAGGGCGAAAAGGCAACGTAGTTGACGACACCTCTCCCTATCTTGGGGATATACAGATACAGCCTGCTCGCCGCCCGCGGCCCCTCGAAGATCCTCAGCCCGGCTCCGAACTCCCCGCTTATGAAGGGCCCGGTTGCATCTGCTTGACCCAGCACGTAAGGACCTGCCGGGCAGGTATGGTTTGCAGCGTCTGCGTAGAAGGCATGCCCTTCCTGCGCCCGCTTGAGCATCTCGCAGAAAGCCATGTGGTCAGCCAGCCTATCGACCGTGTCTGGTCGTTTCACCAGAAACTTGACTCCTACGGGCTGCACGTCGAAGTGAAACTCGTCCAATATAGCCAGATCGCTTTCGGTGAGAGTCATTCTGACCTCCCGCACGTACGTACTCGAGCGTGCACGACTAGCGGCTCCATCTCTCTCGCTGACAGAAACCGCCTCCACGCCTCTCGTCTCCTCCCGGCGTGCCTTGGCCCGCAGCATCAAGCGCCGAAACGCGCTGTGCGCTATGGGGGTACATAGCGCACAGCGTGCACGACCTATCCAATAGGGATACGCAGGATCTACTGCACTCGGGACCAGCGGGCGCCCGAGGCCGCCGGGAATTGCCGGGGGCTCCAATCACGGAGCCCCCGGAGCAGCGACTACTCGTGCTTGTATATGTGGCGAAGTGGATAGGTGCCCACGTCTACAATCTTCCCATCCTGTATCTGCTGGACACGCACCTCCTCCATGCCCTCCACATCACCTGGGCCATAGGTCAGTGGCGTGCTGGCCAAGCCACCGGTGTCCAGGCCCTCGATCGCGAAGAAGCCGTACTCCAGCACATCGACCGGCGTAAGCTCATCCGCAGGCACCTGCTCCATAGCCAGCTTCAGGGCCTCAACCTGGACCATGGCCTCGATGACGCCGTGGATGTACATGATGTGGGTAACTGGGTCATCGGGGCGGTAGGTGTCCTGCAATTCGTTGACGAACTCCATCCCAGGTCCGGTGTCATCCCAAGAAGCGTAGCCGCCACCGACCACGAAACCCTCAGCCAGGTCTCCCATAGCCGGCAGGAACACCTGAAGGTGGCTAGGTGTGGCGCAGGCAAACGTGATCTTGTAGCCCAGATGGGGCCCCATGTCCAGCCTGACCGCTTCCTTGATGGTCGGCTGTGAACCGGGGTTGATCATGACCCCCAGCGCCAGATCAACGTTGTTGTCCTTCAGCCACAAGAGTTGGGTTGTGGGTGGTGCGGTGGGTACGAGCGGCACGTACTGGGTCCCCACGAACTCGTATCCCAGCCCCGTGAGGTAGTCCGTAAACTCAGGTATCTCGATGGACCGGCCCATGGCGTTGTCGGCGGTGAGGATGGCAACCCTCGGTGCTCTATCTTCCTCCCAATTCTCCAGGAACCACTCGGCGACGGCTGCCATGCTGTCGGTGTAGATCGGGTAAGTGGTCAAGACGGTCTGTGGCGGAGACAGCAGATAGGGCCCCGTAGCCATGCTAGGGGCGCCGATGCGGTCCTCGTTCAGCAAGTCCTTCAGCGCCAGCGCTTGAGGTGACCCGCCTATCCTGTAGACCACCATGCCCATGCCCTTGAGCTCCTCGTAGATAGTCAGAGCCTTCTCTACGTTGAGCTCATCGTCTCGCCACAGCAGCTCGAGGGTTACGTCATCAGGGAACTTCTCCTCTCGCCACGGAGCCAGCATCTTGGTCTCGTTCACGTACTGGACGTAGTCTTCATAGGCCGCCAGAACCGCCGCCGTATCCTCAGCGTACGCGCCGGTCAGCGCCATGGCGCCACCAACGTAGAGCACCGTCGGTGGTGCCGGAGTCGGGGTCGGCGGGGGAGTCGTTGGCGCCGGCGTCTCCCCCGGAGCCGCAGTCGGTTCGGGTGCCGGTGCCGGTGTGCCGCAAGCGCTGGCTGCAATCGAGAGCAACAGAACCGCGATCAGTATGGTGGCAAACTTCGCTTTCACTTCCTTTGTCCTCCTATCCTTTCCCGTTTCTGATGGGTCCATGCCGGGAGCCCACCCCTTCCTGGCGAAGCGGAACGGAATACCCATCAAGCACATTCCTGGTAGGGCCGATCACCCCCTTCACTAGATCCTGCAAAGACGTCCCGTAGCATGACGCGCGCTCGTTTGCTGTACTCCTAGTGCGAGAAAGGCCATAGCCTGTAATACCCCTTGATCATGTCCCAGCGGTGGGCCAGCCCCCTGGGCTCGAAGATCAGGAAGAGCATGATCACCACGCCGCGGCTGATCAGGGCCAGTGAGGCGGCTGCCTGGGCGGCAACTACGGCAGAGAGAACTGGACCAACGATAGTAACCAATTCATCCAGTAGCTTGAGGGACACGGCTCCAAAGATGGCCCCTGGGATACTCCCCATACCACCCACAATGAGCATGCCCAGATACCACACCGAGTTCATAAACGGAAACTGGTCAAGACAGGCGAAAGCAAAGTAGTGAACCAGCAGTGAGCCCGCGACACCGGCGTAGACGCACCCGATGAAGAAGGCCAGCAGCTTGTAGGCAAATAGATTGATGCCCATGACCTCGGCTGCCAGGTCGTTGTCTCTGATGGCGACGAAGGCTCTGCCGGCCCTGGTCCTGACTATGTTCTGAGCCAGGAATGTGGCCAGACAGGCGATGATCATCACCAGGTAGAAGTAGCTGGTCTTGGATTTGAACACGAAGCTGCCTATCTCAGGCCTGGGCACAGACAGGCCATCAGGACCACCGGTGATGCCGCGCAATTGGATGATGAGCCAGACGATGATGAACTGGGCGGCTATCGTCGCCATAATCAGGTAGAACCCCTTGATCTTGAGTGATGGTAGGCCGAAGATCAGCCCCACCACCCCCGCAGCCAGGGCGGCACAGGGTAGGGCCACCCAGAATGGCACCCCCAGCTTCGCGGTCAGGATAGCCGAGGTATAGGCGCCTACTGCCATGAAGCCAGCATGACCGATGGAGATCTGACCACAGTACCCGGTCAGGATGTTCAGCCCCTGAACGCTGACAATCGTGATACCGATGATGGTCATAATCGTCAGCACCCTGTCACTGAAGAACAGCGGGCAGGCGGCCAGAAAGACGAGAAAGACCAACAGCACCAGCCACTGCGTCTTGGTGCGCAGGGCACCCATGTCTTGCGCATAGTTCTGTGCGAAGATACCACAGGGCAGACTCATCTATCAGATCCTCTCTATTCTCTCAAGACCAAATAGACCGTAGGGCCTGAAGATCAGCACAACGATCATGACTATGAACGGGAATACGTTGGCCAGTCCACCACCAGGCAGCAGCGGGTCCAGATACCCGGCAGCTATATTCTCCAGCACACCTAGTATGATCCCGGCTACAATAGCTCCTCCGATGGAATTCACCCCTCCCAGCAGCACCACAGCGAATGCTTTGATGCCGATCTGTGCCATCTCTGTCTTCACCCCAGAAACCCCGCCCAGGAGAATGCCGCCGACCACACCAAGGACAACGGCGATGACCCAGGAGAGGGCATAGACCGAGGTCACCCTGATACCAACGCTTTGCACCACCTGCTCATCGTCGGCGGTAGCCCTCATGGCCAGCCCCATCTTTGTGTAGCGGAACAGAAGCATCAGGGCGGCCACCGCAACAACGGAGACGATCATGGCAATCGTCGTCTCTGAGGGAATGGATAGCTCGCCAAGCTGAAGGTTTATGGTGGGTAGTACTCCGTGGTACGTCTTGTACTCCCCACCCCAGACCAGGGTCACCACTCCGTCCAGCACAGTGGATAGGGCTATGGTCATCATTACTACTGCTAGGACTGGTTGCCCCACCAGAGGGCGCAGGGCCAGCCGCTCTATGAGCAGCCCTATGATGATGGCTACTACTATCGCTCCTACGAGGCTAGCCCATATTGGAAGTTTGAAAGTCACCAGGAACGTGTAGCCCAGGTAACCGCCGATCATCACGAAGTGTCCCTGGGCGATGTTGAACGCTTCAGAGCACTTGAGAATGATGACGAAACCTATGGCGATCAAGGCATAGACCATGCCGAGGGCGAAGCCGGTTATCACCAGTTGCAGAAAGAAGGTCATGGACCAACCTCCTCCATGGATTCGATGCCAATCGTGGTCTCTGTGACTCGCATTCGCCCATCCCGGTACCTGACCTCGGCTTCCACGGGCACCTCCGTCTGATCACTGTAGATGGCGCTGACAAGCTCGCGGTACCGCTCCTCCATGAATGCCCTTCTCAGCTTCCTCGTTCTGGTTAGTTCGCCTTCATCGGGGTCCAACTCCTTGTGCAGGTTGACGTACTTCTTGATCCTGGCGCCGGGCGGCAGACCTCGGTTCACTCTGTCGATGTCCGTCCTCACCAGTTCGTAGACCTCCCGCCGCTGGGAAAGCTCGGTGAAGGTAGCATAGGACATCTTCCTTTGTCCGGCCCACCTGCCCACTCTATCGTAGTCAATGATGATGATCGCCGAGACGTAGGCGCCATCAGGGCCAGCCAGAACCCAGGCGTCCCTGATGTATGGACTGAATCGCAGCCGGCTCTCGATAGACTGGGGAGCCAGTCTGTCGCCGCTGGTCAGCTCAACGATGTCATCCAACCTATCCACGAGCACCAGGTGACCATCCTCGGCGACGAAACCGGCGTCTCCGGTGGAGAACCACCCGTCTATGAGCACCCCAGCAGTCCTGTCCGGGTCCTTGTAGTAGCCGATGAAAGTGCCAGAATGCCGGCAAAGGAGTTCACCGTCGTCGGTGATTCTGACCTCTACTCCCTCGTGAACCGGACCTACTGTCTCCATGCGTATGTCACCGGTCTTGGGCCCAGCTATTGCTCCGCCCTCTGCGGACCCATATAGGCTCTTGAGAGGGAGGTTGAGGGCATGGTAGAACCTGAAGGCATCCGGGCTCAGCATGGTGTCAGTGGCATAGCAGACCCTGGCGTTTGACAAACCAAGGACATCCTTGAGGGGCCTGAACAGAATCACGTTGGCCAGAGCATAGAGCATTCTCCCTAGCAGGCTGAGCCTCTCGTTCGCCAACTGCGCATTTGCTTTCCGGTAGCCAATGGGCATCAGGGAGTGAAAGGCGAACCTCTTCACGGCATCGGATCCTTGGATCCGCGCTTGCACCATAGCCGCTTGATTCTCCCAGTGCCGAGCACCGTGGTAGAGTATGCTGGGTCCCATTTCCCTGGCGTCCTGCTGCTGCGTTTCCGGCCCTTCAGCGAAGTTCAGAATGCTGGCTGACAGAAGGTGACATCCAATCCCGAAGCATTGCTCAGTCATCCAGGCTGGTGGCAGGAATGGGACAACGTTGTCATGCTCATGCCACGGGTCGAGACGCAGGTGGTAATCAGCATTTGCCCTCAGAGTCCTGTGGGTGTGGACAGCGCCCTTGGGAGCATCACCAGTGGTCCCTGAGGTGTAGACAATAGCGCACACATCATCAGGTTTGCCGGCCTCCACATTCCGCTCGAAGAGCCCTGGGTGTTCCTCGTCGTACGCTTCCCCGAGCTCTAGCAGCTCCCTGTATCCCATCAGAATAGGGTCGTCATAGTGGGCCAGACCCTTGTAGCTCCAGTAGATGACCTTCTCGAGCAGGGGTAGCTGGTCCTTGATCTGGAGGAACTTGTCAACCTGCTCTTGATCCTCCACTACAGCGAATCTGGCCTCAGAGTCTCGGGCGATGTATCCTATCTCCGCTGGGCTCAAGTCCGAGTACAGCCCCACTGAGGCCCCGCGATTCGCCTGCGTAGCCAGTTCAGCCTGGTACCACTCCGGCGCGTTGTCCCCGATGATGAGCAGCTTGTCTCCGGGTTCGAAGCCCAGGGAGAGTAGACCGAGCGCCATGTATTTGGCACCAAGGTAGTAGTCCTTCCAGGTGTACGGTTGCCAGATGCCATGGCGCTTATGGCGCATTGCGATGCGCTTATCCCCGAATACCTGGTAGTTGTGCTGGAGTGTCTTGGGCCAGGTGTCGCCCTTGTCCCTATGACCTTGCTCTATCCCAGAAGTCATCTCCACGTGCCCCTCTGCTAGACAAGCCACCTCTTCCGCCGCCGGTAGTGCTTGACTTCACGATAGCTCTTTCTGGAGCCGATGGCTGACAGCCCCATGTAGAACTCCTTGACGTCCTCGTTGTCCCTCAACGTCTCCGCCGGGCCAGCCAACACTATTCTGCCATTCTCCATGACGTACCCATGGTCAGCGATACCCAGGGCAGCCCTCACGTTTTGCTCTACCACCAGTATTGACATCTCTTGCTCGGCGTTGATTCTCCGGATGATGTCGTAGATCTCCCGCACCAGCAGCGGAGCGAGACCGAGTGAGGGTTCATCCAGCAGCATGAGCTTGGGACGGGCCATGAGCGCCCGTCCTATCACCAACATCTGCTGTTCCCCGCCAGAAAGATAGCCGCTCGTCCGTTGGCGGAGGTCTCGGATCTTGGGGAAGTAGTCAAAGACCAGATCCATGTCACTCTTGATCCCAGCTCTGTCCTTGCGCTGGTAGGCACCTAGGAGCAGATTGTCCTCCACACTGAGGTGCTCGAGGACTCTCCGCCCCTCCATGACCTGGCTTATGCCCATCGCAGCGATATCCGCAGGGCCCAGCCTGTCCAACCTCTGGCCATCAAACTCGATGCTGCCTTCGGTGACCTCTCCCTGTTCAGTCTTCAGCAGCCCCGATATGGCTTTCAGCGTGGTAGTCTTGCCCCCGCCATTGGCCCCGAGCAGAGCAACGATCTTGCCGTCTTCCACCTCTAGCGAGACGCCCCGCAGCACCCGGATGACATTCATGTAGACGACTTCGATGTTGTTTACTTGCAGCATTATGTCTACCCTACCCTGCTGAGCCCTCTTCCGTCCGAAGTGCGGTGCAACTACCGCACAACACAATCACCCGCCACACTCGCTGTCGATACTCAGCCACCATAGCTCCCAACCGTTACGTTTCCTGACCCAAGTAGGCGCTTATCACCTCGGGGTTACCCCTGATCTCGTCGGGGGTGCCTTCGGCGATCTTGCGCCCGAAATCGAGAACTACGATCCTGTCTGCGATGTCCATGACCACTCCCATGTCATGTTCGACCAGCACGATACAACTGATCCCATCTCGCAGTACGGGAGTATCGGGATACGTTGCTCCCTGACCTTCAAAGACGTCAATAATGAATCGGGCGATGTCCTCCTTTTCCTCCAGGTTCATGCCCGCCATAGGCTCGTCGAGGAGCAACACGTTCGGTTCCAGAGCCAGTGCTCTTCCCAGTTCTACCCTCTTCCGCAAGCCATAGGGCAGAACGGCCACCACCGTCTTCCTGATTGGCCCCATCTCCAGGAAGTCGATGATCTCCTCCACGGTCTGGCGATGCTCGATCTCCTCCCTTTGTGCCCAGCCGAAGTACAGCGCACCCGCGATGAAGTTCTGCCTCATCAGGACGTGCCGGGCGGCCATGATATTGTCTTGAGTACTCAGGCCTGTGTACAGCTCGATGTTCTGAAAGGTCCTGGCGATGCCCAGCTTGGCCAGCTTGTCCGGGCGTGCTCGGGTAACCCTTTGTTCATCGAACCATATCTCGCCCTGCTGCGGCTTGTAGAAGCCGTTGATGCAGTTGAGGAGAGCGGTCTTGCCGGCGCCATTCGGTCCGATGATGGCGAGAATCTCGTTGTCCCTGATCTCCACACCCACATGATCAAGAGCCTTGACGCCGCCAAAGCTGAGCGAGAGGTTGTCGATCCGCAGTCGGACTTGTCCGTTGGTCTCCACCGGTTGTCGTCTCCTATGAACTGCCTTGCTCTCCTCTGGTCAGTCGGTCCCTCTAGGTAGAGATAGCCTTCTCCTCCGGAACGAGACTGTCTGTGCAGTCAGTTGCCCTGTGGTCCAGCGGCCCCGCACATCCAGAACCCCGCCCCATCCGTCTGAGCGAATGCCCTCAGTGGAGCAGGCAGGCCCTCGTAGTGAACGCTGACGTCCGGCCCCCGTGACTCGGGCCAATCAACGACAAGAGCTGTTCTGGAGTCCGAGACGTCTACTGTCTCAGCCATTTGGCTTCTTCTTCACGTAGGAGTGGAATGAGCGTGGGTTCGCGGACAGCCCATATAGCGCGGAATGCAGTGATGAGTCCTTCTGCATCTCTATCGTGGCAAGCCCGGCATATACTGCGGTATTTGGCCAGTCGTTGGGGAACGAGATCAGGAAGTGAGGAGAAGTAGCGACGGTACTGATGGGAAAGATCCCAGAGGTTCGAGAGTAGGCGCAGGAGGTGTCCTCTTTCGCTCGCTTGGAAGACCGTGAAAAAGAACTCGCGCACCAGTCGGAGGCGCTGATCGACGTCTTCCCGATTCGCTTCGGCTGATTCTATCTCCGCCAAGAGCGACTTTAGACGTTCGATGCGGATGCGCTCGAAGTTCTCCGCTGCCCAGCGAACCGCCAGAGTCTCAAGCACCTCTCTGATGTGGTAGATCTCTTCATACTCAGAGACGGAGAGACTGGCAACTGCTGCGCCCCGACGCCGGTGTAAGGTCACGAGGCCTTCTGCCTGCAACTGGCGCAGAGCCTCGCGGACTGGCATCGTGCTCACCCCAAACGCCTCGGCGAGTTCGTCCTGGCGCAGCCAGTCGCCGGGCTTCAGTTGACCGCCTAGAATCATGTCCCGGATGCCATCTACGACGGCTTCATGGACGTTGCGGTGAACGATGACAGAGGAACGAACACTGGCAGACATTGGCACGGGTGATATCCCCTTCTTCGCTGAGGGTCTCCCGATATTCGATATTCTATACTGACATAGTTTACACGCTTCTGCCCCCTCTGTCAAGCACCTGCGTGAAGGGCTGTTAGAAATAGTTGAAAGGTGGACCATTTTCAGTCCAAAGGTGAACTCTGAAGCCTTGTAGCGGAAAGGACAAGGAATGGACAGTTATCTCATCCCACCAAAGCCGGAGCTGCATGATCTGGCTGTCCGTGCTGGGAATCATCGGGACGGTGACTTCCTCATGCGGCGGGACACGGGGTATCTGGATTTGGCGGCCGAAGAGCGAGATCCGCCGGAATGCGTCAACTTTCCTGCGCTCACGCAGACAGAAGATGTCCTTGGGCGAGGTGTAGGGCTTGAGTACAGAGAAGGGGCGAGAGAGGGTATTGCCTTCGGCGATGGCCTTGGTGAAGCGTAAGCTAGGGATCTCAGGGGTTGTGGAGTGGACTCGGTGATTGTGGTAGCGATCGAGCTCTTCGCGGAGGGCTACTCAGACCTCCTCCAACTGACGGAGCCTCTTTCCAGGGCACAGGTGCGGACGATGCGGTCTTGTAGCCAGCGGTAGGGCCTCTCCCAACCCCAGAAGAAGAGCGGCCAGTTCCGCCCCATCCGTACCCATGACTGGCAAAGCCTCTATCCCCTCCAGCAGTTCCAAATCGATCTCAAGCATGTCCCAGACCTCAACAGCCTCCCTATCGAGGTCCACAAGCACCTCAGAGGCCACAAACTCCCTCCCTGTCAGTGAACTGCCACAGATCCTGTCGCCAGAGCCAAGTTCCTCGCTCACTCCTTCCAGAAGTCCCTTGCCAATGGCTTAGCCTTCCTCTTGCTCATCCAGCTCTGGCTTGGGGCCTTCGGTTTCTTCCATACTCTGTACTTCCAAACCGATTGGGGAGAGGAGTTCGGCGGCAAGAGTCTGCGCAAGCTAGAGCGACTCCACAAACGTATCTTCGACCCCGCCAACGTGCAATTCAAACGCATCCGCAAGGGCTGCTGGAAGGACAACGCCTACGTCGAGCGCACCCACCGCACCGACGATGAGGAGTTCCATGCCCCTACTTCCACCCGTATGCTCAACCTCGACGATCACTTCTGCTTCGCTCTCCAATGGACCCACACCTTCAGCCGCCTACGCCCTCACTGCGGAGAGGGTATGAATAGCCAAACACCTCTGCAACGCACCAGGAACTCCTTCCCCTGCATCACCGAGAAGTTCTACCTCTTCCTCCCTCTCATACTCGACCACGTATCCGCCTACCAACCCTTCATGGGTGGTCAGGATGTGTTGGTCACATACTTACTTTGGTACCCCCTGGCCGGCCCGTCCTCGTCACGCCTCAGGCCTCTGCTTCGGGCTCCCCTTCCAGCCAGCGGTCCAGCCGCCTCCTGATCTCCTTCTCATAGCCCTGGTCGGAAGGGTCGTAGTAGC
>CAZOBP010000077.1:0-12549 GCA_964577995.1 uncultured Anaerolineales bacterium
TGGAGGAGCCGAAGACCTTCCTGGTGGGAAATGCCGAAGATCTTGAAGCGCTTGCTGGCCGAAGGGAAGCTGAGAGGGCATAGGACCTCGGCCCGGGAGATCGCGGACCTTCTGGGTGTGATCGATCGCGATCTCGCCGACGCATCGGTGCACGCGGTCTCGCCGGATCGACGGTTCGCCATCGCTTACGAAGCAGCGCTGCAACTGGCCACCATTACCGTCTACGCCAGCGGCTACGAGACCCATGGCACCGGACATCACTTCAACACCTTCCAGGCCCTCAGGGAAACGATGGGCACGACGGGACGAGACTACTCGGATTACTTCGACACGTGTCGCAGCAAGCGCGCCACAACTTCCTACGACAGGGCCGGAGAGATCTCAGACACAGAGGTGGAATCGCTGCTTGAGCAGGTCAGAGGCTTTGGAGAAGAAGTACTGGCCTGGTTGAAGAAGCACCATCCAGACCTGGCAGAGGGAATCCCAGATGCCTCGGCATAGTATGATGATCCACGTTCTGTCTGTGCTCCCGCCGGTGGGTGAAGGCGGTGTTCTCGGAGGCTCTCGGGCCGATCGGATTGCAGCCTGTCGCTGTTTCTAGCGTAAGGAGGGGACACAGTCCGTGGAGACACTTCATAGCCGGCGAGATGTTCAAACGCTGCTCACAGAAGCTGACCGCCAGATTCTAGCCCGGGTGATCACGCTATTCAGCAGATATGTTGAGATCCCGCCACTTGGACATTACCGTACCCTGGCGGCCGACGACCTTTGGCTGTCACTGGTAGGTGAAGTGTGCGTTGCGGGGGGCTCAGGCCCCTGGGGCCGCCTGCAAGCCAGCCCCGCTTCGGCCAATCGCTTTGCGGAGGCCGTTTCTCGTCAGGTGCTAGGCAGCCAGCAGTATCCGACAGAGTATCTGGCGCAGACCCTGAGGAGGCACTCTGCAACACGTTTCCACAACGCGGCGGCGAAGCGCCTTGTCTCCCTCCTAAACGCGCCAGGCGTTTTCCTTGACCGCGCCCTCGTCCTCGTCGAGGGCTTTTCGCCTGGAGACTCTGCCATCGAAACACGAGATGAACTGATCAAGCGCGCTCCGATGTTCGGCCTCAAGAGTGCTTCGGATTTCATGATTGAAGTTGGCCTCTCTCACGACGTTATTGCGCTGGATACCCGCCTTGTGGGCATTTTCCAGGAATACCTGGGCTACAACCTGACCCAGCCACAGATCCAAGGCCACCGACGACGCTATCTTTCACTTGAGGCAGCATTGCGAGCGTTCTGCGGCGAGCAAGGCGTCTCCTTGGCGCTGCTCGACAGATTGCTCTACCGCTTTGGCAAGATAGGGGCGATGGACATCGCCGTGAAGTATCCTGAGCTTTGGAACAGGATACTTGGAGTACAAGCGTCGCCGCCTGTGCGCGCTCCCGGGGCTGGGTGAAGGCGGTGTTCACCGAGGCCCTGGGGCAGGAGGTGGAGGTGGAGCTGGTGCAGGCCATGGGCAGGGGGGACGAGTGTTGTGAGTTTGTAGTGCTTCCCAGACCTCGGAGGTCTTCAAGACCTTCGAGATCGTAGCAGCGGGTAAGGTATGACCTAGCGCAGCTTGAAGACGGGTTGGCCCTGGAGGGGACGTGCCGAAGTATACGAGAAGGGAAGTTGCACTGATCGCTGAGTTGCTCGCAGACAAGCTCATCGCCACCTACCGGGAGGAGCAGGTCCCGCTCATGGTGGAGAACTTCACCTCAGCCGGGTTCACGCGGGCTCAGCTGGTTCGGGACGAGGACAAGCTGTTCCAGATGCTGGTGGTCGCCGCCTACGATCGCCGCCCCTTCAGTGGAGCGGCTGGTGGCTACGAGGTGATCTGGGGTATTCGCACAAGAAGGGGTTCCATCCCGGACGCACTGGAGAGGCTCGGGTTGTTCACCCCAGAGGCAGTACTTGCGAAGAGTAGGGAAGAACTGGCGGAGCGGTTGCGAGGGGAGACTTACCATGGTGAGTCTCTCGCAACAGACGGGGCAAAGGTTGAGTACGCAAGGACCTTGGTCGAGTGCGCCAGTGTTGTGGAGAGTGGGCTGCGTGCGCGGTTGGCCAAGGCAGAAACCGCCGAGGATGTTGCCTCTATCTACAAGAACCTCACGACCGTACACGGCATAGGGGACACAATTGGCGCCAAGCTGGTCAAATACCTCCTACGGGAGATTGGTGTAGGCAATGTCGGACCGGGCTGCTTCCCACTGTCGGTTGTCTGGCCCATCACCCAGGAGTACTGGGTGGATGACGCGGTGGGCAAACTCGGAGCTCGAGTGGACGTCGTGTTGACGCCCCTCGTCATGGGACTCCTGCTGAAGCATGAGGACCCCTTCGCCATCGACGCGCTCTTCTACCTGCAACGATACCATGAGCGGGACTTCGACCAGTTGATAGATGACCTGCGCTCCATCGGTGGCCGGAACGCGACACTACAGACAGCCACGCCTCCCATTGGCCCGTCCAAGGTCAATCATGAACTGGCTGGAATGCTGCTTTCTGTGATCGAAGAGATTCTGGCGGCGGCCAGAACCGTAGGCGAGCAAGACGTGAAGAGCGCTGGCCTAGGTGGGATCGTGACGGCGAAACAGATCCAAGGTTCAGCCCAGTGGCTCTACAATGAGATGGGCAAGCTGGCCGAGCAAGGTCTAGCTGGGGAGATGGCTAGCTTCTACGGGAATTGCTTGGGAAGTGAGCGAGGCCAGCACATCGGTTGGGCGCTGGATACGTTGGGACGGAAGAGCATGGAGTCCGAGGTCGAACGATTCCGGTCGATCTACGAGTCGGCTACGTGGATTTCGGACAGACAAGGGGGCGAGGCGTGACAACGTTGAGTATGTGCCGGCCCAGCCTGACGGCTGCTGCGCGTGGTGACAGCCTTAGAGAGGAAGCCTAGTGGAAAACCACAGCGAGATAGTCAACTTCATCTGGTCGGTGGCTGACCTCATCCGCGACAGCTTCAAACGCGGCAAGTACCAGGACGTGATCCTGCCGCTGACCGTGCTCCGCCGTATCGATTGCGTGCTCGCTCCCACCAGACAGCGGGTGCGGGAGACCAATGCCAAGTACAAAAACAGCCTGGACAACCTCGATCCCCAACTACGCAAGGCGTCGGGCTACGCCTTCTACAACACCTCACGCTACCACTTCGAGAGGCTTCTTGCGGACGCGCCCAACCTCGCCAGCAACCTGAATGCCTACATCAACTGCTTCTCGCCCAACATGCGGGAGGTGCTGGAGAAGTTCGACTTCCAGAACACCATCTCGAAGCTGAACGAGGCAGGCTTGCTGTTCCTGGTAGTGGAGCGGTTCAAGACCATAGACCTCCACCCCGACCGCATTTCCAACCACGACATGGGCTACATCTTCGAAGAGCTGATCCGCAGGTTCAACGAGGCGCTCAAGGAGAACCCCGGCGAGCACTTCACCCCTCGCGAGGTTATCCGCCTGATGGTCAATTTGCTGCTCAGCCAAGACACGGAAGCGCTCACCCACAACCACGTCGTGCGCACGGTCTATGACCCTTGTTGTGGGTCGGGCGGCATGCTGACTATCGCCAAGGAGCGCATCCTGGAGACCAACCGTCAGGCGGAGATCTACTTGTACGGCCAGGAGGTCAATCCTGAAACGTGGGCTCTGTGCAAGTCGGATATGCTGATGACAAGCCCCCAAGGGCGCGACGCCGACAACATCGCCTTCGGCAGCACTCTCTCGGCTGATAAGCATGCTGGCCAGCCCTTCGACTACCTGTTGACCAATCCTCCCTATGGAAAAGACTGGAAGATGGACAAGGCGGCGGTAGATGCCGAAGCCGAGCGCGGCTACGCGGGCCGCTTCGGGGCGGGCACGCCCCGCATCTCAGATGGACAACTGCTGTTCCTTCAGCACATGCTGGGGCGTATGAAGGACCCCAGGCAAGGCGGTTCTCGCGTAGCCATCGTGATGAACGGGTCTCCGCTCTTCACCGGCGACGCGGCAAGCGGTGAGAGCGAGATTCGCCGCTGGATCCTGGAGAACGATTGGCTGGAGGCCATCGTCGCTCTCCCGGAGCAACTATTCTACAACACCGGCATCGCCACCTACGTCTGGGTGCTCTCCAATCGCAAGGAACCGCGCCGCAAAGGCAAGGTCCAACTCATCGACGCCACGACCTTCTGGGTGCCCATGCGCAAGAGCCTGGGCGCCAAACGTCGCGAAATGTCGTCAGAGGACATCAATCAGATCACCCAGCTCTTCGAGGCGTTTGAAGACGGGGAGCGGTCCAAGGTTTTCAACACCGCGGACTTTGGCTACCGCAAGGTGACCGTTGATCGGCCCCTGCGCCTCAACTTCGAGGCCACCTCGGAGCGCATCGAACGTCTCAAGGAGGAGCCGGTCTTTCAGAATCTGGCCACTAGCAAGAAGAAGGACCTGCAGGCCAGGGCTGAGGAAGAAGCGCTCGGGCGAGAATACCAGCAGTCCATCCTGGCAACCTTGGAGGCCATGCCGGACACTCTGTTGAAGGAGCGTCCATCCTTCACAGGGGTGCTGTCACAGGCGGCGAGAGAACACGGTGTGAAACTCACAGCGGCCATGAAGAAGGCGATCCTGCAAGCCCTGTCGGAGCGAGACGAGACCGCCGAGATCTGCCGAGACAAGGACGGCAGCGCCGAGCCCGATACCGGTCTGCGCGACTATGAGAATGTGCCCCTGGGCGAGGACGTGGCGGGCTACTTCGCGCGCGAGGTAGAGCCCTACGTGCCCGATGCCTCGATCAACGCCACCGCGCGCGATCACAAGGATGGGGAGGTCGGCAAGGTAGGGTACGAGATCAACTTCAACCGCTATTTCTATCAATACCAGCCGCCGAGGCCGCTGGAGGAGATCGAGGCGGACATCCGCGTGCTGCAAGACGAAATCGTAGCCATGCTGCGAGAGGTAGTTGGGTGAGTGAAGAGGGAATCACCCACGGCGAGGGTCTGCCGGGTCGCTGCAAGCCCTATCCCGAGTACAAGCACTCGGGTATTGAGTGGCTGGGGGAGATCCCGGCGCATTGGGACGTGATGAGAGTCAAGCGTTTGTTCCACGTTGTGAACGGCTCCACTCCGGTCAGCAGCGTGCCTGAGTACTGGGACGGCGACATTGTGTGGGTCACTCCAGACGATCTTGGCCGACTCACTTCAGATACCATAGTCCAAGGTAGCCGCAATATCTCTAAGGTCGGGCATGCGAGCTGCGCGACGCCGCTTGTGCCGCCGGGAAGCCTAGTGCTGTCTACCAGGGCACCCATCGGGCATCTGGCGCTAGCGGGTGTCGAGTTGTGTACTAACCAGGGGTGCAAGTGCTTACTGCCGCGCCAAGCACAGCACGTGGGGTACTTCTACCACCAACTGGCGGCGGCTCGGCCGGAGCTTGAGTCATTGGGAGAGGGCTCCACATTCCAGGAGTTGAGCGGTAGCAGACTCGAAGCGGTGCTGTTGGGACGTCCACCGGTAGGCGAGCAGAGCGCCATCGCCGACTTCCTCGACCGGGAGACCGCCAAGATCGACGCGCTGATGGCCAAGAAAGAGCGCCTCATAGAGCTATTGCAGGAAAAGCGCACCGCCCTCATCAGCCAGGCCGTGACCAAGGGTCTGGACCGCAACGTCCCCATGAAGGACTCGGGCATTGATTGGCTGGGGGAGATTCCGGTCCACTGGGATACTACTAGGGTGAAGTTTCTGGCCTGGTTCAACTATGGGGACTCACTCGGTGCGGATTCCCGAGAAGAGGGTGAGGTACCCGTCTACGGCTCCAATGGACCCGTTGGCACACACGCTCGAGCAAATACCCTTGCCCCTTGTATGGTCATTGGGAGAAAGGGATCGTTTGGAAAGATTAACTACTGCAACACGCCGTGCTTCGCTATAGACACGACCTTCTTCATCGACCCGTCGACTTCAACAGCCGAAATGCGTTGGCTCTACTACGCCTTGTCGCTGCTCGGACTTGACTCGCTGTCACAGGACGCTGCGGTGCCCGGGCTCAGCCGACAGTACGCACATGATCAATGGGTGCCGCACATCTCTCCCGAAGAGCAGCATGCGATCGCCGCTCTTCTTGACCGCCAAACGGCGAAGATAGATGGTCTAATAGCTGGGGTCGGCGAAGCTATTGAGAAACTGAAAGAATACCGCACTGCCCTCATCTCGGCGGCGGTGACGGGCAAGATCGACGTCAGGGAGGCAGCCTCGTGATCGACTACTCCGAAAAGGGCTTCGAGGCCAGCATCGAAGAGGCGCTTCTCACAGGGGGGCCAGACGCAGAACTGGACGCAGGCGTACTGCGCGAGCGACCTGCTGAGTTTGGCGAGATGCTTCCCGGCGGGTATCACGGGCGCGAGTCACGGGACTACAATCGAGACCTATGCCTCATCCCTCGCGATGTCCTGTCCTTCCTCTACGCGACGCAACCCAAAGAGTGGGGGCGATTCAAGAAGATGCACGGCGATCAGGCGAGGGATCGCGTGCTGAAGCGCCTGGCATCGGAGGTGAAGCGGCGGGGCACCCTGGCCGTGCTGCGCAAGGGCATCAAGTGCGACGGGTGCCGCTTCCTTCTGGCCTACTTCCGGCCATCCAGCGGGCTCAACGAAGAACTCCAGCGGCTCTACGAGGCCAACATCTTCTCCGTCGTGCGTCAGTTGCACTACAGCGAGAAAACCGAGAGCAGCCTGGATCTGGCCACCTTCCTGAATGGCCTGCCCATCTTCACGGCCGAGCTCAAGGACCCCCTCACCGCCCAGAACGTACAGGACGCCATTCGCCAGTACCGCTTCGACCGCGATCCCAGGGAGCCTCTCTTCGCCTTCGAGCGTTGTTTGGCCCACTTTGCCGTCGATCCCGATCTGGTCTACGTCACCACTCATCTTCAGGGTCGCGATACCCTTTTCCTGCCCTTCAATCAAGGCAGAAACGGCGGTGCGGGCAATCCGCCCTCCTGGCAGGACTACGCCACCGCATACCTCTGGAAGCAGATCTGGGCCAGAGATAGCGTGCTGGACCTCTTGCAGCAGTTCATCCACATCGTGGAGGACGAGGACGACAGAGGCCGCAAGACGGGGAAGCGTACCCTCATCTTCCCCCGCTACCACCAGCTCGATGCGGTCCGCCGCCTTGTGCAGGACGCCCGGGAGAGAGGACCGGGACACCGGTATCTGATCCAGCACAGCGCAGGCTCCGGCAAGAGCTTCTCCATCGCCTGGTTGGCCCACAGGCTGTCGGTCTTGCACGACGACGCGGATCGGCGCGTCTTCGAGTCCATCATTGTCATCACGGACCGCGTAGTGTTGGACCGCCAACTCCAGCGCACCGTGAAGCAGTTCGAGCAGGTGGCCGGGGTGGTGGAGAACATCGATCAGACCTCGCGGCAGCTCAAGCAGGCTTTGGAGACCGGCAAGACCATCATCGTGACCACCCTCCAGAAGTTCCCCGTCATCGCCGAGGAGATGGGTCAACTGGCGGGCCAGCGCTTCGCCGTCATCGTGGACGAGGCCCACTCCTCGCAGACGGGCGAGGCCACCAAGAGCGTCAAATCGGTCCTCGCCGTGGGGAGCCTCGAGGACGCAGAGGATCAAGACGAGGAGAGGGGCTACGACCTGGAAGACCGCATCATTCTGGAGATGAAGAAGCGCGGGCAGCTTCCCAATGTGAGCTATTTCGCCTTCACCGCCACACCCAAGCCAGAGACGATGGAGCTTTTCGGGAACAAGCAGCCCGACGGCAGCTTCGCCCCCTTCAGTCTCTATTCGATGCGCCAGGCCATCGAGGAGAAGTTCATCCTGGATGTGCTGGACAACTACACCACATACAAGACCTACTGGAGCCTGCTCAAGAAGATAGAGGACGACCCCCACTACGAGCGGCGGAAAGCCACCCGACTCCTGAGGTCCTTCGTAGACCTGCACGAGCACGCTATCGACGAGAAGGTGAGGGTCATGGTGGAACACTTCGCCGGCTGGGTCAGCCCTCGTATCGGGGGCAAGGCGAAGGCCATGATCGTGACCAGGTCCCGTCTCCACGCGGTTCGCTACAAGTTGGCCGCGGACCAGCACCTCAAGGAGAGAGGATATCCTTACAAAGCGCTGGTGGCCTTTTCCGGGGACGTGACCGACCCCAGGGACGGCCAGCGATACACCGAAGCGGGCATGAACGGTATCCCTGAGAAGCAAACCGCGAAGGCCTTCGGGCTGGACGAGAACCGCCTGCTCATCGTGGCCTACAAGTTCCAGACGGGGTTCGACCAGCCGCTGCTGCACACCATGTACGTGGACCAGAAACTCAACGGGATCCGTGCCGTGCAGACCCTCTCGCGACTGAACCGTAGGCGGCAGGGTAAGGAAGAGACCATGGTGCTGGATTTCGTCAACGACATCGGCGACATCCAGGAGGCCTTCGAGCCCTACTACGATCGTACTATCCTCAGCGAAGCCACCGACCCCAACTTACTCTACGACCTGGAAACGAAGCTGGAGGATTCCGGTTTCTACACCCGGACAGACTTGGACGCTTTCGCCGCTCTCTACTTCGACCCCAAAGCCGACCAGTTCAAGCTTCACGCTGCCCTGCGGCCGGTGGGTGATCGTTATCGTGAGGCGAGCGAAGAGGAGCAGGCAGAGTTCAGGGGCGCCCTCCGACAGTACGTCCGCACGTATGCCTTCCTCTCCCAAATCCTGCCCTTCGCCGATGCCGACCTGGAGAAGCTGTACGTGTTCGGGCGTTTGCTACTTCGTAGCCTCCCGGTTTCGAGAGAGAGGTTGCCGGTGGAGGTTCAGCAGCAGATCGAGATCGACTCCTACCGCCTGCAAGAGACCAGCCGGGGCGGCATCACCCTTGATCGCGGGGAGGGCAAGCTCGAGCCGGCCCGCCTCAAGGAGGTTGTTGCCCCTGCCCCCAACGAGAAGGCCCTGCTGTCTGCCATCATCAAGGAGTTGAACGAGCATTTCGGCACCGAGTTCGCCGAGGAAGATCGGGTCTTCCTGGAGCAACTGGAGGCCAAGCTGGATGAGGATCCTGCGCTGTCGGCCAGCGTGCAGGTGAATACGCCGGACAACGCCCGCCTGACCTTCAATCACGTTGCCGAGGACAAGCTCCAGGACATGATCGACACCAACTTCCAGTTCTACAAGCAGATCACGGACGATCCTGAGTTCGCCAAGCACCTGTTCGATTTCCTTTTCGACCGGTACCGGGAGCGCGCGGAGAAAGAGCCGCTGGCGGAGGCACACGAGTAGGAGGCGGGCATGAAGCAAGGCCCCTGGACATCCGGACCACGTGAACTCCTCGAACACGCCAAGGACCATCTCGCGAAGGGCACGGACGTAGACAATCGCTTCGCCATGATCAGTGTGGACAACGCCGTCGAACTGATGTTGAAGACATACCTGCGGCTTCCCAGCGGCGTGACCGGCCTGCTCCTGACGCGCAAGCAGCGAGAGGAACACACAAAGGATTTCCCTTCAGCGCTCACGGCCGTCAAGAAGCTGGTCGGCGCTCCTGTTTCCGCGGTGCCCTTGGCTGAGGTGGAGTGGTTCCACCAGATTCGCAACCAGCTCTACCACGAGGGCAATGCGATTACAGTGGAGGCAGACAAGGTACGGCTCTATCTACAGCACGCGGAACTGCTGATGCGATGCTTGTACGGGCCAGAACCCGGCACGCCTCAATTCTTTGGAGGTCTCTTTGATCTTGTGGACGACGGCGAACCCAGCCGCAGCAGCAGACCGGAGGCCCCGTGATCGCTGGGAGGAGGGCAGCGCCATGACCAACAGAGAACTCGTTCTCACCTATCTTCGTTCCGTCTCGCCCCGGGCGGCCAGCAACCGCGACATCCTGGAGGCCACGGGCATCGAATCTCGCCGCGAGGTCCACGAGCTCACGCAGGAATTGCTGGGAGAGGAGCGCATCCACGGCGTGAAGCGCGACCGGGAATGGTTGTTCTGGATCGGTGAGCCAAAGGCGCTCCCTGAACCCATCCCGACCCCCAGGCGCCGCCGCCGGATGGGCCGGCGCGCCTTCCTGGACCTGGCCCGGCAGAGGATGAGCCAGCACTTCGAAACGGAGCTAGAGTCCGGTTGGGTGGGCGAGGTTCACAAGGAGTTCGCGTTCGTGGCACCCTATGGACGGATCGTGGGCGATGCCCTCTATCTCAGGCGGTTGCGGGGGACGCGCTGGCCCCCAGCCAAGGGTGCCAGAATCTCCGAGCGCGTGTGGCTGCTGGAGAAGACCGGCGCTCCCGAGACCTTCCTCGTCTTCGGCAACAACCGGCAGGTGCCGGTGATGTGGCTGGAGCGCTACGGGAACCTGGTCTTTGGCGTGAGGTTCTTCTTCCTGGCGGCTGATGGTCAACTGGAAGAGTTGTCCAACCCGGCTGCGGTTGGAGGAGGGAGACGCCAGTCTGGAGAAGGGGACACGCCCGAGGCGGAGAGTTCGTAGGCGCGTCCTGGCTTCACCCCCTCCTCTGTCCTCCCCCCTCGAGGGGGAGGACGTGGCCCCGCGTACGTTTGCCTCTGCCAGAGCCGTGGGCTAGAATCCGTTCAAGCTCCTTCACTGCACGCCGAACCGGGAAGGGGGACGAAAGAATGAGATTCGGGCCACTACGTCACCTGGGTCTGCCGTTCGTGATGCTCCTGGTAGCCTGCGGTACCCAGCCCACTCCACAGCCCACGGCCGTTCCGTCGACCAGCACCCCATCACCCACAGCCCAGCAGGCGGTGGAGCTCACCGCGACGCCGGTAGAGCCTCCTGCAGCGGGCGGTGCTGGCCTACCTCTGCCCACCGTTCGGGATGACCTGTTTGCCTCCTCCGGCATCTGTGCCACGTGCCACACTCAGCTCATCGACGGCGCGGGCAGTGACGTGTCGATGGACACCGCATGGCGTTCCTCGATGATGGCCAATGCGGCGCGCGATCCGTACTGGCAGGGCGCGGTCCGCGCCGAGACCCTGAGCAATCCCCCCTATCAGGCCGTCATTGAGGACAAATGCGCAACCTGTCATACAGCCATGGCACGCTTCAGTGAAGCTGCGGCAGGCGGAGAGGGCAGACTCTTAGATGATGGTTACCTCGATCCCCAGCACGCCAGTCACACCTTGGCCATGGATGGCGTATCGTGCACCGTATGCCACCAGATTCAGCCAGACGGTCTTGGCGAGGACGACAGCTTCAGTGGCGGCTTTGTCATCTCCACCGAACTCCCCCCTGACCAGCGGGTGGCGTTCGGTCAGTTTCCAATCGGCATGGGCATGGCGCGAACCATGCAGGCAAGCTCCGGCTTTGTACCCGTGCAAGGACTGCACGTAGAGCAGGCAGAACTATGTGCCACCTGTCATACCCTCTATACCCCCTTTCTCGATGCCTCGGGCCAGATCGCGGGCGAGCTCCCGGAGCAGGTACCCTATCTCGAATGGCAAGCCAGCTCCATTGGCGAGACCCTCTCCTGCCAGGGCTGCCACATGCCCACCGCCGAGGCTAGCGTCCTCCTCTCGTCTCAGGGGGCCGGTCGCCCCCGCAGCCCCTTCTACCAGCACACCTTCGTGGGGGGAAACGCCTACATGCTGAATGTCCTGAGCACGTTTGGCGATGAACTGGCCGTGACAGCCTCGGATGCTCAGTTCCAGGACAAAGCGACGCGGACACTGCAGCAGCTCGAGCAAGGCAGCGCTTCCTTGGCGCTGGAGGGACTTGTCGTGGGCGATTCCACGTTGACGGCAGACGTGGTCGTGGAGAGCATGGCCGGGCACAAGTTCCCGACTGGCTTCCCTGCTCGCAGAGTATGGATCCACTTTGCGGTGCAAGACGCCAGCGGGGCCATCGTCTTCGAGTCTGGCGCCGTGAATGGTGACGGCTCCATTGCTGGCAACAACAACGACGCGGATCCAGGCTCCTTCGAACCCCATTACCTGGTCATCGAGAACCCCGAACAGGTCCAGATCTATGAAGCGGTCATGGGGGACACAGAGGGCCAGCCGACGACTACCCTGCTGAGGGGCGCGGGATACTTAAAGGACAACCGGCTACTCCCCGCCGGTTTCGATAAGACCGCGGTCGAGGCCGACATTGCCGTGCGCGGGACGGCCATGGACGATGAGGATTTCTTGGGGGAAACCGACACCGTGCGCTTTGTCGTGGCCCTGAACGGCGCTGAAGGACCGTTCACCGTGACAGCCGAGCTGCTGTACCAGTCGATCGGTTTTCGATGGGCCGACAACCTGAGCCAACACGATGTGCTAGAGGCAGCCCGCTTCCTGACCTACTATGAGCAGGTTCCCAATCGGCCCGCCCTCGTCGCCAGCACCACGAGGCAGGTCGAGTGATGAGCTATTCCGCGTCAAGGGCGGGCTAGCGAGCAGCTCTCCACGAGCGCCCTCTCCACCTGCTTGAGAACGTCCCTCGGCTTGATAGAACCAGTCCATCCGGCAAGGAAGCGGCGGCTCGACTGCTGCCGGTTTCAGGCGGTGCCCCTTTTGGAGCGCGACACAACCGGCCGGCGCTACCGACCGTCCTACTGGGCTCA
>CAZOBP010000078.1:0-12466 GCA_964577995.1 uncultured Anaerolineales bacterium
CTGGTGAACTGGAGCCACTTCTCGGGTGGGAGCACGGGGGACAGGATGTGCAGCCGATAGTCGCACCTCAGGCAGCGGGCGGCCTCCTGCTGAGCCGTCTCCTCCTCATAGCCGAGGTGCACTTCGTCGAACCCGGTGTGTCGTTCCGCCACGGGCAGTGTGGGCATGGGCAGTCGAGCCAGCTCGGCGAAGCCCTCCTGGCGCCCCATAACGGGGTCGAACTCCTCGGGAGGTAGCAGCGCCTGCTCGATGTCGCCCTCACCCCCGAGGTACTTGTCGATGGAGATGGCGGCCTGGCGTCCCATCTGGATGGTCTCGATGACCATTGCCGGCCCGCTTTGGACCTCGCCTGTGGCAAAAACGCCTCGCTCAGCGGTCTCCATGGTCTCCTCGTCGGCCTGGATCAGTCCCGCAATGGTCTGGACCCCGCTGCCTTCGACCAGGGACAGGTCGGTGCCCTGGCCGATAGCCAGGATGACTACGTCGGTTTCGATGGACGTGGTCTCGGACTCATCATACTGCGGGTTGAATCGTCCCCCTTCGTCGAAGACGCAGGTACAGCAGACCAGTTCCACTCGCTTGCCCGTGCCGTCCTGGGCGACGATTCTCTGTGGTCCCCAGGAGGGGTGGAGAATCACTCCCTCCTCCACCGCCTCTTCGATCTCCCACTCGTTGGCGGGCATCTCTTCACGGCACTCTAGACAAGCCGCCTGAACCTCGGAGGCGCCCAGACGCAGGGCTGTCAGGGCTACGTCCATGGCTACTCCGCCGCCGCCGATGACGAGGACCCTGCCCTGGAGGCTGATCTCCTTTCCCTTTCTGACGTCGCGCAGGAAGTCCATGCCCCACAGGACGCCCTCCAGATCGGCGCCCTCCACTGGCAATCTCCTGGCGAGCTGGGCGCCGATGGCTACGAGCACGGCGTCATACTGCTCCTGGAGCTGTGCAAGGGACAACTCCTTGCCGATGGCGGTGTCCGTCCGGAGGTCGATGCCCAGACTGGTCAGGTCGTCCACCTCCTTTTCGAGGACCTCGGTGGGCAAGCGGTAAGCGGGGATGCCCCAGCGCAACATGCCGCCGGCCTCCGACTCCGCCTCGAACACCGTGACCTGATGGCCCAGCACGGTGAGATAGTAGGCGGCCGTCAGCCCGGAGGGGCCGGAGCCCACGATGGCCACCTGCTTGCCGGTGGACGGTGCGCGTTGAAGGTCGCTCTTCCAGAGGTCCGTGTCCTGGTCCGCCGCGAATCGTTTCAGGTCGCAGATAGCCATGGGCTCGTTGACCTCCCCGCGACGGCAGGCCTCTTCGCAAGGGTGGAAGCAGATGCGGCCCAGGACCGCTGGGAAAGGAACCTTCTCGCGGATGACCGCCTCGGCTTTCGCGTATTCTCCATCGGCGATTAGCCTAATGTACCTCGGGACGTCCACGCCGGCGGGGCAGGCTGCCGTACAAGGCACCAGGACCTCTTCCTTATTGGCAGTGGTGACTTCCACTTTGTCCGTCAGTGCTCCGGTGGGGCAGACCTCCACGCAGGCGGTGCAGAACTTGCAGGCCGACTCGGCGAGGGTGGGTCCGTCTACCGTGCCCACGATAACCTCGCCATTCTGGTAGACGAAGCCTATGGCTCCGATGTCGCGCAACTCCTGGCAGGCCCGCACACAGCGGGTGCACCCGATGCAGAGGTTGTAGTCCCTGACGAAGAGGGGCTCGGTATCCAGCACAGGTATCCCTCTGGGGGTGTACTTCGGCAACCCCTCGGGAAGGCCCACGTAGTCAACCACCTTCTCCAACTCGCAATTGCCCAGGTTCGGGCAGCATCTCTCCTCCTCGGGAACGTTGGACGAGCATTGCGTGCGGCTACATCCCTCCTTCTGAGCGCAGGTGAGACAGGCGTGGGGATGGTTCTCCAGATAGGGGAAGAGGTTCTTTCGCCGCTGTGTCTGGATCTCAGGCGTCTCGGTGCGGACGGTCATCCCATCCGTTACGGGGGTGTTGCATGCGGTCTGGAACTCGTCCGTGCCCTCGACCTCGACTATGCAGAGCTTGCAGCCCTCGTACGCGTCCTGACTGTCGCTGATGATCTTAGTATCGCCTCGATATACGAAGTCACAGGGCTCCAGTCCCTTGGATGTGGGTAAGCTGGGGTGGTAACACAGCGTGGGAATGTAGATGTCCGAGCTCGTGGCAGCCTCCAGGATGGTGCTGCCTTCAGGGACCATGATGCTGGTATCATTGATGGTGAGCGTTACATCGCCCATGCAAGACCTCCTATCGTCCGGGCTGGTGGCGCAAAACAGAACAGCCGAAGGAAGGGCTGGCACCGAACGTTCGGCTGGTCAGGCAGCTAGTAGAACATGCTCTCCTCATGGGAGGAAGGGTTGTTCCTGCTCACCGACTCTTGGCTCAGGCAGGCTTCGACTACCAGGAGTGGGTGAGCGCATCCTCTAGGCAGGCTGCCACGCAGGGAAGCGGCGGCCTGTCGGCCACGGGCTTGCAGGGACCGCAGGTGTACTTGATCTTCTTGCGTTCGGCTTCGGTGACCACGGCAACCTGTTCGTCTGAAAGGGGATCGACTGGGTCATCGACGATTTCCAGAACGCCATAAGGGCAGGCCTCGACGCAGGCGCCGCAGGCGGTGCACTTGTCCGTGTCCACGCTGATGAAGAACTCGCCTGAGCCGTCCTTGTAGCCATAGTTGGCGATCATGAGTCCACCTCCACGAGAGATAGATGAATCCATCTTGGGCCCGGGCGCGCCCGCGAAGAAGGCAGTTGATGGTGCACTCTGCAAGTCATCCGGCAGGAGTGCCTTTCGTCGGCACACCTCTGCCAGCAAGTAGTACGGAGGCCGGGCCACGGACCTGAACAGAAAGAGAGAGGGGAGGAAGACTCAGCCGCCCCCTCCCCCACAATGACTACTTGCTCTTGCGCTCCTTCTGGAGCAGAGCCCTGGCGAAGAGGGCACCGCCGAGCGCGCCTGCAATCTGTGTATCGAGGCTGGGCTTGAGAGCCTTGACGCCCAGCTCCTTCTCGATTCTGCTGACGATGCCGATGTTCTTGCCTATGCCGCCGGTGATGGCGAAGTCTTCCTCGATGCCCAGGCGCTCCAGAAGGCCCACGACCCTATGGGCCATGGCCAGGCAGTAGGCCGCCAACACCTTCTCCTTGGGCCAACCCTCGCGCAGGAGTCCAGAAGCCTCGGACTTGGCGAAGACGACGCAGGTGCTGCTGACCATGGGGGGCTCCTCCTCGACCTGGAGGGACATGTCGCCCACCTTGGTGATATGCACCCCAAGCAGGTCGGCGAAGACCTCCATGCCGCGACCGGTACCCGCAGCACACTTGTCGTTCATGAGAAAGGCCACCACTTTTCCTTTCTCGTCAACGCGGATGGCCTTGCAGTCCTGGCCGCCCATGTCGAGGACGGTCTTGATGGTGGGGCCGTACATGAAGTTGGCCCCGCGCGCGTGGCAGGCGATCTCGGTGATAGCACGCTTGGCGAAGGGAACGTTAACCCTGCCGTAGCCCGTGCCGACCACGTACTGCACGTCTTCCTGGCTCATGCCTGTGCCTTCGAGGGCCCACTCCATGGCGTTCTGGGCGCTCTTCGGGCTGTCCGAACCCGTGCGCATGTTGCTGTAGGCGAACAGCTTGCCGTCGACCATGATCACAGCCTGGGAACTGACCGATCCTACGTCTACCCCGGCACTGACGATATCTCCCGCTTTCCAATCGATCTCTGGGTCATGCCAGTTGGACTCTGTCCAACGCCAGTATTCCTTGTTAGCTGTATCCTCAGCCATACCTGTCCTCCTTGGTGGAATAAGGCCAGCGAAGCCTTAGCTCTTTCACTTGGCGATGCCCGCTGCCAGCAACGCGGCGCCGAGGGCGCTGATGAACTCGGGATCCTCGGGGATCAGGACTTCCAGTTCGAGGTCTCGCTGCAGGGAGTCGACGAAGCCCGGGTTGTTGGCAACGCCACCGATGAGAGCAACCTCTGGCTCGACGCCAACACGGCGCGCCATGGAGGTGATTCGCGAGGCCATAGCGTCATGCACCGCGCGAGCGATGTCCTGCTTCTCCGTCTTCTGGTGGATCAGGGAAACCACCTCCGATTCTGCGAAGACGGCGCACTGGGCGTTCATGGGCACGGCCTTCGTCGAGGTGAGCGATAGAGGTCCCAATTGCTCCAAGGGAAGCTCGAGTGCCCTGGCCATAGCTTCGGTGAAAGCTCCCGCGCCGGCCGCGCACCGCTCGTTGATTGCGAAGTCCACGACCTTACCCTGCTTGTCTACTCTGATGGCTCGTCCTTCTTCTGCGCCTATGTCGACGACGGTTCTGGCCTGCGGGAAGATGTACACAGTTCCCACTGCATCGGCGCCAACCTCGGTATATGTATCGTCGGCGTCTGTGACTTCCTTTCTACCTGCTCCTGTGGCGTAGAGCTTTTCGACCTTGTCGCGGCTGATGGCGGCGTCCTCGAGAGCGGCGTCCATGGCTCCCTTGATGGCACCTTCCATGTCCAGGCCAGCCAAGACCAGTCCCTTGCCCAGGATCTTACCATCCTCTTGGATGACGACTTTGACGTTCTTGGCACCCACATCTATGCCTGTGGTTATCATTCTCACAACCTCCTCAGATCTAGTGAAAGCAGGAAGGATTGCGTTCGGCAATCTCTTCTGTGCTCATCTACTGCAGCTTGGGTACATCCAGGCTCTCCATGAAGGAGTCCATGCGAGACATGGTCCTGGCCTCGTCGAACTCCCTCTCGTCTCCCATGTTGCCCTCGAAGATCATGACAGGGAAACCAGCCTCCAGGATGGCGAGTCTGTTCTCGGCGATGCCCAGGCTGAGGCCTTCACAGCCCCGGTTGTAGTGCAACATGACTCCGTTCAGCTTCCAGTCTTTGGCGATCTGGATCATCATGTCGCTCTTGTACTTCGGGTGGTAGAAGTGCTGCCATTCAGGCTTGCTGAGCTCCCATTCCGTCAGTACACGTAGGGCCTGGTCGCGGTCCTTGATCTCCACCCCCTGCGACTGGGGAGTAGGCCTGGGCACGAACTTTCCCTCGTCCCAGATCCAGTTGCCAATGAGGGCGAAGGTGTAGAGAGAGCCAACGGAGACACAACCGTACTTCTCGGCCAGGTAACGGAACACGCGTAAGAAGCCCCAAGGCGGCTGGGTGTCAGTCATTACTCGCACCTGTTCGTTCTCCACGGCGGCAATCCCGCTGGCCACCCTGTCCTCGATCTCGGCCTTCAACTCGTCGTAGAAGTCTGCCACATCTTTGGAGCTCTTCTGCAATGTACCCAGAACGTACAGCGAGTACATCGTCTTCTCCTCGAGGGGAGCGGGGATGACCTGGTTGAGGGCGCAGATCTGGGCCCAGGTCGACTCGGAACGACAGGTGTTGTAGACGGCCTCGATCAGCTTCTCGTCGTCGTACTTGCGCCCTGTGGTCTTCTCCAGCCACTCGATGCCATCGTGCATCTGGCCCACCACGTAGTCGATACCGTGCTCGGTGGTGTTCTCGTAGGGTCCTACAGCGACGTCTACGCAGTACGAGGGAATGCCGCCCTCCAGGTCACTGACCACTTGGTACCACTTGGCGTGGCTGCAGCAGATGTGGTCCTGCCAGACGAAGTCGGGCTTCGGGAACGGCTTGCGCTCCTCACCGGGCTCGACCCAACCGTATTCGTCGAGCAGGATGGAGCCCCAGTAGTTGCGCATGTACGAACACAGATCGCGGGCGTATCCGGCTCTCTCCGCCGCCTCCAGGCAGCGATCGGAGAAGTCCTTCTGAAAGGCTACGGTGGCCCCGTAGGGCTCACTGGTGATGGGATAGACGTCGTCGCCAAGTCCCGCAGGGATGGCGTCGAAGGTCCATGCCCCACCTGCCCAGCGCAAGCCACCCTTTTCATGCGCTGCTTCGTAGTCTCTGTAGTAGTTCGCTCTTATCTCCTTGGCCTTCTGCCAGGTCTTTAGTGGTGCTGTTTTGTACTTGGCCATTTGTCGATGAACCTCCTCATGTGGGCGATTGTTCGCAATAACTGAGTGCCTCGCAGAGTCCTTGCGCTAGAACAGGCCTTCCTCTTCCATGATCTCCAGGAAGGCCTCCACGCGAGTCTTGAACTGTCCGGTGGGTACGGTAACGTCGAGCTCCAGGAAGAGCGTGGTCAGGCCGGCTTCCTCCAGAGAACTCTTGATCGCGGGGATGTCCAGCTCGTGAGGGTCACAGAACTTCTGCTGGAGGATCACCGCGCCGCTGGCATCCCATTCCTTGGCAAGGCTCAGGATGTGAGGAACGCGAGTGCGAACTGGCCAATCCTTGGAGGGGCAGGCGATTCTGTTAACGTATCTCTCGGCAATGGCCGTCAACGGGTCTCCCCCGTTGAGAGATACCTCGTCCCAGAAGTACCGTGTGCCGGTGCAATGGTCGTCGATGACGAAGGTAGAACCGCACGACTCAACCATGTTGATGAACTCGTGGTCGTCGTTCTCGCTGCCCAGGATCATCAGCCGCTCGCCAACCGGGCGGCCTAGGGAGCGATGCTCCAGTTCCTTGAGAGTGTCCTCCAGGATTCGGGCATGCTCCTCCTTGTCGGTCATCTGGCTGGAGACGACCATGTACATGGACTCAAGGCCGCTGAGAGGAGGCTCCTCCCTCTTTCGCAACTCATACACTTGCTTCATCAACTGGCGGTCTTTGTTGACGATCTCAATGCCGCGTTTCAAGTCGTCGTCGGTGATCTTCTTGCCGGTCCATTCCTCTAAGGCCCCCGTAAAGACTTTGAACTCCTCGAGCAAGTAGGGCAGGGCACGCTCACTCTGGACGTTGTGGGGCATGGGCAGGAAATAGCTCCAATCCGTAGGCACGTGCATCTCCCAGCTCGTGTAGGCCTGGCGTATGTGGAGGCAGGACTGGGCGATCATGATGCCATCCAGGTAGTCGAATCTGCCCTGGAGTCCCTGGGCTAGACAGTCGCGGCAGAAAGGGCAATACATGGCGAAGATGTGCGGTTCTGTCACATCCTGGGGCTCGTGACTGCCCAGGATGCGCACCGGGAGGACCCCCGCTGCATAGCAGATCTCCTCTGGAACGTAGGTGCAGAAGTAGCCCAGCACCTTGCCACCAGTCTTGTCTTTCCAATGCTTTGCATACTCATGCCGGTTCTCATACCATTCCTGAAACATCTCGATCATCGTACTGGTGAACCTCCTTCAACCGATTGACTTGGCCCCAGCAGGCTGGGGAGCCGTGACCTGGTTCAGCCCAGGCTCAGGCACGGTCGGCATCGTGGCACGTATGTCACTTCGATAGTATGCCGTCCTGCGTGCGCCACATATCGAGTATAGCACATATTCTTCGATTAGTCAAGGGGGTATTGTGGACTATTCTGGCGCTTTCTCGAAGACCGAATCTACGAACTGGTTGGCCTTCGCTGTGAGCAAGGCATAGTATTCCTTGAACAACTCTGCTGCCTCGATACTGAGCCAGTCGGAGGGAAGCAGTTGGGGGGGGAGATGAGGATCTACGAAGGGGAATTCACGATATTCGTGAAGGAGCATAAAACGTGTTGCGAAACACTCTGCGGTGTCTACGGTGTCCCATTTGTCCAATCTCGCTCTGTCCCGGGCGAGCATCGGGTCGTACGTCTCCACGAAGTCGGCGTATTGACTGTTGATACGATCCAGATCCCAGCATCGGGCGACCAACTCCTTGATATGGGCGAACCCCAGGTGTCGGGCGTGAAAGACCTGGACGTATTCGTCGATGCCCAGGCGAAGGCAAACTTCGTGGACGCTATCTGACACGTCCCAGGGGGAGATCCAGATGGCTGTGTTGAAGGAGCCACAGCCCATCCAGGTCAACTGTCTCCTGAGTTTGTTTCTCTGTTGACGTTTCGACTCGGGGATGTTGTAGGCTACCAGACACCAATCTCCAGACCATTCTCCGACTTCCGGCTCGAAGATACGCTGAGCGCCTGCCGCGAGAAGGTCCTGGCTCTTCTTCGTCAGAGAGTAGTAGCTCTTTCTGCCGACTCTACGCCTCCTCAGCCAGCCCTTCTTCCACATGCGCGAGAGCGCGGACCGTACGGCCTGCTCTGACATGCCCAGATGCTCGAGTAGTCTGATCAGGCTACCGGTCCAGATCTCGCCGCCACGGTATCTTATGTAGTCCCCGTACAAGGTGAAGATCATCTGCTGTGAGCCCAGCACAGTACTCGCTCCCAATATGTGTCAGGGTTGGCGCACACCGCACCTTGCGCGTCTCATATACTTATAACACTGATTATGTGGCTTCGCAAGCGGGACGCAGGCTCGTCGGGTCAGAAACCCGAAACTACACGCAGGAAGAAGGCGCAAGAGCACGCTCGGCTTCTCTGGTCCAAGCGACGTACCTCGGTCGGGGGCTGACCAGACGTCGGAGATGTGGAGAATGCTGACCCTGGGGGCTTGAGCCGGTTTTGCAGGAGAGGGGGCGCGGGGCTTCAGTCCGGCGCGAATGGCTGCCTCGTCCCGATCTCTGGTCCAAGGAACGCCTGCCTCAGGGGTTCCAGAGTCGCGTAGTCCCGCTCCAGGTTCTCCGTTGCCGCGTCGTAGTTCTGGGCGATCGTCTTTGTCGCCAACGCGACGATATTGCGGCCCCTCTCGGCGTCTATCGGCTCGAACAACGGTATCTTCCAGTGTTCGTAGTAGCTCCTGGTGACTAGCATCGACAGTACCGCTGCGGTGCCCGGGATCATGCCCGCTCCCCGGACCACATCGTGTACTCTGTTCGATAGGCAAGTCACGGCACCGGCATCCTGGCTGATCAGTTCGGCCAGCTCTGCCACGATCTCTGTCTTCTGTGAGGCCAACTCCGAAGCTTGCAGTCTCTCCGCACAGTCGATGATCCTCTGGGCAAGGTCGATAGTGTACTGTTTCACCGAACCTTCAACGTATGGCAGGAGATCGTCCCTGAGAACGACTGGATATCCGAGTTCTTGTGCCGACTCAAACAGTGCTTGGGCGACAATCACGTTGTCGATGCCTTCTTGGGCGCGCACGAGGAAGGTGTTCTCTTGCAGGCCATCCGAGATGGAGGGCAGGTAGGCTTTGCCCTCAACGACGATGGTCGGGCACTTCAGCATGTCGAGCTCTTTCATCACTGTGGCCTTGGAACCCAGGGCGATGTTGCCTTCCAGATCCTCGACCGGTCCCAAACCTCCCCTGGTGTAGTTGACGCTCGCCAGATAGGAGAGACTCACGTGCTCTTCCTGTACTGAAAGGCCCCCGATGAGGCCACAGTTGCCTGGGATGCTCTCTCGAGCGAGCTTGAAGTCACCCTGAGCCTTCTTGGCGAAGCCGTCCAGTACCGCATTCGCGAGCGCCGCCTCCAGGGCCACAGGGGTTTCCAGTACGCCTTGTCCGTACATCCTGCCCATGGCGGTCACGGCCAGACTCTGGCAAAACAGGGCATCCTGCCCCGTCAATCTCTCGATGAGTCTAGCCTCGGCGGGTGTTATCCCCCGTCGAGGAGACGCCGTGGCCGTCCCTCCATCGAGCGTGGTGATCCTGATAACGTTGGAATCCGCGTCGGCTTCAGCTTTTGCGATCCGCGTGTCGGACTTCAGTATCTCTCGCAGGATCGCTCCTACCGTCACGAAGCCGCCCGAATCATCTTGAATGAAACCCGCATAGCCGTGGACGTGGCCGATGCCCGCGTGTCCCGCGACGGCAATCCTCTTGGGAACTCTCATAGCTGCCGCTCCCTTCAGGGGTGGATATCTCTGATCCGCCACTACGTTCATTGGCTCTCCACTCACCGTTGGCAGCGAGCCGACTCAGAGCACGACGGTGGAGAAGCCAGGCTATCGTTCCAGGGAGTACCGGGCGAGGTTGAGCCACAGTTGAAGATTGCGAGGCGTGTCCGTGTCCCAGGTGCTCCGGAGTATGCCCAGGTCTCCGAAAACCAGGACCTCACCGCCATTCTCGCCGTAGGGCACCAGGGCCACGACGGGATCGCCGTACATGAAGGCCAGGCTGTCGCCCCTCTGGTAGGTGAAGGGGACACCGTTGGACTCCGCCAGCCGGAGGGTTTCCAGACCCTGGACCAGGGGGTGGTCACCGGGTTGGCCGATCTCGCCCCAGGTGGCCCCATCGTAGAAGGTCACTCCGAAGACCTCGGACAGAGGGTTCATGTCGGACCAGTCCTCGTTCTCGTCCAGCGGAGGGTAGCCGTACTTGAGGCGATGGCGGCTGTTGAGGATCACCAGCAAGCCGCCACCTGCCACGTACTGTCGCAGTCTGTCGATCTCTTGCTCCGTCCAGGCCACGTCGTACTGGCCGACGCTGCCCGCTTCCTGTGAGGGGTAGTCTATGGTGGGCAGCGCGAATACCACGGCTGCGCCTTGGAGCTCGTCGGGCGAAGGTGACGCGCCATAGGGTATCAGGTCCACGTCCAGTCCGCTGTGCTCCAGGGCCATGGCGAAGTCGGTGAGGGCGCTGGGTCCCATGTATATGGGTTCGGTGTGGGTGCCCACGAACACCGCCCGGTCACGCTCGGGGTCCGTCGGACCGAGGTCCGGCCTCTCTTCGGCCAGTGTGACCAGTGTGCCCAGGGCCAGCCGGGCCATGTCCATCAACGCGTCAGATGACTCTCTGGCTAGCTCAGGGGTGTCGTAGGGGGAATGCAGGAATCCGGCGTTGTGGATGCCACCGGCCTGTGCCTCCTCGTTGACCCAGTAGATGAGGTTGGCATTGGGCACATCGAACCCGGAGAAGGGGGTATTGTCGGAGGTTGGACCCAGCTCATCGTGGCCGTGGGTCTCGATCTCCAGGTCTCCAGCGGTTTCCGCGAGGAGATCGTGGAGGGGATAGGCGGTGCTGTCGAAGCGTCCGTACGACCAGTAGGTGAAGGTGACGGTGCCGGTGAGCCCGTCCAGTGGCCGGGTGAGGCAGTCGAGCTGGAGCATGGCGATGGTTCGGTCCAGCAGGTCCTGGTGGCTGGCCACGAAGGCGTTGGAACCATAGAGGTACAGCTCTTCGCTGCCGAACCACACGAGATAGGTGGTCACGCCGGGCACATAGCTCGTCTGGTCGAGCACTCTGGCTATCTCCAGCAGGATCGCCGAGCCGCTTCCATCGTCCAGCGCTCCCGGGTTGTTGGGCGAATCGACGTGGGCGCCGAGGATCACCGCCTGGGAGTCGTCCCGCCCCGGTATCTTGGCCACCAGGTTGCGAGACTGGGCAGGGGACAACACGTCGGTGTCCACTACCACAGTTGCCTCCTCGAAACGCTCCAGGTCGCCGATCTCCCCTATACCTGCGTCTGCCATGTCCTCCAGCCGTGCCACGACGATGGGGGTGGCGTTGTCGTGAACCTCGGAGAAGGGGCCACCCTCGTAGGCGAAGGAACCGTGGCTCTCGCCGGGGTTGGGTGACCAACTGGTGACCAGGACCAGGGCCCGGGGGCAAGCCTCGAGAACCTGCGCGGCCCTCCTCTGGGCCTCTGTGTTGTGAATGAGCGTTCTGTCGACCAGGGCATAGTCGAGGAAGACGATCTTCCCCTCAGCCTCGTTTGCCGCCAGCGAGCGGATCTCCCTTTCGGAGTCGAGAACCAGGACCGGGCCTGTGACCTCCAGGGGGTCGCGTTCCTGGTCGCCCAGATTTCCGTCGGAATCGAAGCTCGCGGCTAGAACTGTGTCGTCGCGATGCCCGCGGGGCGCATTGACCGGGACCTCGTATTCCTCTCCGTCGACTCGCACCTGCAAGTCCGTCTCCCAGACCTCCGTGGCCATGTAGACGTAGAACTCCTCCTGCTGCACGGTCATGCCCGTCTGCGAGAGGTTGGTGAAGGACTCCAGCACGTCCGCGACGTACTCCACCGCCTCCAACTCGCCGCTGGTGGCGGAGTTGCGCCATCCAGAATAGGGTTGGATCTCGGCCAGGGCTTCCACGTATTCCATCAGACTATCGATGGATAGGGCGCTCACCGGATCCTCCGGCGGTGGGGTCGCTGTCTGAGGCGGAACCGGTGGGGCTGCGGGCGACGCCGCGGCAGGCTCAGGCTGGGCTGTGGGGGCGGCCAGGCACGAAGTGAGGATCAGGCTCAATAGCAGGAGAAGGGTCGTGCTCTTCGACCTCATGGCCTTCTACTTTCGTCTCCGTTTCCACGCCCAGAGGAGAAGGAGGCCCAGGCCCAACACCGTGGTGCCCAGCAATCCTCCCTCGGGGCCGAAGGCTCCGCCAGTGATCAGGGGGTTCCCCTGCGTGCTCGTGACCAGGAGGCCCGCCGTATCCAGCCCGCTGAGGGGGAAGGAGAGCAGGGGGCCCTGCACGAAGTTCCACGAGAAGTGGAAGGCCATGGCCAGCCAGAGGTTGCGCGTGACCAGGTAGCAGGCCGCCAGGAGCACGCCGGCCAGGAAGATGTTGGCCAGGGCCAGCAGGGTGACGTTGGGGTTGAGGCCGTGGAAGATGCCAAA
>CAZOBP010000079.1:0-12283 GCA_964577995.1 uncultured Anaerolineales bacterium
TTCAGCTTCGAGATACACATCCGCTTCAACCGACTACCCTCTCCGTAGCTCTCGTCAGGCCCCACGGTGATCCCCTCCAGTATAGCGAAGGGGAGCCACGCGTGCAATAGGAAATGGGTACCCCGCGACTGTTGGTCTCTGAGGGAGACTGTGAGGACGGAGATGACGACATTCCGGATTTGCCGGGTCCACAGGCTACTCGAGAACGGAGTGAAGAATGAGAAGGGCGAATAGGTCTTCCATGGCCGCGGCTCCACAGCCACTTATACCACCTTCTCAGGAGATGTCAACAGTCTGGGCGGGCGACTCTCGAAAAACCGCACCGAGATGAGCCTAGTGCTGAACTGAAGCAGGCATGTGACGGCACGTCTGAGACCCGCCCCTACGACGGCGTTTGGTCGGTCCAGCGCACGGGGGGCTGAACCCCTTCTACTGAGGCGGGTTGCTGAACCACTGATGGCCTCGAACTCCCTTTCAGTGTGATCAATCCTGTCAGTGGACCCAGTGATTCCGCCCCTCCAACAAAGATGCGAGAAACGAATACGGGAGCGCCTCTGCAAGCGCCCCCGCGTGAGCATCAGGTATCGATTCCCCTGTACTTCCCCTCTCCTCGGTCGGTCAGTCGACGCTACTGCGAAGATATCAGCGGCCGCACGCATAGAAGAAAACCTCAGCATGGGGTCGCTGCCATCGAGCTAGGGAGTGATGGACAACTCCACGCCGATGGCCTTCTCCCTGGCTAGCTCGTACACCTTCTTCGCCGTGGCCACGTCCTCGATGGCCATGCCGGTCGACTTGAAGATGGTGATCTCCTCGTTGTCCTCCCGACCAGGCTTGTGGCCCGCGACGATCTCACCCAGTGTAGCGTATAGAGTTCCCTCGCTGATGGCACCCTCTTGGATAGCATCTGCTATCTCGCCGGTGATCAGGGCCTGGTTGATCAAGTCCGTCACCCACTTGTCCGCGCGACGGTAGACATCAGGGTACAGCTCCCTCTTGTGAGGCATGTCCGCCCCCACAGAGGAGATGTGCATCCCCTTCCGGATCCACTCCCCCTGGATGAACGGCGTGCGAGCCGGCGTGCAGGTGACCAGGATGTCAACGCCAGCGCAAGCCTCCTCCGGGCTGCCTACTGCCTCGGTCTCCAAGCCAAGCTCGCCGATCTCCTTCAGAAGCCTGGCCGTGGCTGAGGGATCGAGGTCGAAGGCCTTCACTTTTTTCAGATCCCGCACCTGGGCTACAGCCGCCACCTGCGAACTGCCCTGGGCCCCTGCGCCCACGATGCCCAGCACCCGGGCATCGGCTCTCGCCAGGTATTTGACGCTCACTCCTGTGGCCGCCCCGGTCCTCATCTTCGTGATGTAAGCACAGTCCATGATGGCCAACGGCATCCCCGTGGTGGGATCCTGGTACACGACCAGCCCTGCACTGGCCGGCAGATTGTGTTTCTTCGGATTGTCCTCGTGGTGGAAGATCACCTTGACCCCGGCCGCCTGCAATCCTTGCATATAGCCCGGCATCACACCAATAACGCCGTGGTACTCGTCAAGGAACATCCCTACGCGGTCCGGCACCAACGTTGTGCCCTGCCCGTGCTCCAGGAACGCTGCCTCCACGGCTTCCAGGGTCATCTCCATGGTCAAGAGTCGCTCTACGTCCTTCCGCCCCAGGATCAGTGTCATTTGCTCGTTCCTTTCATTGCTCGAGATCGATCGGCCTTCGATCCGGAATCACACTTCATCGCCTGTACAAGAGGCTGCAAGGCCATCAAGGTGTATGCGTCGGCCATGACGGCCGGATCACCTAGAAGTTTACGCCCGCCCTTGCCCAAGGCGCAAGCACCGTGAGGGGCGGCGCCAGGACACCGCCACCGGGTGGTAGTGGAGATGGGCGCCAGGTGTGGTGGTCCACTGGGAATGGGGTCTCGATCTCACCGCCTCGGAGCTGGACACGGTCGAACCGGGCGACTGCTTCCGATCAACGGTAGCGTCGGCCACGAACGCATGCTGATGACCACATGATCCGCTGCGAGATTCGGCCATCCCTGCTACAATCCCCCTGATACGGCGTTGACGGCCTAAGCCGATCACCTGGGCATTCCAGGACTCTAGAGAGGGAGAGAAGAATAGATGAGCGAGAGAACCAAGGTCACCGTTCCGCAGTTATGGGAGATGAAGAGAAGCGACGTGAAGATCACCATGATCACCGCCTATGATTACCCTACCGGCGTGTGGGCCGAGAGGGCAGCCATCGATATTCTTCTGGTGGGCGACTCCATGGCCATGACCGTCCTGGGGTATCCTACCACCCTGCCCGCCACAATGGCGGAGCTGATCGCCCACAGCCAGGCGGTGAACAGGGGCAACAGCAACTCCTTCGTCCTGGGGGACATGCCCTACATGTCCTACCAGCCCTCTGTCGAGATGGCGGTGCAGAACGCCGGTCGGTTTATGAGCGAAGGCCGGTGCGATGGCATCAAGCTGGAGGGAGGGGCAGCTATGGCCGACAGGGTGGACGCCATCGTCAACTCGGGAATCCCGGTCATGGGCCACCTGGGGCTTACCCCCCAGAGCATGTCCATGCTCGGAGGGTTCAAGGCCCAAGGTAAGGACGCCCTCGTGGCCAAGAAGATCGTGGACGATGCCAGAGTCCTGGAGGAAGCAGGAGCCTTCTCCATCCTTCTGGAGGCCGTCCCCTCCAAGGTCAGCAAGCTGGTGGCCCAGCGGGCGGAGATACCCATCATCGGTATCGGGGCCGGTCCAGACTGCGACGGGCAGGTCTTGATCTTCCACGACATGTTCGGTCTCTACCCGGCCTTCACCCCCAAGTTCGCCAAGCAGTACGCTGACCTGGGCAAGACGATCGTCGAAGGGCTGGAGCGCTACGCGCACGAGGTGCGAGAGGGGATATTCCCGGAGCCCAAACACTGCTTCACCATCTCGGACCAGCAGTACCAGGACCTCCTGGCAATGCTGGAGTGAGGCGCAGGCCCCTTCACGGCCAGGCTCGCCGCTCACGGCCTGACGCGCCCCGTGGCGTGTCACGTATTCTCATCGCCCACAGGCGATGCTTTCCCCGTCGTGGACAGCCATGGCGGCTACAGCAAGTTCGGATACCTGGAGAGTAGGACCGTCTACGAGGAGAGCTATGGTGGCGGCGGTGTGGCCTGGATCCTGACCCTCGAAGAGTGATCTGGCCGCCGTCGCGGTCCACTTATCCGAGCCTGGTGGATGGCTGGCGGAAGCTATCCCTTCCAGGTGTCCCTCAGCACGCGGAACCAGTTTCGATAGGCGATCTGCTCCAAAGGCTCGCCATCATACCCCCTGTCGCGTAGCGCCTGAATCAGGTTGGGCAAGGCAGCTACATCGTGCAGTTCCTGGGGCATCTGCGCCCCATCGAAGTCGGAGCCCAGAGCCACGTGGTCTGCCCCGATCCTCTCCGCGACATAGTGGATGTGATCCACTATCCCGGTGACCGGTATGTCTTCCTCTCGCTGTCCGTCGGGCCTGGTCATGGCAGGCGCGAAGATCACGCCCACCAGCCCGTCCGACTCGCCAACGGCATCGATCTGTTCATCTGTGAGGTTCCGCGTGGACGGACATAGAGCATGTACACCAGCATGGCTGACCACCAGAGGAGCATCGGACAGCCTAGCCACGTCCCAGAACCCCTGCTCGTTGATGTGGGCCAGATCGATCAGGATCCCCAGTCGATTACACTCGCCAACCAACCTTTTGCCTGCCTCCGTCAAACCAGGACCCGTGTCTGGTGAGTGGGGAAAGCGAAAGGGCACGCCGGAGCCGAAAACGTTGGGACGACTCCACACCAAACCTAGGGAGCGTAATCCTCTCTCGTAGTACGCCTCCAGGTCACTGAGGTCCTCCCTGATCGCCGCCGCACCCTCCAGGTGTATAACGATGCTGAGAACGTCTTCTAGCAGATAACGCTCGAGATCCTGGTACGTCCGAACGACGGCGATCTCTCCATCAGCCTCCTTTTCGAGTTTGTACAGGAAATCGATCACCGCCTCTGTGAACTCCTTCGCATAGTCGTGATCGACAGCGCTACGCGGCTGGAGTGTATAGCCGTCTTCGGTGATGGTCAGTCCATAGTGGAGATCCCGCTCTGGCGAGCCCTCCGGCGGCGGAGTGTAGATGGCGAAGATGCCCCCCATCAAGCCTCCCTCTCTCGCCCTCGGGAGGTCGAGATGCCCTTTTTCGCTCCTCTCGAAGAAAGACCGCCCTTCGCCCTCCTCGGGCGCGTAGAGATCCGTCAGCGTATCGTTGTGTCCATCAAAGACCAGCAATAGCATCATAGCCTCCCTCCATGGAGGAGCATACAGCTCATCGCTCTTCACACTCCCACGTCGCTCGGACTCAGCGTACAGAAGTCGGACCTTCTCAGGTTCAGATAGGGCCTTGCCTTCCTGCTCCTCCCTATAAGGTGGAAATCGATCTCCGCGTACAAGATCTGCTCTGTGTCATCGGCCTTGGCCACCACCTCCCCCCTTGGATCTACCACGATGGACTCCCCGCAGAAGCCCATCTCGTGCTCGAGCCCCACTCGATTGCACATCGCCACAAACGCCCCGCTCTGCATAGCGGCCACTCTCAACTCCCATCCAAACAACTCGAGCGGCTCATCCCTGATGTTCGCGGTGGGGATCACGATGAGCTGCGCACCTTTTAAGGCACATGCCCTGAAACTTTCGGGGTAGTGCCTATCGAAGCAGATCACAACGCCAATCCTTCCCGCTGAAGTGTCGTAGACCCGGAATCCCGTGTCCGATGGCGTGTAGTAATCCTGCTCGTAGAACAGAGAGGCCTGCACGATGTGGACCATCTTGGAAACCCCCACTACGGCACCGTCGGCGTCGATGACCGGAGACGCGTCGTACGTTTTCCCACCTTCTTTCAGATACAGGTTGGGAATGGCGACCACACCAAGCTCCCGGCAAGCCTGCTTCAGCGCCTGCACGGCCGGGTGGCCGATGTCTATGGCGTACGTGGACGCGTCGCCACCGGGGAATTGAGGGAAGAAGGGGCTGAACTGGACCTCGGGGAAACAGACGAGCTCAGCGCCGCTACGAGCTGCGTGCGTCATGCCGTCCACGGCCTTCGCCAAGTTGGCCGCGATGCTCTCCTCCATGCTCATCTGAACCAGGGCTATTCTCATCTCCTCCCCTCTTGGTAGTCTGGTTGCACCCGTGCCGGAAGTCCATTATACACCATCCAACCCAAATGCGACGGAGGTACTCGGTGCGAGTTGACGTGACCACCGCAACCTTCCCTTGACAGGCGCTGTCGAAGCGAATGAGGTATGAACCCATGATCCGGCCGAAGCCCGAACCTCTGTCATCGCAGAGTTCCGTTTCGGCACAGTCACGCCCCAGTGCTCGACATGTGGGAAGATTCCTGCTACGATATGGATCGGTGCGTAACCGCAGCCGAGAACCGAGAATACGAGGCAGACTGGGCTACCTGGATCGAGCCATCCTCGCACTCTAGCCAGAGGAAACACGCATACCCTGCTCATGGCTGGGTCAAGTGTCGGCCTAGACCGCCCCGAACAGACCAGGAAAGCTCATCGAGAGGCAGATTATCGCCTTCGCCGGAACCTAAATGAAGGGGAGGAGGTAGGAACTCATGATCCGACCGAAGCTGGAGACTTTGTCGAGGGAGACAGTCGATCGCGCCATCGACGAAGCCTACGACTTACTGATCGATCCTGGGGTGCAGATCCACTATGACGAGGCGCTTCACCTGCTGGGGGACGGCGGAGCCGAGGTGGACATGGAATCCCGCATAGCGAGGATCCCCCGCGCCCTGGCTGAAAAGGCCGTGGAGACTGCCCCCAACTCGTTCCATCTGTACAACATTGCTGGTGAACCGGCAGTGCACTACGGCGACGACGACGTGCACTTCGACCCTGGCTCGGCAGCCATCGAAATCGCCGACTACGGGGCGAATCAGTCGCGCGTGCCAGTCACTGCCGACTGTGAGAACTACGTATGGGTCGCAGAGATGTTGCCCCAGATAGACGCGGTCGCCACCTCTATCGTAAGTGGCGACGTCCCCACCGCCATGGGCGACTGGTACCGGCTCTATCTGCTCCTTCGGTACGCGAGGAAGCCCATCGTGACCGGGACCTTCTCCATCGAGAGCTTCGCCATCATGCACGAACTGCTGGTGGCGGTGTCTGGAAGCGAGGAGGCCCTGGCCGAGAAGCCTCGCGCCGTGTTCGACGCGTGTCCCTCACCGCCTCTGATGTGGAGCGATGTCACCTGCGCCAACCTGATCGACGCGGCCCGCGCCAGAGTGCCCGCTGAGCTGATCCCCATGCCTCTGATGGGCGCCACCGGTCCGGCCTCCATCATCGGTTCGGCAGTGCAGCACGCCGCGGAGGCGCTCAGCGGAGTCACCATCCACCAGCTAGCCAACCCGGGCAGCCCCATCGTGTGGGGTGGATCGCCCTCCTACTTTGACATGCGTACTGGCGCACCACCCATGGGAGCCATGGCTACCATGATGCTGGACTGCACCTACGCTCAGATCGGTAAGGCTATCAAGCCTGGGGGCTTGCCCACCCACGCCTATCTGGGAATGAGCGATTCCAAGATCGTGGACGCGCAGACCGGCCTGGAATCAGCTTCGGGAGCCATCTTGGGTGCCTTGGCGGGGATCAACATGATCTCGGGCCCGGGCATGATGGATTTCGAGAGCTGCTTCAGCTTGGAGAAGCTGGTCATCGACTCCGAGATCGTGGGCATGGCCAAGCGGCTGGTGCGTGGTGTGGACGACTCGGATGAGCCTCTGGCCCTAGACGTGATGCGCGAGGTAGGCCACAAGGGCAACTTCCTGGGCACCAAGCACACCGTGCGTCACTACCAGACAGAGGACTACATGCCGTCGCAGGTCATAGACCGCGACTATCGCCAGACCTGGTTCGACAAGGGCGCTCTGGATATCAACGCCCGCGCCCATCGCAGAGTGGAGGAACTCATCGCAGCCTACGAGCCATTGTCCCTCGATAGCGGCATGGTCCGCGAACTGGAGGCAATCGCTACCCGCCATGCCAACGCTGCGGGGCTGGATCAGCTACCTGCACTGAGCAGCCGGTAGGCTCGGGACGTTGCCAAAAGGGACCGCAGGCAAGCTGTCGGTGGGGGGAGGGAAAGGAGGAGACCCCATCGAAACTGACCGGATCGCACTCCTCCACATTCTCATTCCGCTGGCCGAACCCTTGTGCTTGGCGATTATCTCCGCCTACGTCTAGGCCGACGAGGGCATGCAGGGGCTTGTCCTGCTGGACCTGCTATCTGAAGACCCCGTTGCTCTGTCATGAGGCCGGACTGGCTCGATGACGAAGGTTGGCAGTGAGGGCAGCTTTGCCGGGTTCAGCCTCCTCCTAGCGCTTCCAGCAAGCGCTCGGCCAGCCACAGGTCGTAGAGCCACATGTCCTGCCTCCTGGTGGCGCTGCGCTCGACTACGATCCCCTCTGGCCCGGCTTGTAGCTCCATCCCCAGCCAACGCTTGGCCTTGCGCAACTCCTTGAGGCTCTCCTTGACGGCTTTGGGGGCGCCTTCTCCGGCGACCAGCTTGCCTTCCCTACTCTCCACAGTGAAGGGTGGAACGGGCGCCTCCACCACCGTATAGTTGCGTTTGCCGTCAACCGCAACTTGCACCTGCCTGTCGTGCCGGGTACCGGCCACCACCGTTGCTCCGCCGGCGACCAGCCCCCAGGGCCCTTCTACGGCTGTCCTGGCGATCCTTCTGAAGTCGATAGTGGGCCTCTCCACCACCGCCAACCCCAGCGGCCTCAGGTAGGCGTATTCTCCCGCCCCGATGCTTGCCCCGAGTAGGAAGGGAGTTCTCACCAGCATGAGGATGGCCAGGACCCCGAATCCGGCCGCGAAGTACCCCTGCCTCTGCTGAGTCAGGACGCCCAAGCCCGTCAGCCAGGGACCAGTCAGGACGTAGAGGACCAGCACGGTCGACCAGCCGAACCACTCCAGCACAGGACGCCGGGCAGCTTTCTCCAGCCTCTTCAGTTCGTCGACGTCTCCCCCATAGACGGTCATGGCCTCCGACAGTGTGGACCAGTTCCTGAGCGCCTTGATCTCCGGTGCCTCCTCCCCGGCTTCCTCGCGCAAACGCTTCGGGTCGGTGTACCCCAAGAACAGGAATTGCACCCACCAGTAGACCAGAATGCCAATCACCCATAACGTCGTGGGTACGAATACAACCGGTAGCCACATACCTTCGAATGTCCTTGGAGCAAGCTGGCCTAAGCCTACGGTTGCGGCGAAAACCACGATGATGCCGCCGAAGATGTAGATCCTGTAGAGAATCGAGTCCGCGCCTGCTCCAGTGCCTGGCATCTCAATTGTCCCCAATCTATCGGTCGGAATCGGCTTCTTGACAGTAAACCCCGACCACTTCCTACCCTGCCGTGATTGTACCGCGCTTTGTCGTGGTTGCCAACGGCTGCTGTGGAACCGTGTCGCCTAGCGAGAGCCCAGGGACTTCGTCCAGGGAACACTGAGCACACAAGGAAAAGGGGAACGGCCACCACGCTCGTTCCCCTCACTCGAGATCCAAGTACCCCCGGCGCGACTCGAACGCGCGCACACGGCTTCGGAGGCCGCTGCTCTATCCGCCTGAGCTACGGGGGCACGTCCGCCCCATTGTAGCACAACGTCGACTTCGCTGCCATGCCGGATCGGAGCCGTGCTTTGATCCCTCACGCTTTCCTCCGGCGCGCGCCGCGCTCCTGGGGATACCGGTTGGTCGAACAAGAGCTCCAGGCGAATCTCGTCCCGGACTGGGATGCCGGCGAAGCCCTCCTCCTCTCCACCGTGGTGCTCCAGGATGCGGCCTGGTACGACCTCCGTGATGACAAAGCCGTGGCGCTGGTAGAAACCCAGGGCCGGAAGATCGTCGTTGGAGGTGGCTACGACCACGCGTTTGAGGCCACTCCTGCGGGCAAATCCAATAGCCGCCTCCAGCAGCGCCTGGCCCAGGCCCCCACCCTGATAATCCGGCAGGGTGTTGAGCATGACTAGGTTCATCCGCTCGTCCTCGACAGCGTAGGAGAGAAAACCGGCCAGTTCGCCGTCCAGCTCAGCCACGAGGCCCGGCAGTAGGAGCACGCTGTACACGTGATCGAAGCATTCCACGTCCGTCTCGCCCCAGAAGTGTAGAGCCAGCTCCTCCAAGCGCCCACGATCCTTCGGCTCGGCATCGCGTACTTCGAACGGCTTCCTCTGTCCGTCCTCCCTCGCTGCCACCACTTCCACTCTCGCGTGGCGGGGACAGATCAAGAGCCCAGTGCGAGCGCATCGATACCACGCCGGCTCGCCGCAGAGCGCGCATCTCATTCAGCTAACCTCCTGCCGCCTTTCGCCCCCCTGTTCGACGGAGTACAGGTAGACGTCCACCCTGGCGAAACTTCGCTGCTCGAGTAGCGTCCCATGGCCGTCGAACCACTGCTTCACCAACCCCCGGTCGTCCCACAAGTCGGCCTCGGTGACGACGAACCATACCTCTCCGTATCCATCAGTGGCCTCCGCCATCTCGCGTTCTGCACCTCGCGGCCCCATCCCCCGATTCGTGTACGGCGCATCCACCCCGTCGAATCGATCTCCATAGTAGTACTCGAACACCGGCCTGCCCTGCGGAATGAGAAACACGAACAGGTCCCCGCGCCCGTCCTCCTCCACGTACTCCGCAACCGAGCGATAATCAGACTTGATCTTCGTCTGTCCTTGTCGAGCGACCACGTACAGATTGCAGACCAGGACCCCTGCCAGGCACACCGCAGCGAGCCCAGACCAGCGCTCCTTCACCGCCAGTATCCCGCAGGCCAGCAGAAGAAGATACGCCGGCACCACCGTGATCAGGTAGCGGTCGGTGAAGATGGGCATACCCAGCGAGATGACAAAAAGGCACACGATCGGCACGAACAGGTACAGACCCAAGACCAGACTCTCCTGGCGGCTGCCAAGCAGTGCTCCCAGAGATCCCCGCCTCCCCAGCCCCGGCCGGCGCCTGTACAGGACCAGGCCCGCCAGAAGTAGAAACACGAACAGGGCTATGGGCAGCACATTCCGGTAGGGAGCCGCATTCAGACTGAAGACGAAGAGGAGAATAGCCAGCATCTCGTGCAGCCAGTAGAACTGGTGACCGGTGGTGAAGGGCCGCACCAGGAGGGCGATCTCCCAACGCGCCAGCGGCAGAATTGGCAAGGCCAGGACGGCAAACGTGGCCAGCCACGACTTCCAGGCGCCGCGATACTGTGGCCAGGTCGCGAAGAACAGGACCAGGTGAAAGGGGACGATCAAGATCGCCAGCAGATGCACGTACAACGACGACGCCATGAGCAACAGATAGCCGGCCCACAGGTAGAAACGATCCTCTTCCAGCGCGAGCAGATAGACGTACGTCGAAGCCACGGACAACAAGAACAGGAGGGCATACATCTTGCCCTCCTGAGCATACCATACGAGATAGGGAGAGGTGGCGCAGAACAGAGCAGCCACCAGGCCGCCCGTCCCTCCCACCCACCGCCGCCCCAGCCGGAAGACCAGAGGCACCGCCAGTACACCACAGACTAGAGATAGGAATCTGACACCGAACTCACTATCCCCCGCCAGCCGCATCCAGAGGTGCAGGATCGTGTAGTAGAGGGGACCGTTGTGCCCGGGTGTGACAAAGAGAGGGGCCAGACCACTCAGACCGCGACGGGCGAAGAGAATGGCATCCACTTCATCCCGCCACAGGCTCTGGTACTCCAGGTGGTACAGTCGCAGAGCGAAGGCAAGAAGGATCAGGCACACCAGGGAGAGCCTGGATAGGCCGGTACTCCCGGAAAACCCGGGCCTCATTACGACACCCGAAGAATGAAGGAGGCAGCGATCAAAAGGACGAAGACGACCAGGACGAAGCCCCCGCAACACAGCCAAAGGGAGGACAAACCCACCACGCAAGTGTCGATAAGGACCGCAGGCGACATCCTCCCCAGGAGGGAGGACCCCTCTTCGCCTGCTGATTCCGTGGGGGTCGGCACCTGGGGAGACACCTCCTCACCCGGTGTGGCCTCGGGACCCGCTGAGGGCGTCACTTCGCCTGATGGGGGAAGGATAGGTGTCTCAGCAGGGGGGACGATGGGCGTCTCACCGGGAGGTACGACCGGTGACTCCTCCGGTGGTCCAGCGGGGGCCTCTGTCGGGGCTTCAGCAGGGGCCTGTGTGGGCGCGGGCGATTCGACAGGTGACTGGAACAACGGATACGCCAGCGTCACCGTGTTCTGGGTCAGAAGGAAGGCGGCCAATAGCGAGAAGGCAACCAGCAGAAAGAGGGAATAGACAGGGGCCGGCCCCCGCCGCACCGCGCGGCCACTGCGACTCAGCTTGCTCACTCGCCAGCTCCCCCTTCCTCTTTCCGTCCTCTCCACCACATGGCCCCTCCCACAACTATCACGATCATCGCCAGCCCGATCAACCACGGGGCGAAGTTAGGCGCCGCTGCCACCGACACCAGAGCTGGCCCACTGGCCGTCTCCTGAGGCTCAGTCGGTGACTCGCCTGGCGTCGGGCCGATGGGGCTGACCGGAGACTGGAAGAGCCAGCCGTCCGCTGTTGGCCCCGCCGCTGTGGCTAGGAAAGCTATCAACAAAGACCCCATCAGGACCACCAGCAACCCGGCCCAGGATCTCCACCGTGCCACACGCACATGCGCGCCTGTCGATCTCATTCGCTCTCTTTCCCAGGGAAGCCAAGATCGGCACTGCCAAACAACGGAGATTCTAGCGCAACGCTACGGCCAAGGCAAATCATCGCCCGCTGGGCAAAGGAGCTGATCGGCGCCAGGGTGGTCAGGTTCGCGACTCCGCTTGAGAGGGCACTTTCGGGCAGCGCCTCCCGTTCAACCGCAAAGGGCTCGGTTCTCCTCCACAGGCCCGCACGCAGCATCGCGGCCCAAACCGAAGAGAAGATCATCCTGCATCGTGGCGCCAGGTGCCCGCCCCCCATCCCTCACTTGCTGCTCAGCTCGCCGAGGTACTTCGACTTCTGATAGGCGGCCCAGATGGCCCGTGATAGTACCGTGCGAAAGCCGCCCTTCTCCAATTGGTACAACGCCTCGGCCGACGTTCCACCGGGCGAGGTCACCATGTTCCTCAACTCCGCAGGGTGCGCGATCGATTGGCGCGCGAAATCCACAGACCCGCGAATCGTCTGGAGGACCAGTTGCTGAGCTACGCGCCGCGAGAAGCCCAGATGCAC
>CAZOBP010000080.1:0-12218 GCA_964577995.1 uncultured Anaerolineales bacterium
TCCCGCTCTTCTACCGATGGAAAAGGGAGGTCTGGAGACAAGGAGCGGGTAGTTCATAGCCCCTGCTGCCAGCTATGGGCTTAGACCCATGTACCTCATCAGTTCTGGGCCAGGATGCGTGTTCACCCTCGGGTACGGGTGCGTCCTGGTGGGGGAGCTGCGGCAATTGCATTGCCAAAGGACACTCTGGTGTCTGCTGGTGGCAGGGGCTATCTTTCGCAAGACTGGCGGCCGGCCACCCACGCAGCTAGGAGCCTCTCTCCTCTCCCTGACCCAGCGGCGCCCGCTGACAGCGTGGGCAGACGTACGTGCCCCGGCCGCCGACCACCAGGCGCTCGATCTCCGTTCCACAGCAAGGGCATGGTTCCTTCGCTCTCCCGGAGACCCGCAGCCTCTCCTGGTGCGTGCCCTCCGTACCGTCCGGGCGCACGTAGTCGGAGCGGCTCGTCCCCTGGTCCGCTATCGCCTCGCGTAGAACCTCCCGGATGGCGTCGTAGAGTCCACCCATTTCCTCAGACGTCAGGCTGTCGGCAGTCCGCTGCGGATGGATGCGCGCCCGGAATAGAGCTTCATCCACGTAGATATTCCCCAGACCGGCGATGAAGCGCTGGTCCAGCAACCGGGGCTTGATCATCCCCCGGCGATTCTCGAACAGGGCACGGAAAGCGTCCACGGTGAAATCGTCCCCCAGCGGCTCAGGCCCTAGATCCCCCACTACCTCCGCCGGGTCTCGTACCAGGTAGATACGTCCAAACTTGCGGACGTTCACGAAACGCAGCTCTTTGCCATCGTCCAGGCGAAACGCCAGGCGCGCGTGGGTCTCCCATGGATCAGCGGGGTCTCTGATCAGCAAGCTGCCCGTCATCCTCAGGTGCACCAGCAGCGTCCTGTCGCCCGCCAGCGACAGCACCAGGAACTTCCCTCGCCGTCCCACGTCCTCTATGCGACGGCCTGCCACCTGGTTGCAGAAGCCGCGCACCGACGGGCGGTCCACGCAGCCCTCCCAGCCCACGGTGACCCCGGTGATAATGCGTCCCACCAGCCGTGGCCAGAGGTCACGCTTGATCGTCTCTACCTCGGGCAGCTCCGGCATCTCAGTCCATCACCTTCCCAGGGAAGAGCAGGGCCCAGGAACCTCTGACCATGCCCAGTCCAAGGGCCAGGGCGCGTACCAGAAGCAAGAAGGGCGAGACTAGCCCCACTGGAGGGTCCTTGCGCAGAGCTTGCAGGCTGAAGGGCATCACGCTGACCAACAAAAGCAGGAAGGACAGACCGGCAGCGAAGCAGCAGGATGCTTGCCACATCCCCATGAGCGCTAGGGCCACCGTGGTCGCGACCAAGATCATCTGCGCCTTCAAGGTTTGAGGAGTGTGGGAGTCGCTCACCGCCTTGCCGGGATGGGTTCGCAAGACCCTCATCTTCCAGTAGCCAATGTTGAACTTGCGCCTGAAATACGCGGTCAGAGTCTTCGGATGCTGATGGTAGACGATAGCCTGGGGATTGAACACCATCTTGTGGCCTCGTTCCGCCAACCGGAACGACAGTTCCTGATCCTCCACTGAGGCGTTGGGATACCGTGTGTCGAACCCGCCCTGGGCAAGGAATACCTCCCGCCGGTAGCCTGCGGAGTAGGTGTCAATGAAATCGATCCACCTCCGCCTCGCCATGAGTTCGTACCGCTCCTCGTACTCACACTGGACGAAGCGGGCCACGATGTCCTTCTGTCGCGTGCGATAGACACCTTTCACGCCCACGACCTCCGCATCCCCGAACGAGCGGACCATCTCCGCGATCCAGTTTTCGTCAGGGACACAGTCAGCGTCGGTGAAGAGCACAATCTCGCCTTCTGACGTAGCGACCCCCTTGTTCCTGGCGGCCGCAGGGCCCCGGGGCGGTTGGCTCACCAGAGTGACGTCGTGTTTCTCCACGATGCCGGGGGTCTCGTCAGTGGAGCCATCGTCCACGACGATCACCTCGTAGCGATCTTCGGGGACACTCTGTGTTTGGAGACCCGAAAGACAATCGTCTATCATGCTTGCCGCATTCCGAGCAGGTACCACTACAGAGACGTCCATTATCCGTCGTCCACCTCTCTGAGCAGCCGATACACGCTGACATTCTCCCTCCACAAGCAGAGTAGCCCCGCGAAGATGACCGGCAACACGACGACGAAATGCAGCACGAAACCATAGGCCAGGCCCTGGCTGGCATCCACGCCCAGCAGCGTGAGTGATAGAAGACACAGGTAGTGGAAGACGCCAATGCGCGCCGGAGAGGAGGGTACCACCATGCCCAGATGCACCACCACCAGCACAACCAGCGCGCCGAGGAGGAGAGGCACCTCGATGTCCAGTGCCAGGAGGACGAGGCAATTGGTCAGCCCAGCCAACAGCCAGATGCCGGCGGTCCAGACCAACAATCGCAGGTTGACCTGGCGCGACTGCAAAGAACTCAAACCGTCAGCCAGGGCTGCGGTTCGACGCGACAGGCCGAGCCGCCCCAGCACGGGCACGGCCTGGTCTACCCGCTCCATCGCACCCAGCAGCCTGTCCCTTTGCCCTGTGAGGAGCAGCACCGTCAACAAGAGTACGGCGAGCGCCAGTCCCGATGCCGCCCCGGATAAACGCAGCCAGTGCGGAACCGGAAGGACAACGCAAACGAAGGCCAGCAGCAAGCTGAGCATCAATCCGTCGAGCACCTTTTCCACCACGATGGTTCCCAGCGCGAGCAGTTTGCGCTGTCCTGCTCTCTGGCCAACCACGTAGGCTCGGACAAACTCGCCCAGTCTGGCTGGAAGCAGGAAGTTGACCATCTGACCGATCAGGAGGGCGGACACGAGTGTGCCCCTGGACTGTGTCCTGTGCCATGGATAGAAGAGCAGTCTCCAGCGCAGGGCCTTGGCCATAACCGTCGCGCCGACGGTCAGCAGGGCCAGGCAGAGCAGGAGGGGGTCCGTGCCGGTCAGAGCTGCAATCAATCCCGCCCGGTCCACGCTCTCGAGGGCGAGCACCAGCAAGACAACACCCAATGCCAGGCCAATCACCAGATAGACCCAGCGCCCCACGGTTCTACTGTTCACCGTATAGACCCCGCGCACCCTGACATCTCTCACCTCCCCGCCAGAAGTCGAGCTTGCGCCGAAGGGAGGCGAGCCAGACGACAGCTTCGTGGCGCTCCGCACGACGCGCTGTCCTCCCAGGCGAGGTCTGACCCTGAAGGGTGGGGAAGGGGCGGTCCGCAAGTGACACTAATGGGACGACGAATAGCTGCCATACGCCAGCCCCAAGGTGGTTATCTGGCCTGTCGCGGGATCGAAGAGGTTGCCGGTGGGATAGACCGTGTCGCTCAGGCTGTACCACGCCCAGCGCTGAACCAGACGATTGCCGTCCGCAGGGTAGCCTAGACTGGGATCGGTGGCCGTGGTGAAGAAGTCGAAGGTGGCGAGCATGAAGTCCCTGACCTCCTCCTCGCTGAACCCATACTCGGAAGGCATCAAGATGCCATACTCAGACACGATCAGAGGCTTGTCTCCCTCGCCCCGCTCCTCCATCCAGCGCCTGAAGGCCACGATCTGATCGCGGAAGATCTCCATGTTGTCATGATCGTCGAGTTCGTACAGACTTCCGTGGTCCACCGAGATGCCGAGAGGGATGTCCACACCCCATGAACCCCGCTCCTCGCGCAGGATGAAGCCGTGCACGTTCCAGACGTCCACCGGGATTCTCTCACCGTACAGCGTCCGATAGGCATCCAAGATCATGTCCAGGTACTGAAGCCGCAGAGGCGAGGCCTGAGACACGCCAGCTATCGCCACCTGACAGGTCGGATCCGCCGTCTTGAGCAGCGTGTATGCTTCGTGATAGACCGCTGCATAATCCGTGGGTGTCACGTTGTCCTGCCAGGGCACGTCGGGCTCATTGCCCACGATCCACAATGAACCTGGGTTCTGCCACGCGATTCGCTCCAGGCTATCCCCGCTGGGTGACAGGTTCGCGTCCCGAACCCGGATCATCTGCACGTACTCCATGCCATGAAGACTCGACGGGTCGGCTTGTGAGGTCCAGTTCACGTACCACCCAGCCCCGAGCCGATCCACTGCAAACTGATCGAGCGGCGAGATCGCTGCGCCGAAGCCAAACCTGTCCTTCATGGAGATCAGCGACGGCAAGGGTGTCGCAACGACAGCCGGTGGCGGCGAGGTAGTGTCTGGCGACGCCTGTTCAGCGACCGGGGAAGCCGGCGTGCTTTCCCCTTGCGGCGTGGGAAGGGGGTCGCTGGGCGAAGAGGCCGCACTTGTCTCCGCCGTTGGCTCCAAAGTTGCGGTCGCCGTAGGCACCAGCGGTTCGGGAGTTGGCGACTCTCTGGTCAGCGTTCCGGCACCCCCACCATCGGGGCTTCGGCTCAAGTCAGACAAGTAGAACAGGAAGAGCGCCGCCAGCAGAAGCCCCAGGGCGATGATCACACCCGCTACTGCCGCCGACTTTCCTTTCCTGGCGGCATACAGAGCGATGAGGAGCGCCACGCCAACCGCCACCACCGCTGACCCCAAGCAGAGTAGGAATCTCCATCCGCCGAGACCTGGCACTTCCTCCGGAGCGGAGGTTGGGCTGGGAACGGGTGAGACCACCGCTAGCGGGGTCGGCGATGGCACCTCTGGAGTCGGGGTAGGCGGAACAGAGATCGTGACCAGGTAGTCCTCCGTCTCTCCAAAGGTGAAGGCGCCTCTCCCATCCCAATCCTCTCCCGAGATTACCTCTCCGTAGCTCAACGTGAAACGGGCCCAAACCTGGCCAGTTCGAGGCCCCCCCGTGAGCTCAATGGGCACTACAGCAGACGACGCCTCATCCGGCCAGGAGGAGACATCTATCGGCAAGTTCCGGATCGCCCATTCTGACGCGAACAGCCCTTCGGCGCACCAAACCCGTCCAGACCACGAGCCACTGCCATCCCAGTCAACCAGCACGTTCAGATACAGAAGGTGCTGTGCATCGTATGGATGCTGCGTTTCTTCCCTGCTCTGAACCGTGACCCTCACTTGCAGCGTGTTCTCTGCACAGGCCACGAGTTCGCCCAGTGCCATGCCGTCATCGTGGCGGTCCCCTTCCACCTGCCGTGCATCCGGCTCCGCATCTACCGCATCGCCCAACCATTCGAAGGTTACTATCGAATGCCTGGCGCCATCGCCAGCCTCACTCGAAGGAAACCCGGGATCGGGCGCATCCCCGAAATCCCACGCTGGTGCGGCTGCTGGCGCGCCCATCGTCGGCGAAGGCGATGCCCATGGCGGCGAAGTTGGCGTAGGAGAGGGTTCGGCCGGGGGAGCGACGGTAGGCATCGCCTCCATGGTGGGGGTGGATGTTGGCGGGATTGAAGTCGGCGTATCCTCGACAACCGGCTCCTTCGTGGGAGTGGCAGGCCTCGGCGTGCCCGGAGCGGAGGTCGGGGTTCTCGTCGGCACCGTCTGACGCTCCGCATCCATCCCTGGAGCAGCCCACGTACCATAGCCCGACGACAGGAACCAGAGCGACAGTGCTCCCGCCAGAGCAAGGACCAACGCCAGTCGTCTCACCATTCCACCCCCCATGCGGTCTTGTGGCCGCTGAGCCACACGGCTGGCTAGCGGAACACTACCTCGAGCTGCCGATCTACACGCAGGTCGGTCTGAAAGGCCACCCGTTCGCCAGTCACCGAAGCTCCCTCTGGGGACGAGGAAACCACCACCGAGCCTGGGGGAAGTTCCACCTCTACCTGTACAGGAACAGCCAGCGTACCCGGCTGTTTCTGCACCAACAGCCTATAAGCGCTCGTCGAGCCTCGCTGCTTCACGATCGACTCAGGTAGCTGGTATTCGTATACCAACTCGCGCAGCTCAGTGGGACCCACCACAAAGAAGGACGCGAAGACCCTCTTTCCTGTCTCGACAGCGACCTCAGTGACCAACGGTGTGCCGGCTATCCCATCATCCCTCGCCCACAGGCTACCCTCCGGCAACGTAAGATCTGGCCCACGAAGCAACTGAGCCCCCTCGGGAACGTACACCCTCAGGTAGTCCCAGTAGCAGCCCTCCATCATCTCCTCATAGGTCGGAGGATATGCCGCCTCCTGGACACATTCCTCTACACTGTAACCGCTTGTGTTGTGATAGGTGATAGACAGCCGGCTGGTGACGTCTCCATCGGCCTCCAACGTCACCAGGTATCGCACGTCGTTCTCAATGTTGGGATTCACCTTGTTGAACCCCATGTTGGTATCGACCACCATCAGGTAGTCGCCCGCGTCGGACTTTATGGCGCCATCCCAACCATTCTCCGCCAGCATCTGGCTGACCATCGAGTCGTTCACCTGGAGCAGAATGTGCTTCTCCTCCAGCCCTCGGCGAAGCACCTCCATCAGACCAGCAAAGTCCAACGAACCTATGTCGGTCTCCAACCTGGTCATCATCGCACCGAGCAGCTCGCCCATGAAATCCTTACGGTGGCTCCACCAGTCCCCCGTCTGTCCTTCTCCCGCCGGAGAGGCCCAGTATTCCCTCATCAGGTCCACCACATTCGCCCCGCTGACCTCCTGGCCGTACTCCTCGAGATCAACAGGCCCCAGTACCTCGACCAGTGACTCCATGGCGGTCAAGTCGGCGGCGATGACACCATCCACCCACACTCCCTGGTCAAGCTCGTACAACTCCCTGGCTACCTGGGCGGTGGTAGGAAAATCGGGATACCAGTTGGCGTCCCTCAGGAGCCACAGTTGAGCCAGCATGTATCTCTCCAGAGCCTCAGGAGGCAAAGGGTGAGGTTTGGACAGGTCATCCACGGCATAGCTGTCTTCGAAATCCAGATCTTCGATCTTGCCGTTGCATACACGCAGCAGCGCCACGCTGCTGATGAATCCCCCTGTGGCCCGAAGTTCGTTCTCATTCTGCGCGAGCAGAAGATAGGTGCGGGGGGACTCCGCACCCAGCAGGTAGGGCGCCGCTAGTAGCCCCTGCACTCCCGAGTCGAAAAGGACCAGGTACTTGTCCAGTTGCAGCACCAACTGTTCCAGCTGGGGCGAGAGGCTCGCCTCGTCGATGCGCTCCCGCCGCGCCTTGACCTGCTCCAGTTCTGCCAGCGCCGTCTCGAAGCCAGGTCGGCCTTCCCACAACACCTGCGCCGACACCTCCCCAGCACTGAGGTCCGATGCCGCACTCTCCGATTCTTCGAACAGCACCGCAAGTGGGCTCAGCCCAGCCAGGACAAGATCTCCGGCGGTCGACATGCCGATCGCCATCTCCACCAAGTCGGGCGCCGCGGCCACGTCGCTACCCACTACGGGGAGCCACCCCAGGTACGGAGCTACAGCCAGCGCAGGGCCCAACTCGGCCCTCAGAGCCCTAAGCTCGTCACCCATCATGACTAGCTCGTCGCGCAGTGGCTCCAGTTCCCCGCCCTGCACGGCGGCTAGCATCTCCGCCTGTCCCATGTCCTCCAAGCCGCGCAGGTGCTGCCGCAGCGCCGTCACGTGGCCCATCACTCGTACGTACTTGCCGTAGCCGCAGACCAGCAGGCACCCCGCTAGTGCCAACGCGGATACACCGAGGATCAGGATTCTGCTTCGTCGAGACATGTGCCGTGGACCACCAAAAACCCGGTAGTGCTTACCGCCAAACAAGGGCGCAGAGAGTACATCACCCTTGCGCAGAGTATATCACACGCAGCTGGACGGTACAACGGTTTGGACGAAACTGCGGGGGACGACGATCGACCTCGTCTCTGGACTCCTCCTCCATACCTGCTATCGAATCCTCTCTGTGGCTTTGCGGAGGATCGACAGCAGACTCCACGGCGACCAATGCAGCCGCGGCGAGCACAGACCAGCTCACCAGTGCATTCTGGCAGATGCTGGCGGGCTGGGTGGGGCCGCGTCCGTAGCCACGCCGCCCAGACCATTCTCCGGCAAGAGTCGAAGACACGCCCTCGCACCCTCACGCTCGAGGTCCGGGGAGAAGGACTGAAGGATGCGAAGAGCCGCCGTGACGAGCGCGCTCCTTGGGGGCCTCCTGTCAGGGGAGGGGAAAAGGTGCCATGCTTAAGATCGCTGCACAAAGGACCACTGAGCAGAGGCTGATCGCCGGCTTGGCGAAGAAACGAAGCTCCCGGGGGGAGCCTCCCCACTCTTCCCGCTGCACGACGATCCGAGGCAAGAACGCAAGAGGCGCCAGGAAGAGGAATCCACTGAGCATGAGAGCCATGCCGCCGGTACGTTCGAGAGCACCCAGCCAGCGGTCTCGCGCTGCGATCTTCGTCCGCCTCTCTCCGGTCTCCAGAGCACTGACCGTCTCTAGCTCCAGCACGGGCACAGTCCAGATCAGGAAAACCAGGACGATGGTATACAAGACCAGCGCATCGCCCTGGGCATTCGTGGACAATACGGGAAGATCCGGATGCCGGATCAGTGCGACAGAAGTGAGACCAGCAACAGCGGAGATGACAGCCACGTGGAGCACCTGATCCATAGCCAGATACAAGAGGCCGTGCTCCTGGGACTTGGACCAACGGAGAGATCTGCTGGCGTCGATGGCAAGGTGCGAAACCGCCAGGAATAGCAGCCACAGCCAGTACCACCAATGGAAGAGAACCGGCCGCAGCAGAAGCGCGGTCACTGCGACCACAATGGCCACATGAAGGAGGACCCCAGGCCATCCCCTTCGTTTGACCAGCACGAGTTGGTGGGGCTGGAGAACGTAGTCCCCAATCATGTGTCCCAGGAGCAGACGGAGCAGTAGGCTCATAGATCAGTCTCGCACCAAGAGTACACGAGCGTGGATGGCCCTTGGCCAACGCAGAGCCAGCGGTCGACTCTCCATTGAGCATCCCTGGCCGTCACCCCTTTGCCGCTCCCGGCACAGTCGCGAACCCTGCAAGTAGACCTGGCCACGCACAACCCTCATTATCCCACATCCGTCGCCGCTCATCAATGGCCCTTTGGTACCACCGGCGGCGGGCAATTGGCCCCCGACATCCTCCACGCGCCGTCGCGCAGCTATCGACCTGCGACCACATCGAGCCAGCCGGTCAAAGACTGCTTGTTCGCCCTTCATTGTGCGCCGCACGTCAGGGGTGATAGAATAAGACGACAACACTCTAGAGACACAAACGATGGCACGCAAAGCACTCCAGGTCTTGAGCCTATCACTGCTCTTCTTCATCGCCCTGGTCATCCTCAAGAGAGACTCCCTCCACCCAGCAGACGCTTTCCAGTATCGGACGGACCCGTTCACCGGGGTCTACAAGTTTGACTGGACGGCCTACGAAGCACGCACCCTGGTGGAGAAGCTCGCCAGCTGCGTAGCGGGTGTCGATCAACCTCACGACATGGACGACGACCAGCAAGTCCGCGCGGTGCAGGAATACTTCTCTCTGGTGGACGAGATAAGCAAGCTAGAGAGCGAGATCGCCATCAAGAGAGCCAGAGAAGGAGAAACGGCAGATACAGCCGATCTCCAGGCCCAGTTGGAGGATGCGAGAGCAGAACGCTTGCGATCCGAGAATCTGGCGGAGAACATCATCCGCCGCCAGGTTGAACGGGTTCTCACCTCGCAAGGCATCACGCTCCAACTACCCTTGCTAACGGGCTGGGTGATTCCACCTGTCGAGTTCGAGTTCCAGTCTTCTCCGGATTTCCTCATCATCTCACGTCGTGACAAGATAGACCGGATAGGCAGCGTCTCCCTACAGCCCGGTCTGAGCCTGGCGCAGATAGAGGAGATCGAACGATTGACTGATGAGATGGATGTCTCCTCCCTGCTGGTGCCCACCGGGGGCGTCGGCGCTTACCCGACGGTGGTCGTAGAGCAAACCTCCCTGGACTTCGCCATTCGAGTGGTGATCCATGAATGGACCCACAACTACCTGTTCCTCGGCCCGCTTGGCCAGCACTATGCTGACAGCCAGGAGCTGATCAGCATGAATGAAACGGTGGCTTGCATGGTCGAGGACGAGATGTCGCTGGAGTTGGCCAGGCTCTATTATCCTGAGATCTACGAGCGGAGGTTGGCAGAGGAGACCGCCCAGCCCTCACCGGCCACCCAACCCGTTCACGAGGACGAGTTCAGTTTCAATGCCAACATGCGCAAGACAAGGATCGGCGTCGACGCGCTCCTGGCCTCAGGGCAGGTAGAGGAAGCAGAAGCTTACATGGAGCAGAGCAGGCAGAAACTGGTGGAGATGGGGTATTACATCCGCAAACTGAACCAGGCCTATTTCGCCTTCTACGGGTCCTACGCTGCGGGCACGGGCTGGGTCGCTCAGACGAATCCTATCGGTGAGCAAATGCAGACACTAAGGGAGAGAAGCCCCTCCCTTCGGGCTTTCCTGGACACGGTCTCTCGTTTCAGTAGCTACGAGGACCTGTTAGACGAACTGGCGGCCCCATAAGGCATCTTTGAGGTCAGGCGATCCTACAGGAGAGCCCTACTCGACGTACCAGCCTACCCCCAGCGTGCCCGGACCCACGTGAGTGCCGATGGCGGGGGTCAACTCGGCAAGGTACAACTCAGCCGGCTCGAAGCGGGATTGCACCTGCTCCTTCAGTTCCAGGGCCTCGTCGGACCTGTCCGCGTGGACTATAGCCGCACGGAGCACTCCATCATCTCGCTCTTCGTCGAGCCTCTGCGCCATGATCTCCAGCATCCTCTCCGTCGCACGGCACTTCGACCGCACCCTCTCCAGAGGTTGCACCTGTCCTTCGTACAGGTGCAACAGAGGCTTGATCTTGAGCGCAGTGCCCAGCATAGCCGAGGCGCCTCCGATCCGACCTCCCATGTGCAAGTACTTCAGCGTATCGACGACGAACATCACGTTCAGCTTCGGTATCACCTGACGCGCGGCTGACACCACCTCGGCCAGACTCTTGCCCTGTTGAGCAGCTCTGGCGGCGGCCATGACGACGAAGCCCACCCCCACGGAGGCAGAGCGAGAGTCTATGACCTCGATGGGCACGTGGTTCACCTGTTGCTGGGCAGCGATGGCCGACTTGACTGTCCCGCTCAGCAGTTCCGAGAGATGGATGGAGACGATACCGTCCACCTCTCCGCTCAGTTTGGAGTAGACCTCGACGAAGTCCCCGGACGAAGGCTGCGAAGTGGTTGGCAACTCGGGGGCTGCGCACAACATCTCGTAGAACTGCGCTGGCGTGATGTCGACCCCATCCGTGTAGGTTTGCCCATCAAAGATGACCTTGAGGGGAACCACGCGGATCCCGTATTCCTCCTCCACTCCTGCCGGTACGTTGACACCGCTGTCGGTGACGATGGCCGTTCTGGTCATGGAGTCCTCCTCCTAGAACATGAATGGATTGCCTGATGTGGCAAATAAAACAAAAGAATGGTACAAAAAAAGAGCCGGCTTCGCAAGGGAGAGTTTCAGGCCTTCTCGCCCTCCACCGTCTTGACCAGCTCCAGGAAGAACTCCGAAAGAGCTTTCTTGCTCTCGGCGCTCAGCCTACTGAGGTCCGCTTGATACCCTTCCACAAAGGAAAGGAGCTTGCTGGCGAACCCCTTGTCGGCTCCGTCGGCGAACATCAAGCCCAGCGGCAGCCCCGCCATGGCGTTGAGGCCAGACTCTCCAGCCGCCAGCAGCCCGCGTACCTCTTCTAGCACCCGGGATCTCGCCTCCCCTCCCAGTTGGCACACTTGCAGCACCATGGCCGTCACCATCTCGGTGCTACGCAGCATGGGAGACTTGCGGTCCGGGATTCGCGAGAGCAACTCCTCCAGCATCTCGTCGTAGCCGTCCTTCCTCCTCCGCAGGGCTCGCAGAGTCCTCTCCTTCAGATCCTCCCACTCCCCGGGCTCGCCATCCTCGCCGAAGGGAAGGCTCAACAGGGCTCTGGCCCTCTGGGTGGGGTAGAAGACCACTGTCGAACGACCAGGCCCGCGCTGTTTCTTGGGCAGAAGATACTCTGACGCTACCATCCCCTTTCGCTTCAGTAGGCGCAGCATGTCATAGGCGGAGATATTGCTCACCTTGAGCTTCTCGGCCACCGCCGAATAGTGCACAGGAGCCCTGACCTCCCGGTACAACTCCCAGAACTGCTCCAAGAACGCCCTCTGCCGCTCCGTCATGCCCATGAGGTTCCTCCGTCCACCTTCCATCATACACCAACTCGCGCGCAGTGTCAAGCCTCTCCCAGAACTCGTCGGGAACATGGTTTACACCCTGCAGACATCTTTTGGGTTGAAG
>CAZOBP010000081.1:0-12071 GCA_964577995.1 uncultured Anaerolineales bacterium
TCTTCTAGCATTCTCGGGCCCAGGAACCTGATGGTGCCAGCGACATGTCTGCCAGCGCAGCCATGTCACAAGGCCGTCGCACTTCGGCGTGATTGGGCTCTGTGTTTCCATCTGTGCGGATCGTCCATCCGATCCAGCTCGCTGAGGCCCAGCGGTCTCTCACTCATGGGGCTGAGCGAGTGCGTTCGCCGTTCCGGCTGGTACCGCCAGCCCTTTTCTTTGTTGCCGCCACCGGCCCATGATATACTTGTCACAGCATTGGCGCACCAACAGAGCATGCCAGGACACGGTCGCCATGCTCTCGCCGTCCTGCCTGCTCCCGATTCCGGTTGGCGGGGCCTCGAAGGTGCAACCCTCACCTGTTGCCGAACCTAGGCGGTGCCACCTGGGACGAGGACAATGCCCACGAAGGGAATAACTGTCCGAGCGGAGCTCTGCACAGGCTGCCGCGCCTGTCAAGTGGCCTGCGTCGCCCATCACGAAGGCCTCTTCGGCGTCTCAACGGCGCGCATCCGCGTCTCCAAAGATGAGCCGCACGGCGTAGATACCCCTCAGACGTGCCGTTTATGCGGACGGGCGCCCTGTGTGGCCGCCTGCCCTACTCAAGCCCTCTACACGGACACTAATACCTCGGCCGTTTTGCTGAGGAGTGAAGACTGCATAGCCTGCTCGGCGTGCGTCGAGGCCTGCCCCTTCGACATGGTGCTCGTCCACCCAGAGACCCATCTGCCTCTCATCTGCGACCTGTGCCACGGTGAGCCTGAATGCGTGAGGCGCTGCCCTACCGGGGCCATCACCTACCGCGGCCGGGCACAGGATTCAGGGAGGCACCCGGCCATGGGTCTAGTCATACCAGGACACCAGACACGAGATGACTTCTCGTAATCGGACGGAGGCACGATGATACTCCACCCCTTCCCACGAGACAGCGCCCCAGGCCCACGTCACACCGGTCACCACCGACCAGGAGCACTACAGGATCCCAGGGTAACACCTCTCGGCCACGTGCCTACCGTTCGCCACCACGACGCAAAGGGACGCCTCAACCCCCACCGGGGCTATCACCCAGGAGAGACTCCGTGAACAGCTACGGCGGCTCCGTGCTGCGCGTCAATCTGACCGATGGCACCTTCCACCGCCACCCGACCGAGGAGCACCTGGCCAGGTCTTTCCTCGGCGCCCGAGGACTCAACGTGAAACGTCTCTGGGACGAGCTTCGGCCCCACACAGATGGGCTTTCCCCGGACAACATCCTCGTCTTTGGCGTCGGCCCCCTCGTGGGCACGCTCTTCCCAGGGGGAGCGCGCTTCAACGTCTCGGCCATGTCCCCGCAAACGGGGATCCTGGGCGACTCCAACGCGGGCGGCTTCTTCGGCCCGGAGCTCAAGTTCGCCAGGTACGATCAACTGATCGTCGATGGGAAGGCCGAGTCTCCCGTGTACCTCTGGATAAGGGACGACGACGCTGAGGTTCGGGACGCGAGGGGCCTGTGGGGTCGCGACGTGTGGGACACCACCCTCGCCATCCAGCAGGAGCTTGGCGACCCTGATGTTCAGGTGGCCTGCATTGGGCAGGCAGCCGAAAACGGCGTACGCTTCGCCGGGATCTTCGTCAACCTCAACCGCGCCCTCGGCAGGACAGGCATGGGCACGGTCATGGCCAGCAAGAACCTCAAGGCCGTCGCCGTCCGTGGTACCGGCTTCATCCCGGTGGCGGACATGGCACGATTCCTAGAAATCATCGAGCGACTGGACGCCGTCATCTACTCTCACCCAGAGTACGAGGTGCGCGTTCGCCTGGGCACCACCAAGCTCCTCCAGGGCCTCAACGACATCGGTGCTTTGCCCACTCGCCACTTCCAGAGGGGTCGTTTCGAGCACGCAAATGCAGTCAGCGGTGAAGCTATCGAGCAACTATACAAGGTGAAGAGCAAGGCCTGCTTCGCGTGTACCATCCCCTGCAGCCGTTTCCTGGTGGTGGATGATCCCCGCTTTCCCGACCTTCGCCTGGAAGGACCGGAGTACGAGCCTCTGGCTGGGTTCACCGCCCGCATCGGCAACAGCGACCTGCCCCTGGCCCTGAAATGTGTAGATCTTGCCAACCGCTACGGAATGGATGCCATCAGCCTCACCGAGGTTATCTCCTGGGCCATGGAATGCTATCAGCGGGGTCTTCTCTCGTCCGAGGAGGCCGATGGACTGCACCTCGAGTGGGGCAACGCAGAGACCATTCTGACCCTAATCCGCAAGGTGGCCTACAGAGAAGGCTTCGGTGACCTCCTCGCCGACGGCGTGAGAAAGGCCGCACAGCGCCTGGGCAGGGGCTCGGAGACCATCGCCATGCATGGCAAGGGCCTGGAGGTTTTCCAGGCCGATCCCCGAGCCATCAAGGCCTACGGTCTGGGCAACGCCGTAGCCAGCCGCGGCGCCGATCACCTGCGCTCCGAGCCCTGGTTCGAGCTCTCTAACGACCCCGAAGAAGGCGTTCGCCGCTTCGGCGTGCCCGAGACCGCATTTCGCCTGGAGACTCGCGGCAAAGGCCGCCTGGTCAAGCACTTCGAAGAGATGGCCGCCATCGCCGATGCGACTGGCGTATGCAAGAACACCTACAACAACATGGAAGTACTGTCGTGGGACGACACTGCGGAACTGCTTCGGGCCGCGACCGGTTGGGACATCTCCGGGGAGGACGTGCAGCGCATCGGGGAACGTATCGTGAACCTCGAGCGGCTGTTCATCGCCCGCGAAGGTATCAGCCGCGAGGATGACACGCTGCCACAGCGCTTCCTGGAGCAGCCACTGCCGGAGGGAAGTGGGCCCAGTACAGGCTCTGTCCTGGAGCTAGAGACTATGCTTGACGATTACTATCGAGAGCGGGGATGGGATCTACGGACCGGGCTACCCACACAGGGGAAGCTGGAGGAGCTCGGCCTCGCTCGAGGTGAACAGAGTACAGGAGCACCCGATGTATGAGTTGAAAGTCTCAGTCACCAAGGTTCTCGGCCAATGTACCGCAGACCCGCCGATGGTGCCGGGCCAGCACTTCACGGTCAGCAACGGGGACATCCGCATCCCGCAAGGGAGCTACGTTTGTGCCTGGGCCCTGCACAGCCTCCTGCCCGTGATCACTCCCAAGGAACGAGAGATCCTCGAGTCAGATTCCGACGACTGGATGTGGCGTGTCCATCACGCCCAGTGCCCCGATCCCGACGGGCGCGTGGTCTTCGAGATAGAGCGCGTGGGCGGCGCACACCAGACGGTCGCTCCTTCCGCTGAGACGGCAGCGACTGAGCACGTGGAGAGCACGGAGGGTGATCTGTGGAACCTGCGTGTCGAGGTGCATGAGGTCAGAGGAACCTGCACCTCGGGTATGAAGCCGGGCGATTACTGCCTCCTGCGCAGCGGCCGCCTCTACATACCCGCAGATCGTCACTTCTGCCTCTATGCGCTGCAAGCCGCCTTCCCATTCCTCGCGGCGAGGCAGCGACCTCTGCCGGACGGCGACTGGCTGAAGCGCACCAACTGGATTCTGTGTCCCGACCCGGCGGGGAACGTGATCATGAGGATTGAGCGAGTGGGCGACTGACGAGTGGTGGCCCAGTCTCGATCAGCCCTTCGATGCCGCAGATCTTGGCTACACCAGCCTCTATCCCAATGGCTCCTCACCATCTCCCAATCTGCCAGCCGCTGGAGCGGGGGGCCGGCAACCCCGCCAGCCCGGACCGACCGCCAAGCCCGCAGGCTGACAGCCTCAGAGCCCCGACTCCAGGACGGAAAGCAGGCGGTCGATTTCCTCCGCCGTGTTGAAGAAATGCGGCGAAATGCGCAACTCTCTACCCACGTTGATCGAAGCAACGATGTTGTTACTGCTCAGTAGCTCGCCGACGGCTTCCCCGTCATCCACCACGCAGGTGACAATGCCACTCTGTGGCTCGGCGGGAGTGAAGAGTGTAAGACCCAGTTCCTGCATACCGTGCCAGACCTTCGAGCTCAGCCGCAATACCTGCTCTGCGATCCTGTCCAGCCCAACCCCGTTGAGGTAATCCAGGGCCGCCTTCAACTCGAAGGCACCCTGAAAAGCGACCGTGGCGGTCTCGAACTTCCTGGCGGTCTCGTAGAACTCGTCAGGGAGAAGATGCGCGCCATCCTCCCAGCTCTTCACGCCGAGGAACCCCCGGTAGGTGGGCTCCAGGTCGCACAACAGTTCTTCTCTCACGTAGAAAAAGGCCAACCCCATGGGACCCAGCAGCCACTTATATACCCCGGAGGTGTAGAAGTCGACGTCCATGCTCCTCACATCGGTCGCGATGGCACCGACGGCCTGAATACCATCTACGTGGAGATAAGCCCCATGAGCGTGTGCCAGATCCGCCAGCCCCTTCAAATCGTACACGTACCCATTGCGATGGGATACCTGGCTGACGCTGATGATCCTGGTTCTGTCGTCCACGACTCTTTCGTAGTCAGCCAGGCTGACCGCGCCGCCCCTGTTCTTCAGGATGCGATTCTCGACGCCCTTGCTCATCTCCAGGCTCTTCCACACTACGGCGTTCGACGGAAAGCTCAGATCATCCCAGACCACGTTATCCCCGGACTCAAACTCGAGAGATGTGGCTACGATGTTCGTTCCTTGAGTAGTGTTCGTGGTAATGGCCACCTCGTCGGATTTGGCATTGATAATGGTCGCCAGGTCATCCCTCGCTTGGTCGAGGACTTGGAGCCAATCCGGCACACGGCCGCCGGTCCCCCGGCTGCGCCTATCGAGGAACTCCCTGCCCGCCTCCAACACAGGCACCGGGTATGGACCGTCGTATGCACTGTCCAGATAGGTCAGTTGCTTCGTCACTGGGAAGTCGGAGCGGATAGTTGCGTTCATCGTGCCTCCTCACATGGGGCGCTCGACACAGCGAACCGGATGCCGGGAGACTGACCATCATCTCCCTCTTGCGACAGGCAGCATCCACATCGCGTCAGCCGGCTGTGCAACGATGCACAGTCTAGCATCGGTCCCCACCCTAGTCAAACCGGGAGGCGCCGGGTCTGGATAGATAACGGGAGATCGATCGCCGCGCCTCTTCCTTGAGGCCAGGCTCAGGGTACGTCGGATGGCGAACGAGTGGGCAGGCTGGTTCCGGCCTACCGCTCGAGGCAGGCTGAACCGGCCGGTGGCTCCTCCGGACGGCATCAACTTGGCTCCCACTGCCGCCGCCCCGCTTGACTCCCGGCCAGGAATCTGTTACAATGTGTTTGCCGGGGACCGCTGAGGCGGCCTCGAGTCTTGTGCATTAGCATCCATGCTCGCAGTCGCTTGGATCCTGGGGACCGAGACGGCACCTGAGCCTAGAAGCTTGTCAGTGCTTCGTCCTGTTGTACAGCTCTGCCTCTCTGGGTGGCCCCGAGAGGCTTTTTTTGTGACCGCCCAGGCCCTGGGCACAAGGGGCATTCATGATCACAATCGAACACCTTCACTACACGTATGACCTGGACCGGCCACGCCCTGTGCCCGCCCTACGAGACGTTTGCTTACACATAGATAAGGGCGAGTACGTGGTCATCATCGGCAGGAACGGCTCCGGCAAGTCCACCCTCGCCAAGCACCTCAACGCTCTGCTCCTCCCCACCCAGGGCGACGTATGGATCGAAGGGATGAACACAAAGGACCTCCAGCACCTGGCGACACTGCGACACACCGTGGGCATGGTTTTCCAGGTACCGGATAACCAGCTCGTGGCCACGGTGGTAGAGGAAGACATAGCTTTCGGACCGGAGAACATGGGTGTACCCCGTGGCGAGATCGAGGAACGAGTGGATGCGGCCCTGGACAGCGTGGACATGATCCCCTACCGACGCAGACCTCCTCACATGCTCTCGGCGGGCCAGAAACAGAGGGTAGCTATCGCTGGTGTCATGGCTATGCGACCCAGTTGTCTCGTCCTCGATGAGGCCACAGCCATGCTCGATCCTCGAGGCCGGCGCGACGTGTTGGACACAGTACTACGGCTCCATCACCAGGGGGTGACCATTGTGGCCATTACCCACTTCATGTGCGAGGCCGTGGAAGGCCATAGGGTCATCGTCATGGACGAGGGGACCATCGCCATGGACGGTACGCCCCGTGAAGTGTTCGACCAACCCACCAGGCTACGACAACTGGGGCTCGGCGTGCCCCCGGTCACCGAACTGGCCCAGCGACTGCACCGACGACAACCATCTCTCCACAGCCCGTTGCTCACGGTGCAAGAACTCGTCGAAGAACTCTGTGACTTACCCATACCTGAGGGGCTGCGGACATGAAACCCGCACTCCAGGTGGAAGACCTACGCCACACCTACCTCGCAGGGACGCCTTTCGAGGCCGTCTCGCTCCAAGGCGTCAACATGGAGGTAGCTGAAGGCGAGATCGTGTCCATCATCGGACCTACCGGCTCCGGGAAGTCCACCCTCATCCAACACTTCAACGCGCTGATCAGGCCACAAGCGGGCAGGGTTTTCGTGCTCGGGCAGGACCTGGGCGACACGAATCTGGACGTGAAATGGCTGCGCCGCCACGTGGGCATGATCTTCCAGAGTCCGGAACAGCAGTTGTTCGAGCAATACGTCGGCGACGATATCGCCTTTGGTCCCCGCAACTTCGGGCTGGACCGGCAGGAGATCCGCCGCCGCGTCCAGAAGGCCATGCACGCTGTCGGCCTGGACTTCGAGGGCTTCAAGGATCGCCTGACGTTCACACTAAGCGGTGGTGAGATGCGCAAAGTGGCTATGGCGGGGGTCCTGGCTCTGGAACCCAGAATCCTGGTTCTCGACGAGCCGACCTGCGGGCTCGACCCTGCCACTTCCAGCAACTTACTATCCAAGATCCTGGAGATACGGGACAACGACGGGACGACCATCGTGCTCGTCTCTCACGACATGGAGAGCGTCGTGCGCCTCTCGGACAGAATCTACGTCATCGTCGACGGGCGAACCGTCCTGGAAGGGACCCCCCGCGAGGTCTTTCCAGAGGCCGAACTGCTGCGCTCCCACGGCCTGGAGGCCCCTCAGGTCACCCAGGTGATGTGCGGCCTCCGCAACCGGGGCGTGGAGGTCCCCGTCGACCTCTTATCGGTGTGCGAGGCAGAGGAGGAGATATGCCGCTGCTTCGGCTTTGCAGACACCCAGGCACAATGACACCATGAGCGAGTTCAGTGCCTTCCGCTACATGACCATCGGCCAGTACCTGCCCGTCGGTTCCTTCGTGCATGGTCTCGACCCCAGAGTAAAGATCGTGATGTTCACCCTCCTCGTCGCCACGGTATCCTTCGCCAACTCATACGCAGCCAGCGTGCTCCTGCTCCTGGCTCTGCTGGGCATCGTCTACCTGGCTCGCACTCCCCTGCGCTACGCCCTGCAAGGGTTGCGACCTGCACTGCCCTGGATCACCATCTTCGCCGTGCTGCAACTCCTTTTCTACCGGGATCAGTATGGGTCTGACGTTTGCTCGGTCGTCTGGCGCGGGGGCTTCGTCACCGTCACCACGTGCAGTCTCAGGCAGATCGGCCTTATGGCCCTGCGCCTCCTGGAGTTCATGATCCTGATCAGCCTCCTCACGCTCACCAGCACTACTACGCAACTCACCCATGGCCTGGAGCGGCTTCTCCATCCCCTCGAGCGGTTCAGGTTCCCAGCCCACGAGTTGGCGCTGGTCTTTGCCATCGCGCTCCGCTTCGCTCCTACACTGGCCGGAGAACTGGAGAGGATCATGAAGGCTCAGGCATCGCGAGGCGCCGACTTCGGCGAGCAGGGGAGGCTGCGTTTCATTCAGCGGACCCGGAATATGCTCCCCCTCATGGTGCCCCTCTTCCTCAGCGCCCTGCGCCGCGCCGAGGACCTGACCCTGGCCATGGAGGCCCGGGGCTACACAGGCGGCAGAGGACGGACGAGCTTCATTCAATTGAGGGCCGCGCCGAGTGACTATCTGGCCCTGGCCCTCGTGACCATCTTCTGCGCAGCGGTCGTCTCGTACAACTTCAGGGCCATTGACGGATTGGTGGCCACCGCGATGGGAGCCTATGCTAGAGACGTGGCCTCCCTGATCGTACATTGAAGACTATGACGTTTTCGAGGAAGGAGAGATTCATGGAGAACAGAGGGACGCGCACAGCCGTGCGCAAGATCGTCATCGCTGGTGTGCTGGGAGCCATCATTGCCTTGCTGGGGTACCTGGGCACTGCTGGCCCAGGGTACATACCAGTACCTACTCCAGCCCAGCACGCCACTACGCTGCACGTGCCGGTCATCATCGGCGCCATCCTCGAGGGCCCTATCGTGGGCTTGGTCCTGGGGCTGCTCTTTGGCCTCTCTAGCTGGTTCCAGGCTGGTCTGCTGGGCGTGGTCATGTTCCAGGACCCCCTGGTGGCCATTCTGCCCCGCCTCTTCATCGGCATCACCGCCTGGGCCGCGTACGCTGGATTCAGAAAGACGGGGAAGTACGCCGCAATGATGCTCGCCGGATGCCTGCTCGCTGTCTGCGGGGCCTTCGTCTACTGGGTCCTCGCCGTGAATGTATTGCTGGCGGTGGTGCTCGCCATCGTACTCCTGGCCCTGGTGGCCGGCTTCGTCTTCCTGGCGCTGCGTGAGAACAGAGAACTCCAGGCATTGATCCTTTCGGGGGCCGTGGGGACCCTGACCAACACCATCCTGGTCCTGACCATGCTGGTTCTCAGAGGCTATCTGCCGCCCGAAGCGGCACTGGTGGCCGGGCTGACCAACGGTATTCCGGAGACCATCGTGGCCTGCATCATCGTCGTCGCAGTCGTGGGAGCCTGGAAGGGGATAGAGACCCGAAGAGCAGGGTCGAGCGTCTGACCGACCGGTCCGGCGCTATGGGCCCAGCACAAGCCTGAGGACCACGAATCCCAGCAGCGGCAGCGCCACTATTCCCGCCAACTCCAGCCAGATCCTGAGCTGGTGGTTGGGGAACTCAGTGTCCTTGCGCAGTGCCCCCCACATAGGGGCGCAGAAGAAGCCCACTGAGGCTACCACGTAGGCGGCTACCTTGGCGTAGTAGTCAGGGGTGATGGCACCTGCGCGGCGGGGCAACTCTATGGCCTCGACACTCAAGCGCAGCCCAAGGAGAGCCAGCAAGAAAGCCCAGCTCAAGCCATAGCTGGAAGCCGCCCTCAGGCCCGTTTCCGTGGCCTGGCTGGGCAGTAGCTGCCTCCACTCCAGGGTGGCTACGAGCTGCCTCCATGCCATCATGCTCAATACGTAGAAGGCCAAGGCCAGACTTGCTTCCCGCCCCAGGATGGTCAGCCAGTTCTGGCTCATCCAATAGGAGCCGTGGTGGGCTACCGTCTTGGGGCCGTCGAAGAGGACGATACCCATCCCCAGCGCGATCGACAACCATAGCCACACCCTGCGGCGGTAGCCTCCTCCAGCCTCAAGGAGCCTCTGGCGCACGTGCAGAGCGTCGTACACCCGGGCGATGGCCTTGGGCTGCCAGACGTAGAAGGCACAGGCGGCGGGGAACACCAGGAGCAGGAGCAACTGGGCGTGCCAGTCGTCCAGGCTGCCCAGGAATCCGTCCTGACCTCGCAGGCATCCGCAGGCAGCGGGTATCACCAGCAAGAAGACAACACCCCAGGCCACAGCGACCGACGCCATGATGTATGGTCCGATTCCCAGTCTGTCGAGGAGCAGCCTGGCCAAGGGGTCCACAGAGTAGATGGCCCCCTCCGCGATCCGCTCTTGTCCTCTTCTATCAGCGCCGTCCATGCACACGACCCCCTACTAGCCAGCCATCGCTCTCGAGCGTATCACTCGCGCCCTCCCATCAGAGGTGGCCATGACCCGGGTATTAGAGCACAAGTGCATCGTGATATCAAGCCCTCGCCGGAGGATGGTTTGAGAAGAGAGTTTTCGACCCGCCCATGTCCCCCTTCCGGTTGCCCACGCCGCTGGGAAGAGCAGAAGGGGAACTGAGCGTGAAGTGTAGGGCAGTGATAGCCGGAAATCAGGGGGGTTCAGACCCCTGCGGCGCCAGTCTCCGCGCCTGCGGCGGTGCACCCATCCGCGCTGGATCGAAGATGGTGGAGCCCTGTCGACCATTGAAGCCCATTCCATGCTTTGCCGTGCCCTTGGCGCTACTGTATACTACTTGCCGGAGGCGTCTGGCAATGCCTACGAAGCGCACGTACGATGTGATCGTGGTCGGAGCGGGCCATGCTGGCTGCGAAGCCGCCCTGGCGGCAGCGCGCATGGGCTGCCGCACACTCTTCCTCACCATTAGCCTCGACCACGTCGCCGAGATGCCCTGCAATCCCAGCGTGGGAGGCCCGGCCAAGGGACACCTCACTCGCGAGATCGGAGCCCTGGGGGGAGAGCAGGCTCGCAACATCGACCGCACCTTCATCCAGATCCGCCTCCTCAATCAGAGCAAAGGCCCGGCGGTCCATGCCCTGCGAGCCCAGGCGGATAGGCGTCTCTACTCCTCGACGATGAGGAGCACCCTGGAGGCCACACCGCATCTCGATCTGCGGCAGGCATCCGTGGAGAGACTGCTGGTCGCTCACGATAGGGTCCGCGCCGTGCAAACCAGCGATGGGCAGTGTTATGAGGCCACGGCCGTCATCCTGACCACAGGGACCTTCCTGAATGCCCGACTCACGAGGGGCGCACGCTCGTGGCCAGGGGGGCGCGACGGAGAGCCACCAGCCATGGGCCTCTCCGAATCTCTGACAGAGGTCGGACTCGAGCTGGACCGGCTAAAAACAGACACCCCTCCTCGCGTGGATGCTCGCACCGTAGACTTTTCCAAGACCCGGGTCCAGCCGGGGAGCGAAGAGCCGCTATTCTTCAGCTTCACCTACCCCCACGAGGGCATCGAGGCCCCCAGACCGGTCATTGCCGAGGAGGGGCCGAATCCCATCTACCCTTCCCCCTCCCTGAATGGCTGGCGCCCTCAGTTGCCGTGCTACCTGGTGCACACCAACAGCAAGACCCACGAGATCATCTTGGCCAACCTGCATCGTGCACCTCTCTACGACGGAACCATCCAGGCGGGGGGTCCCCGCTACTGCCCCAGTATCGAGATCAAGGTGCCCAGCTTCCCCGAAAAGGACTCCCACCAGCTCTTCCTGGAGCCCGAAGGCTGGCACACGAACCAGGTATACGTCCAGGGGGGCTATACCAGCCTGCCTGAGGACGTCCAGCTCGCCATGCTGCGCACAATCCCCGCCCTGCGGGAGGTGGAGGTCATCCGCTACGGATACGCCGTCGAGTACGATTACGTGCCTCCCTCCCAGCTCACGGCGTCGCTGGAAACCAAAGCGGTGGAAGGGCTCTTCCACGCGGGCCAGATCAACGGCACGTCTGGTTACGAGGAGGCGGCAGCGCAGGGCATCATGGCCGGCATCAACGCCGCACGTAAACTTCGCGGCGAGCCCCCCATCATCCTGCGCCGTGACCAGGCCTACATCGGGGTGCTCATCGATGATCTGGTCACCAAGGATATTCATGAGCCCTATCGCATCATGACCTCGCGCGCCGAATACCGTCTTCTGCTGCGCCAGGACAACGCGGATCTGCGCCTGTCGCCCATCGGCCACGAGGTAGGGCTAGTGGACGCCGAGCGCTTCCAGGCCGTGGAGAAGAAGAGGCAGGCGATTGAAGATGAGCTTGACCGTTTGAGCGACACCTGGCTGCGCCCCACTCCAGAGACCAACCAGCACCTGAGTGGCTGGGGCTTGGAGCCCCTTCACGACGGCGTCAATGCCCTGCAATTCCTGCGCCGCCCTGAGACAGTCTACGCCATGATCGAGGCGCTCTCCCCCAACCCCCGGGGGTTGGCGCCCGATGCCGCCCAGCAGGTGACCATCGAGGCCAAGTACGCGGGCTACATCGAGACGCAGCGCAAGCAGGTTCGACGCATGAGTCGCCTCGAGGAACGGCGTATCCCCGATTCATTCGACTATGAGACCGTCGTGGGTATACGGAAGGAAGCACAGGAGAAGCTCAGGCGTATCCGGCCCGCCACCGTGGGGCAGGCCTCGCGTATCAGTGGCGTCAACCCTGCGGACATCTCCGTGCTCCTCGT
>CAZOBP010000082.1:0-12066 GCA_964577995.1 uncultured Anaerolineales bacterium
TTGATGAACCTCATCACCGGCGGCACATACCCTTTTTTCATCTGTCGGGTCATATGAGATATGAGGATTCGGCCAAATGATGCTATATTGGATCTGGGAGCAGGCGCTGGACGCAATGCCTGCCTGACGGCTCGCTAACTTGGCGACCAGAGCCGCATCGTGGGGCTGGACATCGGCAGGGAGATGTTGGAGCAGACCTGGCGCTGCGGCCAGCATTTCCCTATCCTCGCTCTTGAGAAGAAGCGGGTGGAGGATGTGCGGCTGCTGGGGGCGTAAAAGCAGCAGGACGTTTGGAAGATGCACACCAACATCGATAGAGTGAAGGATCTGGAGAGGCAGATAGACGAATTGAAGCGTCGATCGCCTTCCCATTCGGTGCGGTCCATGATGCTTCAGCAATTTGACGAGCTAGAGAAGGAATTGGACGGGGAGCGGAAGAGAGCAATCGAGGAGGAAAGCACTGCCAAAGCGGATGGCCCTGCTGGATTATAGGAAATGCCAACCTGAGAAATGCGACAAGGGTATCTGCCTTGCCGTGCTTGCATGTCCCAACAAAGTTCTTAACCAGGAAGCTCCTTATGAGATGCCCGAGCCCAATCCGGCTATGTGTGTTGGCTGTGGCATATGTGCCCAGGCCTGTCCCTTGAAGGCAATTCGAGTGACGTAAAGCAGCGCGGACCTAACAGCTGAATGTATCACATCAGGTTGAAGGCACGGTGATACCTCGTGCCATGGCAATATAAGGAGGCAAGCCGCTATGGAGACTGATGCATGGAAGGCGCAACTCAAGAAAGAGCGTGGAGAGAAGGATAGGTTCTTCGCAGGGCAGTGGCAATCGCCGATACCTCTCGAAGAGCGCGCTCAGTTTAGAGGACTTGACTATTACCCTCCCGACCCGGACCACAGATTCGAGATCGAGCTTCACGAGCATGAGGACAAGGAGACGGTGAGGATGGCTTACACAAAGGGCGAGGAGCAGGACTTTGTCCGATGGGGGGAGTTCCGATTTCGGGTGGGCGGCGAGGAGTGTGTGCTTCAGGCTTACAAAGGCGATTCTCAAGAGGAGCAGTTGTTCATCCCATTCAGGGACGCAACGTCTGGCCGGGAGACATACGGTGCAGGGCGGTATCTTGACCTCGACGCTGCGAGGAATCGCACTGCCGATGGGAAATGGATTCTTGACTTCAACAGGGCGTACAATCCGTGGTGCGTGTACAGCGAGGCGTACACATGTCCCTTCGTCCCTCGGGAGAACTGGCTTGCCATCCCGATACCCGCTGGGGAAGAGAACTATCCCCTGAAGAAATAGCGCGCAGATAATCTTCCACTCGTGAAGCCTATCAGTAGAGATGCTCGCATAGCATTACATAGGATCGGGAGTCGATCCGAGCTTGAATTGGACAACGAGTGCATGATCCTGATTGTCAGGGGGTTGGCAGCATGATTGTTTTCGGACCCGTTCCATCTAGACGTTTGGGACGCAGCTTGGGGGTTAACAACATACCGCCCAAGGTGTGTACCTATTCCTGTGTGTATTGCCAGTTGGGGCGCACTATCAAGATGCAGAGTGAGCGGCAGACGTTCTACGAGCCGCAGGAGATCTTGAAGGAGGTGGAGGAAAAGGTAGCGAAGGCAACGGAGGCTCAAGAAGCTATTGACTACCTCACCTTCGTCCCCGATGGCGAGCCCACTTTGGATATCAACCTCGGCTGCGACATTGACCTATTGGAGCCTTTGGGCATCAACATCGCGGTGATCACCAACGCCTCCCTCATCTGGCGCGAGGATGTGCGAGAGGACCTAGTGAAAGCGGACTGGGTTTCTGTGAAGGTAGATTCGACACGGGAAGAGACTTGGCGCAAGATCAACCGGCCACATCGAACTCTGGAGTTGACCACGATCCTGGATGGAATGCTCGAGTTTGCGGAGACCTACCGAGGAGAACTGGTCACCGAGACGATGCTTGTCGAAGGCGTCAATGACAATGATGATCAGGTGAGGGAGGTTGCCGAATTCCTGACACGGCTGAAGCCTGACACATCCTACCTTTCCATTCCCACCAGGCCGCCTGCAGAACAGTGGGCAGAGCCTCCCAGCGAGGAGGTGATTAACCGAGCGTACCAGATCCTTGGCAAGAGCGTGGAGCAGGTCGAATACCTGATAGGATACGAGGGCAACGCTTTCGCTTTCACAGCAGGCGTAGAGGAAGACCTGCTGAGCATCACAGCGGTACATCCCATGCGGGAGGAGGCCGTGGAGGATTTCCTCGGGCGCGCCAGCGCAGATTGGTCCGCTATTCACCGGCTGATCGCCCAAGGTCAACTGATCAAGACCGAATACGATGGAAAGTCGTTCTACATGAGGCGGCTTCATTGAAAGCGGCAGGGAGGCACTTGACTACAGCTTCGCCCAACGGACCCTATCGTCAATTGGGCGGTCTCCCGCCCGGCGACCAGCGACGGAGGAGGGTTCTTTCCCGCCAGAACATGCCGAGGGTCTGGCGCAGAGATTGCAGCAGCGTCACCCGGTGCCGAAATCGACCCGTCAAAGGAGGTCAACATGTATGACACCATATTGGTGCCGTTGGATGGATCGAAGCGAGCCGAGAAGATACTGCCCCACATTGAGGAACTGGCCCAGCGTTACAATGCCCAAGTGGTCTTCCTGCAGGTAGTCCACCCACTCACGATCGTTGCGGGGCCTGGCGTGGGCGCTTATCCCGAGCTCGCTGACCAAGCACTGGAGCAACGGACCAAGCAGGCGGAAGCTTACCTGGATAGCCTTGTCGCAGAGTTCCGCGAGAAAGGTATCGAGGCCCGAACACGCGTCGTCAATGGCCCCGCCGTGGCAGAGATCCTAGACGCCGCTCACCGTGAAGGTGCGGATATCATCGCTATGGCCAGTCACGGTCGGACCGGCATGTCTCGAGTGTTCTACGGGAGTGTGGCGGCTGGCGTGTTGCACAGTGTCGACCGGCCCCTGCTTCTTGTCCGCTCGCGGGATGACGACTGACAGAAGCTCTACTAGCACGTGCACCGGCGTGCGATTCGACCTTACGATTGACGCACATACAGCGGGAGCGTCCGCTTCGTATAGGCAGAGGTCGCCCTGCGCATTAGCGATCTGGAGAAGGCAGACGCAATCCAAGCTTGAGGATGGTGTGCAATGAAAGAGGCTATGCTCTATGAGCAATTGTCGGATGAACAGGTACGCTGCAACCTGTGCGCCCACCACTGCGTGATTGCTGACGGCAAGCGGGGCATTTGCCAGGTGCGTGAGAATCGGGGCGGCACACTCTATTCACTGGTCTACGGCCGCACCATCAGCCAGAATGTAGACCCAGTGGAGAAGAAACCGCTATTCCACTTCTATCCCGGCACCACCATCTACTCCATCGCCACGCCGGGCTGCAACTTTCGCTGCCGGTGGTGCCAGAATTGGGACATTTCACAAATGCCCCGCGAGCGGCACCTGATCATGGGAAGCGAAGCCAGCCCAGCGGAGATCGTGGCCGAAGCGGAGCGCGCCGGTTGCAGAAGCATCGCCTACACCTACACCGAGCCGACCATCTTCTCCGAGTACGCCTATGATACAAGTCGTTTGGCACAGGCCTCCGGCCTGGCCAACGTGTACGTCACGAATGGTTATATGACGACCGAGATGTTGGAAACCTTCCACCCCTATCTGGACGCGGCGAACGTAGATCTGAAGGCGTTCCGCGACCAGACCTACAAGAAGTACATCGGTGCGAAACTGCAACCGGTGTTGGACACCCTGAAGGTGATGAAACGCCTCGGCATCTGGCTGGAGGTGACCACCCTGGTCATTCCTGGCGTCAACGACGACCCCCTGGAACTGCGGGACGCGGCGCAGTTCGTGGCTCACGAGTTGGGAGTGGAGACCCCCTGGCACATCAGCCGCTTCTTCCCAGCCTACAAGATGATGGACATTCCGCCTACGCCCATGGAGACCCTGGCGCGCGCGAGAGAGATTGGGCTGGCGGAAGGACTGCACTACGTCTATGTGGGAAACGTGGCGGGCGAGGCCGACACCTTCTGCCACTCCTGTGGCCGACCCCTGATCCGCCGGTCCACCTTCGCAGTACTGGAGAATCTTGTCAAGCCAGGTGGCCGCTGCCCGGATTGCGGAGAATCTATCGCTGGCATTCGGATGGGAACTGGATAGATGGATTAGCAAGCTGTTGAGATCGCAGCACCTGTAAGACAGGTCCTGGAAACCGTGCCGCCAGATGTGATCGTGGTGGCCGCGGGCAAGGGACCCACGGCGACGGAGGTCAAAGCGGCAATCCAGGGCGGCATGATTCACGTGGGACATAACTACTTGCATGAAGCACGGGCGGTGATCCCGGTGCTGAGCGACAATCTGACTTGGCGCATGATCGGCCTTTGCAGCGGAACAAAGTGAAGAGGGCTGTACAGCTCTTCGAACTGATCGAGGCGGTAGATTCGTGACGCTTGGCTGAGGACCTCAACTGTCGTTGTGCGATCATTGACAAGGTTATGCCTGTCCTGGTGGAGATCAACAGCGGCCGGGAGGCCAGCAAGACTGGCGTGCTGCCAGAAGAAGTTGACGATCTCGTGAGGCGGCTAGCTGAACTGCAGCGGATCCATGTGCAGGGGCTCATGACCATGGGACCGCGCTTTGGCAATCCAGAGCAGCCACGCCCCTACTTTCGTGCGACCCGGGCGGCGTTTGAGCGCCTCTCGGCCGGGAACCTGCGCAACGTAACAATGCGCTAACTCTCTATGGGCATGAGCAACAGCTACCTGTTCGCGTTCGAGGCAGGTGCCAACGTCGTTCGGATCAGCACATAGCTATTCGGTCCTCGTCCACAAAGGACATAGATGAGATCCTGTCGCAGTAGGCAAAGAACGCAGACACTTGGTGAGGAGGGTTGCGGTGAAGAACGTAGATGCTTTGATCATCGGTAGCAGCGCGTCCGGGTTTACTGCCGCGATTACAGCACGGCGGCACTACCCCGATGCCACCCTCGCCGTCATCCGCCAGGAAGAGAAGACTCTCATTCCCTGCGGTATTCCCTACATCTTCGGCACGCTGGGTTCCCCGGACAAGAACCTGATGCCCGACCCGGTACTAGCCAAGAATGATGTGGATTTGATCGTCGACCGGGTCACCGGAATAGATCGGCAGGCACGAACGGTTCTCACGTCTCAGGGGCAGTCCATCGGCTACGGAAAACTGATCGTAGCCACTGGTTCCGTCCCCCTCGTCCCCCCGATTCCCGGCGTGGACAAAGAGAACGTCTTCTCTATCAAGAAGGACGTGGCCTATTTGGCCCATCTGTTGGAGGTTCTGAAAGGGTCTCGCGATGTGGTCATCATCGGTGGCGGGTTCATCGGGCTGGAGATGGCGGATGAATGTCGCAAGCTGGGTGATCTGAACATCTCCGTCGTAGAGATGCTTCCTCATTGCCTCTTCGCGGTCTTTGACGAGGGCTTGTGCGTCCAGGCTGAGGAGGAACTGACCAAGGTGGGCATCCGGGTTTGGGCTTCTCACAGGGCCGAAGCCTTGCTGGGGAATGGGAAGGTGGAGCATGTTGAACTGGATAACGGTGAGCGGCTGAGGGCTGATGCCGTGATTCTGGGCATCGGGGTTCGTCCCAACACGGAGTTGGCTCAGAACGCCGGGCTAGAGATCGGTCCTACCGGCGCCATTGCCGTGGACCGCCACATGTTGACCAGCGATCCCAACATCTTTGCGGCAGGTGACTGCGCCGAAAAGGTGGACTTCTTCACCGGGAAGCCCGCGGCAGTATGGCTGGCCTCGGTCGCCGCTGCCGAGGCTCGTATCGCGGCGGCCAATCTCTTCGAGATCCGCCGAGGGCACAAGGGGTCCATCAGCGTGTTCTCCACCAAGATCGGGGATCTAGCCTGTGGGCTAGCCGGGATTGGGGAGAAGAGCGCCCGTGAGGCGGGAATCGCCTATGTCGTTGGCGAGTCAGAAGCCACAGATAGACACCCGGGTTCGCTGCCTGGTGCCAGGGTGCTTCGGGTTAAGCTGATCTTCCGCAAATACTCCGAGATCCTCATCGGCGGCCAAGCCTGCGGCGGCGATACAGTGGGGGAAATGGCAAACTTGATCGCCACCATGATCCAGGCAGAGATGAACGCCGATCAGATCGCCACCTTCCAAATGGGCACGCATCCGCTGCTCACGGCATCGCCAGTGAGCTATCCCTTGGTCAATGCCGCAGAGTTGGCCTTGAGCAGGATGCAACCGAGCTGAGACCTAGTTCATGACAGGAGCGATGAAGCCTGATTGACGGTTGGGCGCAGCACGACTGGTCGGCAATCCGCACCCCAGCGAGACAATCGGTGCGTTGGAACCAAGTATACCCGGATGGCACTTTGATCATAGCAGGAGCCGTATGAACAGGTTAGAATGACTTACAGTGACCATCGTGCTGCTTGCTGCTCGCTCAGTAGGTTGTCGTGGCACCACCCGAGTCCGCTGTGTAGGCTCTGACTTGCTCGCCCCAATCAACTACAGCTACAGCGGCTTCACAGGCAGAGAGAGCGGTACTCTACAGGGAGGAGTTGCTCAGAGGATCGCCCAAAGCTACGAAGTCAGTGTGAGTAGTGGTATCCTTTCCATCAAGATGCAGGAGCCGCAGGGGTAAATCATCTGGCAGGTTGAATCGCATCAGGTCGGGAGTGAACGCGTTCAGATGCCCGCGGGTCAGGGGCGAACACACCCCCTTGTTGTCGAAAGGTAAGTTGGAGACTGGGAGCGAGTCAAAGAGAAGATCGAGAGTGATCTTTCTGCGAGCCGTTGAGCCGCCCGATCATGTTCTCGCAGCCCAAGGGGCTCCAGTAGCCGCATATCAGCAAGAAGCCGACAGACGAACGAAGGAAGCAGAACCCTATCTGGCTACCCTGGAAGGAAAGTTCCGCGAGAAAGGCATCAAGATCCGCAGGTTCGTTGCCTTCGGCCCTGTCGTGCAGACAATCTTGCAGATCGCCCAAGAAAAAGGTGGGGATCTCATAGCCATGGGGAGCCATGGCCGAAGCGGCTTGTCCCGGGTGTTTTATGGGAGTGTAGCGGCTGGCGTCTTGCACTGTGTGGACCGGCCTCTGCTGCTCATTCGGTCGCAAAATGACTAATGAGACAAGCTATGGCCGGAGTTACGGCGTGACCCGGACTTGAGGAGACCGTATGGATATGTCGAACCTGTCAGACTGGTTCTGGCCAAGCGTCTCTCTCTTGCTGGCCATTCTGTGGCTGTGGACGCTGCTGCGGCAGCGCTCGGTATCTGCCGTGGCTTGGCCGCCTGCGCCGGACCCGGAGCACTGGCCTGTGGAGGCAGAGGACGCCCTGAAGGTAGCCTACATGCTTCAGGAGGGAGGATCTGCCTGGGAGACCGATGACCTGGCTAGGTCGATAGGGTTGCCCGGGGTTGTGGCAGAGGGAGTGGCTGGAGCGCTAATTGCGTCCGGCTGGGCGGAGGGGGAAGCGCAGGGCGGCGTCCGCCTGACGGAGGCAGGGGTGGCGCGCGCCCAGGAATTGATCCGGGCACACCGCCTCTGGGAGCGCTATCTGGTGGACCAGGAAAGGATGCGCCTGGATGAGGTTCATGCCGAGGCCGACCGTCGCGAACACGAGACGACGCCGGAGGAAGCGGAGAGACTGGATGCCGAATTGGGCTATCCTGCCTGGGACCCCCACGGGGATCCTATCCCTGAGCCGGGGTGCCAGGTGCCCTCCCCGCAAGGATGTCCTCTATTGGAGGAGGGGATACCGGGCAGCAGGCTGCGCATCGTCTCTTTAGACGACGAGCCGGCGCCGCTGCTGGCCCAACTGGTCGCGCTGGGACTGAAGCCCGGCATAGACGTTGAGGTGCTGGAGCGGGAGCTCGATGTCATACGGCTACGGCTGGATGGGAAGGTCATCCAGCTGGCCGTCGCCGCGGCGCGGCACGTCCTGGTGGTGCCATCGTCGGCCCTTCCCGTGCCACTAGGGGAACTGCTGGTGGGTGCTCATGCCCTGGTGGTGGAGATCCGAGGGCATGGAAAGCACCAGCGGCGCATGCTGGATATGGGCTTTGTTCCTGGTGCGGCGGTCACTGTGATTCGCAGGGCGCCTCTGGGCGACCCCATCGAATACCGTGTGAAGGACACAGCCGTCGCTCTGCGGCAAGAAGATGCCAATACCGTCTTGGTAGGGGAGATGACGGATGGCTGAGAGGCGAATCGTCGTTGGCATGGCCGGAAACCCCAATGTTGGAAAAAGCGCCATCTTCAACGCCCTCACTGGCAGCCGGCAGCACGTCGGCAACTGGCCGGGCAAGACCATCGAGCGGGCTGAGGGCATCTTCTTCCATGAAGAGCGGGAGATCCACTTGGTGGACCTTCCGGGCACGTACAGTCTGGCCGCTCAATCGCCCGAGGAGGTAATCGCCAGAGACTACATCGTCTCCGAAGAGCCTGACGTGGTGGTCAATGTAGTGGATGCGACCAGGCTGGAGCGTAACTTGAACTTGACCTTGCAGATCCTGGAGTTGACTGATAGGGTGGTGGTCGCTCTGAACCTGATGGACGAGGTCCAGCGTCAGGGGTGGGAGATAGATGTGAAGGCCTTGGAGGCGGAACTGGGTGTGCCGGTTATGCCAACCGTTGCCACTGAGGGGATAGGCCTCCTGGCGCTGGCGGAGGCGCTGGTAGAGACGGCGGCGGGGCGGCTGCCCACCCGCCCCGCCTCGGTGAACTACGGTTTGACCATCGAGGGACATGTCCAAAGGCTGGAGGCCGATCTGGCCAGCCTGGGGATTGATGGGCGAGGGCGGTGGCTGGCCCTGCGGCTCCTCGAGGACGATCCCGAGATCGTGGAAGCCTTCAAACAAGGTGACTTGACAGCCTTTCGCCTGGAACCAGGCGAGATTCCTCCATCCAGCTCAGCAGATGGCCTGGAGGTCATCTTGAGACGAGCCGTACGTCTGCGCGAGGGGACCCGGCCCGACGCCAAGGTGGAGATCGTGCGCCGCCGGTTCGAGTTGGCTGATGAAGTGGTGCAGCAGACGGTCCGCCGCCTGCGGCCGATGGAGGAGACGCTGACCGAGCGCGTCGATCGCGTCATAACCCACCGGGTCTGGTCTTGGCCCCTCATGCTGGGCATGCTCGTCGTGGTCCTGTGGGTCACCATCCAAGGGGCCAACATTCCCTCGAAGATGTTGGCCACCGCCTTCGGCTGGCTGGCTGAGGGAGCGCGGGACCTGCTGGTACGCCTGGACACCCCCTGGTGGGTAGTAGGCTCCCTGGTGGACGGCCTCATCGTCGGCACAAGCACCGTCGTCGCCGTGATGCTCCCGCCGATGGTCATCTTCTTCACCGCCTTCAATCTGCTCGAGGACATCGGCTTCATCCCCCGTGTGGCCTTCAACCTGGACCGACTGATGCGGGCCGTGGGCTCCGAGGGCAAGCAGACCCTGGTAGCGATGATGAGTTTCGGATGCAACGTCACCGGTGTCCTCACTTGCCGCATCATGGAGAACGAGAAGGATCGCATCGTCGCCATCATCACCAGCCCGCTGATCCTCTGCAACGGACGCTTCGGAGCCGGATTGGCCTTGATCATCCTCTTCTTCGGGAACCGCGCTCTACCAGTGACTCTGGTCTACCTGGCGATGAGCGTGGGGGCGATGCTCTTGGCGACCTGGGCTCTGAACCGGTTCTTCTTCCGGCGCGAGCCGGGCGGCTTCGTCATGGAACTGCCCCCCTATCGCAAGCCCAAGTGGGGCCAGGTCATCCGGCGCACGCTGGTCCAACAGGTGGGCCACACCATGGGCCGCGCCGTGATGATCGCCGCCCCTGCCACGCTGCTCATCTGGCTCCTGGGCAACTTCCCTCCAGGGGCCCCTTTCGAGCGCACGGCAATCGGCTATCTGGTTGCAGTGCTAGGCCCGCTGGGCCGTCCCTTCGGTATGACCGGTGAGATGCTGACCGCCTTGCTGTTCACATTGCCGGCCAAGGAGATCGTGGTGTCTTCGCTGGCCATGACTTATGGTCTACAGACGACGCTGGCGGATTCACAGGCGATCCTGGACTACCTGGCGCAGACCTGGACGCCGCTGGTGGCCTTCTCCTTCATCACCTTCTACATGCTGTACCTGCCTTGCCTAGTCACCGTCTGGGCTACATGGAAGGAGACCCGCAGCATCAAGTGGACGCTGACAAGTCTGCTCGTGTCGTTGTTGGCGGCTATGGTCATTACTTTGGTAGTATACCAGGGTGGTCGCTTGCTTGGCCTCTCCTGAGATTGCGGCGGAATGAGGAGAGTGGCCATGTTTACGAACACGTTTGCAGCGGTGTTGCCGGCCAGCTTCCTGGCCTGTGCGGTCACAACGATGCAACTCCGAGGGCGCGTGGGCCCGGCCTTGCATTCGATACTTGCCACAGCCACCGTTTTCCCGTATAACTCAAGGCGATTCGCTCTTGCCCAGATCGACTTACGTGCAAGGAGACATACATGCCAGAGATCCCTGATCTCACAGAATTGATCGCCACCCTGGGTCTGATCGGCCAGGTGCTGTTCTGGGTGGTCGGCGCCTACTTCGTGGCCTTCTGGTTCAGCCTCATCGTTTGGACCTTTCGGGACGTGCGCACACGGTCCCGTGACCTGTTCACCCAGGCGCTGGGCACGCTCCTGGTCGTGCCGCCGCCGCCTCTGGACATCGCCGGTCTGGTCCTCTATCTCGTCCTCCGGCCGCGGGAGACCCTGGCGGAGGCTTACGAGCGCTCCCTCGAGGAAGAGGTACTGCTGCAAGGCATAGAGGACGTGGATGTCTGCCCCGCCTGCAAGCAACTCATCGAAAACGACTACGTGGTCTGCCCTCAGTGCTACACCCAACTGAAGAAGAAGTGCCCCGACTGCGGCCAACTGATGGAGCTATCCTGGACCGTCTGTCCCTACTGCGGCGGCAAGGTCGCCACACAGCGCGTGCCCGCTGGCCTGCCCGAGAACAGGGCACCAGAAGAGCATAGTGAGCCCAAGTGACGTCTCCGTCATCGTCACCGTCAAGAACGAAGCCTCGTCGATCGCCAGGCTGCTAGACTCCCTTTCCCAACAGACAGTTCTCCCCTCGGAGGTGGTGATCGTCGACGGAGGCTCCACCGACGGCACCGTGGAGCGCATCGAGAGCCACCCCCAACGCCTGCCCATCAAGGTCCTTTTCCGTGAGGGGACCAACATCTCCCAGGGAAGAAACGAGGCCGTCAGGGCTGCCTCCGGAGCGATCTTGGCCAGCACCGACGCAGGCGTGCGACTGGTTCCCTCCTGGCTCGAAGAGCTCACCCGCCCCTTGAAAGAAGAGTCATCGATAGATGTGGTGAGCGGATTCTTCCTTCCCGATCCCCAGACCGTGTTCGAGACAGCCATGGGCGCCACCGTCCTGCCCGTGGAAGCCGACGTAGACCCCGACCGCTTCCTGCCCTCCAGCCGCTCCGTAGCCTTTCGCAAAGAGGCCTGGGAAAAGGTGGGTGGCTACCCGGAGTGGCTGGACTTCTGTGAGGACCTGGTCTTCGACTTCGCTTTGCGGGACGCCGGATGCAGATTCTTCTTCGCCCCTCGAGCGGTGGCCTACTTTCGGCCCCGCTCCAGCCTGGGCGCCTTCTGGCGGCAGTACTTCCAGTACGCCAGGGGAGACGGCAAGGCCGATCTGTGGCGCAAGCGCCACGCCGTCCGCTACCTGACCTATCTCGTCGCCACCCCTCTGCTTGCGGTCGCGGGCCTGGCTCACCATCCCCTGTGGTGGTCCCTGCTCGTCGTGGGGGCTGTCCTCTACCTCTGGACGCCCTACAGGCGCCTGCGGCCCGTGCTCGAAGGCCTGTCGCTCGCAGAAAAGGTCAAGGCTCTGCTCTGGGTGCCCATCATCCGTCTCTGGGGCGACGTGGCCAAGATGGTGGGATATCCCGCCGGAGTCTGGTGGAGAATGCGCCATAGATACCTGATCGAGGTTGCGTCCTCCTGAACAGCACGGCGTTGGCGCCTCAGCCGACCCTCGCCGCCCACAAGCTCTGCTTGCCTCTCGCC
>CAZOBP010000083.1:0-12001 GCA_964577995.1 uncultured Anaerolineales bacterium
ACCCCAACGTCAGGGTCAAGGATCTGACGGAGGAGGACGCAACGCGTATCCGCGTGGTTATTGATAGAGACCACAAGGTCGAGGGTGACTTGCGCCGAGAGGTCACCCAGAACATCAAACGACTGCAGGAGATAGGGTCCTACAGGGGTCTGCGCCACCGCCGCAATCTGCCGGTGCGTGGCCAGCGCACCAGGACCAACGCGCGCACGAATAGGGGTGCGAGAAGAACGGTTCCTGGCAAGCGTCGGGCCAGGGCCAAGAAGTAGCGAGATGCTCTGCACGGCCTGGACGTCCGCCTGTGCAGTAGAGCGCCGCAGAAGAGCGGATCCCACTTCCTGAAGGGGAGGAATAGGTGGCACGAAAACAGGCAAAGAGACGTGGACCACGCCGCGTGCGCAGGGATGTTCCCTACGCACAGGCGCACATACAGTCGACTTTCAATAACACGATAATCACGATAACTGACTCCAATGGAGACGTTATCACGTGGAGCAGTGCAGGCACCGTGGGCTTCAAGGGTTCCCGGAAGAGTACACCGTACGCGGCACAGCTTGCTGGTCAGCAGGCAGCCAGGCAGGCCATCGACATGGGCGTGAGGGAGTTGGACATCTACGTCAAGGGTCCTGGACCTGGTCGAGAGGCAGCAGTACGCGCTCTGCAAGCGGCGGGACTTGGAGTCAGGTCGATTAGCGATGTGACACGCGTACCGCACAATGGGTGTCGTCCTCCCAAGAAGCGGCGCGTGTAGCAGCCAACGTGGCTCGTCCCGTCTCGAGAGCGACTCACCAGAGGAGAAGAAATGGCAAGATACAGTGGCCCGGTCTGTAAACTCTGTCGTAGAGAAGGGGCAAAGCTCTTCTTGAAGGGAGATCGGTGCTTCACGGCAAAGTGTGCTTTCGAGAAGCGCTCCTATCCGCCTGGCATGCACGGGCGCCGAGCTCGATTCAGGCGCAAGACCACTGACTTTGGTACACAGTTGCGAGAGAAGCAGAAGGCTCGGCGAATCTACGGTGTGATGGAGAGGCAGTTCCGTCGCTACTTCCGCATAGCGGAGAGACGTAAGGGCGTTACTGGCGCCAATCTCCTACAGGCCCTGGAAAGTAGACTGGACAATGTCGTTCACCGACTTGGCTTTGCCAGTTCGCGCGCCCAGGCGCGCCAGTTGGTCAGGCACGGGCACTTCGACGTCAACGGAACGAAGACCGATGTCCCATCCTACCTGGTCAAGCCGGGCGACCAGATAAGTGTGCGGGCCAGGAGCAAGACCAATGCGTACTTCCAGGCCGTGGCCCAGGAGATGGAGCATCGGTTCGTGCCAGAGTGGCTCAGCGTGGATGCCAATTCCCTGTCGGGACGAGTACTGGCTCTCCCGACTCGAGAGGAGATCGAAGCACCGCTCAACGAGCAATTGATCACCGAGTACTATAGCAGGTAGGGCAGTTTCTCGCTTCAGAAGCTGTTAGAGGAGGGACACCCTTGCTACCCAATTTGGTTCTGCCCAAGATAGAGATTGAAGCGATCTCCGAGCGGTACGGGCGTTTCGTAGTCGGGCCGCTGGAGAGTGGCTATGGTGTGACAATCGGCAATTCCTTACGGCGGGTTCTTCTCTCCTCCTTGGCCGGCGCCGCGATCACTTCCGTCAGAGTAGATGGCGTCCACCACGAGTTCTCGCCGATAGCGGGGGTCAAAGAAGATACGATGACCTTGCTTCTCAACCTGAAGCAGGTCAGGATGAGACTGCACGGAGACGAGCCTGTACGACTGAGGCTCGAGGTCGAGGGAGAAGGGGTCGTCACAGCAGGAGACATCGAGTGCCCGAGCGAGGTGGAGATCGTCAACCCCGAGCTTCCCTTGCTCACTCTGGATGCCAACGACTCCAGAGTGGAGATGGAGATGACCGCCGAACGGGGACGGGGATACAGTCCCAGCGAGGAGAGAGGTGAGCTCGGCATAGGTCAACTGCCTGTGGACGCCGTGTTCTCTCCCATTCGCAGAATAGCTTACGTGGTCGATCGAGTGCGCATTGGCGAGATCACCGATTTCGACCAACTCAAACTGGATATCTGGACTGATGGAACCATCCAGCCCGAGGAGGCTCTCAGTAGCGCCGCCCAGATGCTGGCAAGGCATTTCTCTTTGGTGGCCAACGTCGCAGGAGCGCTGATCGACGAAGGAGAGGAGGCCGTGGAAGAAGGCATCCCATCACGGATCTACGAGATGCCTATCGAGGACCTCGACCTCACCGTGCGAGCCTTCAACTGCCTGAAACGCGCCGGGATCACGACGGTCGGCATGATTCTAGAGAAGCTAGAGAAGGGCGACGACGAGATCTTGGCGATTAGGAACTTCGGGCGGAAGTCCCTCGATGAGTTGAAGCAGGCATTGAGTGAGAAGAACCTCCTCCCGGAACCGCAGGAGGAAGAGAGCGATGAGACATAAGATAGCGGGTCGCAGACTGAAGCGGTCCAGCGGGCATAGACGAGCGTTGTTCAGGAATCTGATCACGGAGCTTTTCCGTCATCGACGGATTACTACCACCGAGGCCAAGGCGAGGGCTGTGCGTGCGGAAGCGGAGAAGCTGATTACCGTCGCCAAGCGCTCCCTGGACAAAGAGAACGACCTTCACGAGCGCCGTCAGGTGTTGCGTACCGTATCGGACAAAGAGGTCTTGCGAGAACTGTTCGAGACCATCGCTCCTGAGTACAAGGATCGCCCTGGAGGTTACACGCGGATCATCAAGCTTGGATCCCGTCAGGGTGACGCTGCGGCCATGGCCATACTCGAACTCGTGGAGTGAGTTGCTGGATGCAGGGGGGTGATACCGGGACCCGCAACCTGAAGGCTATTGTTGAATACGATGGCACCAGATATGCGGGTTTCCAACTGCAACCCGACCGGCCGACGATCCAGGGTGAGTTGGAGGGAGCGCTGACTGAGGTGACTCAAGAGAAGAGCAGGGTTGTGGGAGCTGGGAGAACAGACGCTGGGGTTCATGCGCGGGGACAGGTCATTCACTTCCTGACTGGATGGAAGAGATCGGTGGAGGAACTGCACAGGGCCTTCAACGCGGTGCTCCCGCCTGACATCGCGATCAGGGAACTGAGCGTGGTTCGCCCTGACTTTCACGCCCGATTCAGCGCCGTGACACGAGAATATCGCTACGACATTCTCAACCAGGAGGTCCGGTCGCCATTGGAGGCGCGATACGCATACCATCTTGAGCAGCCCCTCGATGCGCAATCCATGAGGGAGGCGGTGGCGTATGTGGTTGGAAGCCATGATTTCGCGTCCTTCGGGCTGCCCACCCAAGGTCATAGCACTGTGCGCGACATGGCGGAGGCCAGTTGTACGAAAGAGGGCCATCACATATTCGTCGATCTGGAAGCTAATGGCTTTCTGCGGCACATGGTGCGCGCTATAGTGGGCACCCTGCTGCTTGTAGGCAGAGGGATCCTGGCCTCTGCGGATGTCAAGGAGATTCTCGAGGCCAGGGATAGGGGCCAGGCAGGCCCAGCAGCCCCGGCCCACGGCCTTTGCCTGGTGAGAGTGAACTACTGAGGTATCGAGATATGAGAACTCATTCCACGAAACCTTCCGAGATCGAGCGTGAGTGGTACGTGGTCGATGCCGAAGGCCAGACGCTGGGACGGCTGGCTTCGGAGATAGCAAAGATCCTGAAGGGAAAGCACAAGCCTATCTACACTCCCCATCTGGATACTGGCGACTACGTCGTCGTCATCAATGCCAAGAAGGTCCACGTCACCGGCCGCAAGCTGGATCAGAAGATGTACTACCGCCATTCCGGCTACCCAGGCGGGTTGACGGCCGTTTCATTGCGCGACCAGTTGAAGAGACACCCTACAAGGGTTATTCGCTCGGCAGTCAAGGGTATGCTGCCTCACAACAGACTGGGCCGGGCCATGATGAGGAAGCTCAAGGTGTACGCGGGCGATGCTCACCCTCATGAGGCTCAGCAACCCAGATCACTGGAATTGTGAGACCTGTGGCCCTGAACTGAGGCAAGGAGGTTATGAGTAGTGGCGGAAGAGAAGGAAGTGGCAGAAGCGACAGAGGCTCCGGGGGAGGAGTCACCGGCTGGTGAAGAAGTCGGCGAGATAGAGGTGCCGCAGACGGCGGATAGTCAGCCGCAGGGGACTGTGGAATCGACCACAGCCAGCGAAGCACAGCCGGCGGATGAAGAGGAGACCGCGCCAGAGGAGTCTGCAGGTGTACCCCTGGCTGATGAGGCCCCGCAGGAGACGATATCTGTCGAGGATGAGGCCGAGCCCCTGTCGCCGGAGCGTGCTGACAGGGTGCCCACGCTGGATGAGCTGGGCCTCAGGACTGACGTATACTACTATGGCACCGGAAGGCGGAAGACGTCCAGCGCCCAGGTCCGCCTCTATCCCTCCAAAGAACCTGCCATTATCGTCAACGACAAGCCGGCGGATGAATACTTCTCGCGTTCCGCCGACATCACATTCCTCAGGAGGCCGCTACGGGCCACGGCAACTGAAGATGCATTCAGGATAACGGTCAAGGTCACGGGGGGAGGGATCACCGGGCAGGCCAGCGCCATACGCCACGGTATTGCCCGGGCTCTGACCAAGGCGAACCCCGAATTCCGGCCCACTCTGCGCAGGGAGGGGTCTCTCACTCGAGACCCTCGCATGAAGGAGCGAAAGAAGCCCGGTCTGAAGCGAGCTAGGAAGGCACCGCAGTACACCAAGCGGTAGAGGAAGCACAAGCGCCGTGCCACACCACGGCGCTTTTTCTTTTCCCCAACTTCGGAGGTCCTGATCGGATGACCGCGCAGCAAGAAGCTGCGTGGTGGCAAGTCAGAACAGGTAGAGGATAGCGAGCACCGAAACGGCCCAGAGCAAGTTGCTGATGAGCAGCGGTGGATCCTTGATCAGGATCTCCTCTGGAGTCCCTGGGAGTCCTCCGCTTTGGATCAGGAGTAAGTAACGCAAGATCCCGTAGAGGACAAAGGGGATGGTCAGCATCATGCTCTTGTTCTCGGGCACGTGACCTCCCCAGAAGGTGTAAAGCGAATAGGCGATCACCGTGGATGAGGTTACCACGGAGATCATCTGTGCAAGGAGGGTGGAATCGTAGTCTGCCAGCACCTTTCGATGTCTGGGCGCCACATCGCCAAGAACGATGAGTTCGTGGCGTCGCTTGCACAGAGCCAGAAAGAGGGCCAGAAAACTGCCACACACGTAGAGCCAGGGCGAGAAAGTCGTGGCCCCGGCAACGACCGAGCCTGACGTGACCCTCAAGATGAAGGCGGCCGCAATGGCCAGGACGTCGAGAATAACGTAGTTGGTCAAGAGGAGCGAGTAGGCGATCTCAACCGTCAGGAAGAGCGAAGCAACCAGACCGAATCTGACGTCCACCACAAAAGCCAACGCCAGGCTGATCGAGGCCAGCACGATCGCCGCGCCCAAGGCTGCCGACCTGTTGAGCCTCCCGGCGGCCAACGGGCGATCACGCTTCGCAGGATGGAGTTTGTCTCGCTCCGTGTCGACCAGATCGTTGACCAGGTACGAGGCGCTGGAGAGAAGACAGAGACAAACGAAAGCAAATCCCGATCTCACGATCAGATCGGGCGTCCTGAGCTTCATGCCGAAGACCAGGGCTGCGAACATGAAAGTGTTCTTCAACCAGCGCTTGGGGTGCATGGAGATGAGCAACTCTGTGACCAAGTCGGCCGCTCCTAGAATACGTAGAGAACAGCGAGGACGGTCGCGCCCCAGCAGAGGTTACTGGCCACAAATGGCCAGTCTCTGATCAGTATCTCCTCGGGGCTGCCGCCCATGTTCTTCTGGTGGATGAGATACAGATACCTGAAGATGTCATAGATGATGAACGGAATGGTCAGCATCATGGCCTTGTTGGCGGGCAGGTTTTCGGCCGAGAAGGTGTACAGAGAATACGCTATCACGAAGGAGGAGGCCACCATGGCGATCATCTCGTCCAGCAACTGGGGGGAGTACTCCCGGAGCACTTTGCGATGCTGTAGAGCATCCTCGTCGAGGAGCACCACTTCGTTTCTTCGTTTGCCAAAGCCGAGGAAGAGGGCCAGCAAGGTCATGCACACGTAGAGCCAGGGCGAGAACCTCTCAGCCTGGACGATTACGGAACCGGCTGCTACGCGCAATACGAAGCCGGTGGCGATGATCAGCACGTCGATGATGACCAGGTTCTTCAGACCAAAGGAGTAGAGAAGCTGGAGGAGGAAGTAGACCAGAGCAATGAGACCAAACCGCGCATCGAGGAGGAAGGACAGACAAAGGGTGCAAGGAGGAAGGACCATGGCTGCGCCGATGGCCCTCGACGTGCTCAGCCTGCCCGAAGCCAGTGGTCTGCTGCGCTTGACGGGGTGCTGGCGATCCTTTTCCAGGTCTGTGAGATCGTTGATGATGTAGACGCAGCCGGAGAGGATGCAGAAGAGTGCGGCGGCCATGATGGTCTTCACGACATAGGTGGGATCCAAGAGCTTCAGGTCGAAGAGCAACGCCGTGAAGATGAATACGTTTTTCGTCCATTGTTTGGGACGCATCGTGATCAACAGTTGCTTGAACACGGAGAAAATCATAGTCTATAGCCCGGCAGTAGTCAACCATTTGACTTTCGCCCGGCACGGGGTAGACTTTGGTCTATGGCGAAGGTACGGCTGGACACACTACTGGTGAGACAAGGGCTCGTGGAGAGTCTCCGGGGCGCGCAGGGCCTGATCATGGCTGGTCAGGTGATGGTGGAAGATCGCGTTTTGGACAAGCCCGGAGAACGGGTCCCCGATACTGCTCAGGTCATCATCCGCGAGAAGCCTCGATATGTCAGCAGAGGCGGCACCAAGCTGGAGCATGCGTTGGCGCGTTTCCGGGTCAACGTCGCCGACAGCATAGTGGCCGACGTCGGAGCCTCCACAGGAGGCTTCACCGACTGCCTCCTGCAACAGGGGGCGTTGAAGGTCTATGCTATCGACGTGGCGTATGGTGAGCTGGCCTGGAGACTGCGTCAGGACTCGCGCGTGGTCGTGCTGGAACGAACCAATGTACGCTTTCTGGACAGCTTGCCTGAGCCGATAGACCTGGCGACCGTAGATGTGTCCTTCATCTCCCTGACGCTGGTCTTGCCTCGTGTGGCGGATCTGCTGCGGCCCGAAGGCGAGATTGTGGCCCTCATCAAACCCCAGTTCGAAGCGGCACGCGAGAGGGTGGGCAGAGGAGGGGTGGTGCGAGACCCGGAGGTCCACCGAGCGGTGCTAGAGGAAGTCGTAGGGGAGGCCATTGGCAGGGGGTTGCGGTTACGGGGCTTGACTCTGTCGCCATTGAGAGGTCCGGCTGGGAACGTTGAGTTCTTCTCCTATCTGAGTCGAGGGGAGCGGATGGACAGCATCTCCATCGAAGAAGCTATGGATGCGTGCCTGAGTGAGGCAGCGTCACTCTGTCAGCCACGCTAGGCCCAGGACCCATGAGCGAAGTGGAGGAGCGGTTGAGAATCGTCAATGTGGAGCGAGAGGAGATAGAGGACTTCCTCGGCCGCGAATGGCCGCCCGTGAATGATCGTTTGTTTGGGCGGTCCGATCCAGCGATGTGGGAAGTCCGGCGATACGCGCTGGCAGCCTACGAAAACGCGATGATGGTAGGGGCAGCGGTGCTGAAGGTCGAGGGCGGCTTGGGTAAGGTGACGCAGATCATCACCGCTGCTGATCGCCGGGGACAGGGGATCGGTCGGGCCCTCATGAGCAGGGTTGAGGAGATCTGTTGCCAAGAGGGGTGTCACAAGGTGAGCTTGAAGACCTATTGGGATTCCCAGGCTCAGCGTTTCTACAGCAACCAAGGCTATGTGCTAGAAGGCGTACTGCGTCGCGATCTGCACGGTCTTGACATGTGCCAGATGTGCAAGTTCCTCTGAGAAGAGCTCTCCATTCTCTCCCTGGCTGGCACCCCGTCCTGCAACACTTCCGGCAAACACGTCATTGTGGGACATCCGACGCCTCGCTTGGAGGGCTGATCGAACGTGGCAAGATCGTTGACAAACACCAGAACCTGTCCTAAAATTGCCTCCGACTAATCCGCCACAGGAGACATGATGCCCCTCGCAACGCTCTTCTCCCCCGTCCTGATCCTACTCCTGGGGGTTCTCTTGCTGCCGGCTGCCCGGAGACTCGCAGGCGGACGGAGCGCCAGCGTGTTGTGCTGGGTTGTGGCAGCCTGCTTCCTCCTCTCGTGCCTGCTTCTCCTTTGGTTACAGCCGGCCACATCGACGACTGCGCTCTGGCGACCCGGGTCTCTGTTCGACGTGGAGATGGGCTACTATGCGGATGGTCTGTCAGTGCTTCACCTGGCCCTGATGGCCATGGTTACCTTGATCGCAGTTGTGTTGGGCCGTGCCTCCTGGGAAACAGAGGGGGACCGTCCCGGCGGTCAGGGGGTGCTGTTTCTTGTGGCGGCAGGCGCATCGAGCGTTTTCCTCTCGGCGGATCTGGTCACTCTCTGCCTCAGTTGGGCGTTCCTAGACCTGGCTCTGCTGGTCTTCGCCGCATCGATGCACGATGGACAGGCTGGCTCTCGAAGTGGCCTCAGGTCGCTGGTTCTCAACTACCTGGGGGGGGTGGCACTGCTGGCGGCACTTCTTATGCTCCAAGGTCAGGGGGAGGTGCTCTGGCTTCAAGCGGCCCCACTGCCCACAAGAGTCATCTCGCTGGTCATGGTTGGGGCCCTGATGCGCCTGGGGCTGTATCCGGCCTTCCTCCGGCCGCCGTCGGGGGTGGAGAGGAGGCTTGGGGACGTGATTCTGTGGTACGCTGTCCCGGTGAGCGTAGGAGGGTATCTGCTGGCTCGGGTACTCAATCTGACGGCGGTATCGTGGCTGCCGGGGCGTGAACTGGCCTTGATTCTGGGAAGTCTAGCGGTGATCCTGAGTCCCTTTCCTCTCTGGTTCGAGAGCGGTCTGAGGAAGTCAGGCACCTACGTCGTCCTGCACCAGGTGGGTCACATGGCCATGGCGGCCGCCATTGCTGCTCCGTATTCCACGATCATCATCACCGTGCAGGCCGTGGGCTTGGTGTTGGGACTCACCTTGTTCCTGGTAAGTGAGGCTGGGAGTCGCGTTACCATGCGCCGTCCGTACGCGATGTGGACGCGCTGTTGCATGTTGATAGCCGTGGCCGCCCTTGCGGCCGCGCCTCTGACCCTGGGCTTCGTGAGCCGTCAACTCCTGTACGCCTCTCTTGGGCAATCTGGCCTCGGTTGCCTCATCGTCCTCAGCTTAGTGAGCAACAGCTTTCTGGCGGCCCCTTTGCTGAGGAAGGGACTGGGACCTGTCCATGAGAGGGAGTCTGAGGGGCAGGGCGCCCCCGTTGTTCTGGCCAGCATGACCGCCCTGGCCATCCCTGTCATCGTTCTGGGTCTGCACCCTCCCCTTCTGGGGCGCTTGATGGGATCTCAGAGTCTCCTTGCCGCCTGGCCGGGCCTGCCAGAACTCATCTACTCGCCCGACAGACACGTGTCTCTGCCTCTCATCGCTGGCACACTCGTTTCGCTGGCTGCGGCATATCTGATGTACCGCAAGGGGCAGGTCATCGTTGCCCGGGCTGGGATCTCACTGGAGACGCTGCGCGTTATTGCGGAGATGGAGTGGTTCTTTGGCGCGCTGACCTGGACTGTACAGCGCTTAACCCTGATCCTCGAGACGTTCGGGGGCTTCTTCGAAGAGAGGCGATCTCCGGGTTGGATTCTGGTGTTTGCGACCCTTGCCGCACTTCTGTTACTGAGCAGTTGAGAGACCAAGATGGACGCAGTGCAGGACATCTTCCTTAGACTATCTGCGCTCTCGTACGTCGAAGTGATGCTGGGCCTGCTCATTACCGGCACAGTAATCCTCGTCCTGGAGGACTGGAGGCTGAACCTGTGGGCCTTGGCTGCTCAATACGTCCTGGTAGGTCTGCTTCTGGTCAGGGTGATGCCCCTGAGGGTCGCGTTGATTCAGGTGCTCATGGGGGGGTTGGTCTGCTTGATCCTCTACCTGACAGGCCAACGCGAGCACTGGGGGAGGGTGGAGGGGGCAACTCCCGAGCATGGCGAGCTCGACGCCGCTGTCCGGGACGGCTTCCCCATGAATGTGTGGTTTCGTGTGGCGGCGGCGCTCCTGGCCGTGGTGATCACCTACGCCTTGGGGAGTAGACACCCCTTCGTTGATCAGCTACAGGGCCTCTCTCAGGCCTGCTACTGGTTGGTGATCTTGGGACTGCTTACTGTGGTCCTGACAAGGGATCCATTCAAGGTGGGTCTGGGCCTCCTGACCTTCCAGTCTGGCTTCGGAATCTTGTTGGCCACTTTCGAGAGAAGTCTGAGCGTGACCGCGCTGGTAGGGGTGGTCACCATACTCATAGCCCTGGCCGTATCTTACCTCACGACTACGCAGACTGACTTCTCTGTCGAGGGCGACGGAAGATGAGCCTCCTGCTACTGATCTTCCTGCCACTTGTCGTGGCAGGCCCGGTGTACTTCCTGAGGCGTTACTGGACGACGACTGTCTGCGTCTGTCTGGTGACGATCGTGGGCCTGATAGGAGTCTGTAGCGGCGCACCCTTGGGTGAGCCTGCGTACCTTCTAGGGCGCGAGCTGGTGCTGGATGACCTGAGCCGCTTCGTACTCATCCTCTGCTTCTTCCTGGCTGGTCTCATGATCCTGTACGCCTGGCAGATACCCCAGGGATGGGCGTTCTGTCCCTCCCTGCTGGCCATTCTGGGTCTCTTGAGCGGGGTGGTGATGATTCGCACCTTTCTCATCGTCGTGCTGCTCTTGGAGATGGCGGGCCTGCTCTTCGTGTTGATGATCCATGGACGGCGCCCCGCCGCTGCTGGCACCGCGATGGGACATCTGGTTGCTCTGGTCATTGCCGCCCCGTGCCTGCTCTTGGTGACCTGGTTGGCGGATAGCTACGCCTTGCACCCAGAGAATCTCCTGCTCGTCCGCTTCACGGTGATTGGCGTATCCATCGGGTTTGGGATCCTTCTGGCAGCGGTGCCGCTCCATTCTTGGCTGCCCTCGCTGATCGAGGATGTGCCATCGATGGTCGGGGCTCTGTTGATCTGCGTATTCGGCCAGATCAGTCTGGCCCTGCTAATCCATGTCCTGAACGAGAACCCGTGGCTGGTGGTGGACTCGCCCATTCTGTCGGTGATCTCCATCTCCGGTCTGTTGACAGCGCTCGTGGGGGGCCTTCTCGCCTTCGCACAACACCGCCCGGGTCGACTGCTGGCCTACGCTGCCATCGCTGACATGGGCTTCGTCCTGGTGGCCCTGGGGACGGGATCGCTGGCCGGAGTCACGGGTGCTCTGGCGCACGCCGCAAACCGCGCCCTGGTCGTTCTCCTGGTGGCCATGAGTCTGGGCTCGCTGCGCACCTACCTGGATGGAGGTTCGGTGTCCTCACTGCGCGGGGCGCTGCGACGGATGCCAGGAGGGGTGACAGGATACCTCCTCGGCGGGCTCGCTCTGGGGGGCTTCCCCCTCTTTGGGAGCTTCGCAAGCCGCTGGTTGGTGTACCGCACCCTCGCTCTCCGAGATCCTGTCTGGCTGTGCACACTGCTGTTCTCAGGTCTCTGTGTGGTGTTGGGGTACATCAGGTCTCTGTCCGGGATGGTGCAAGGCTCGGGAGGCGTGGAAGTACGGCGCGAGCCACTGCCGGTGACACTGCTCATCCTTGGCCTGGTCGGCGTGTCCCTGCTCTTGGGGCTGTTTCCTGGACTGCTGGCGGCGCCACTGGAGAGTGTAGTACAGGGGATGACCCTCATCAGCCGAACACCGTGAGGGTCTGCGGCCTCTGCGCCATCTCTTGTGCGAGGCTGGCTATCCGGCCCCAATCTCCCGCACGTCCAGTATGACCTCTGATGCTAGTGGCAGAAGACGGGATGAACGGCCAACTCCATCCCCTAGCAGATGGACGCGAGGTCACCCTCTGCGACAGAGGAGTTGCTTTTGGTTTC
>CAZOBP010000084.1:0-11954 GCA_964577995.1 uncultured Anaerolineales bacterium
TGGCTGGGTTGCGGTCTCGTTTGGCCTGGAGCGTCTCCAGTGCCTCTATGAGACGGGGTCGCGTCTCCCGAGGTTCTATCACGTCGTCGATGTACCCTCTGGAAGCCGCAACGTATGGGTGCGCGAACTTCTCGCGGTACTCCTCTCCAAGCTCATCTCGCTTGGCCAGTGGGTCCTCCGCTTCGGCAATGTCCTTCCTGAAGATGATGTTCACTGCCCCTTCCGGCCCCATGACCGCGATCTCGGCGCTGGGCCAGGCATAGCTGATGTCTCCCCGGATGTGCTTGGAACTCATAACCACGTAGGCTCCTCCATAAGCTTTGCGGGTGATGATAGTGATCTTGGGAACTGTGGCTTCACAGTAGGCGTAGAGGAGCTTGGCGCCGTGGCGTATGATGCCTCCGTGTTCCTGGGAGACCCCGGGCAGGAAGCCGGGTACGTCAACGAAGGTGATGATGGGGATATTGAAACAGTCGCAGAAGCGGACAAAACGAGCGGCTTTGTCCGAGGCGTTGATGTCGAGAACGCCCGCGAGCACCGCTGGCTCCTGGGCAACGATGCCGACGGACCGTCCGTTGAGTCGAGCGAAACCGATGATAATGTTCTGTGCCCAGTGCTGCTGCACCTCCAGGAACTCTCCATTGTCCACCACGTGCCGGATGATCTCCTTCATGTCATACGGTTTGGTGGGGCTGTCTGGCACGATCGTATCCAACTCTTCGTCCATCCGCTGGGGGTCATCGGTCGGTGTGGTTAGAGGGGGGTCTTCCATGTTGTTCTGAGGCATGTAGCTGAGAAGCTGGCGGATGATTTGCGTGCAGTCTTCTTCGTCATTTGCGGCGAAGTGGGCAACCCCGCTGATGGTGTTGTGCGCCCTGGCACCGCCCAGTTCGTCGAAGGTGACCTCCTCACGAGTCACGGTCTTGACGACGTCGGGGCCGGTGATGAACATGTAGCTGCTGCCCTCCACCATGATGGTGAAATCCGTGATGGCTGGAGAGTAGACGGCGCCGCCTGCACACGGTCCCATGATGGCCGAGATCTGTGGAATGACACCCGAGGCCAGGGTGTTGCGCAGGAAGATGTCGGCGTATGCACCCAGTGACACTACCCCCTCCTGGATGCGGGCGCCCCCGGAGTCGTTGAGGCCTATGACGGGTGCACCATTCTTCATGGCCAGGTCCATGATCTTGCAGATCTTCTCTGCGTGCACTTCTCCCAGCGAACCACCGAAGACGGTGAAATCCTGCGAGAAGATGTAGATCAATCGGCCGTCCACGGTTCCCCAGCCGGTCACGACGCTATCGCTGAGGTACCTCTTGTCTTCGAGCCCAAAGCCAGGGGTACGGTGGGTGACGAACATGTCCAATTCGCGGAACGAACCGGGGTCCACGAGCAGTTGTACGCGTTCGCGCGCTGTCAGTTTGCCTTTGGCGCGCTGTGCATCTATGCGGTCCTGCCCCCCACCTAGCTGCGCTTGCTGTCGCAGTTCTCGCAACCTGCGGATATTGGGATTCATCTTCATAGGTACTCCTGGTACGTGTCTCACGTGGGGAGGTGCTAGTCTCTCAGCATGTGTCTGGCGATGACGATGCGTTGCACCTCTGAGGTACCTTCGTAGATCTCGGTGATCTTGGCATCGCGGAAGTACCGCTCCACGTTGTACTCCCTGATATATCCGTATCCTCCAAGGATCTGGATGGCTTTGTAGGCGCACCAGTTCGCCGTCTCCGAGGCAGAGAGCTTGGCCATTGCCGACTCGAGACTATACCTCTCTTTGCGCTGTTTCTTCACCGCAGCCTTGAGAGTCAAGAGTCGCGCCGCCTCGATCCTGGTAGCCATGTCGGCGATCATGAACTGAATCGCTTGGTGCCGGGCCAAGGGTTTGCCGAACTGCTCCCGCTCCAGGGCGTAGTCGCAGGATGCCTCCAAAGAGGCCTGTGCGATGCCCAGAGCCTGGGAGGCGATGCCGATGCGTCCGGCGTCGAGCACCTCCATCGCTATCCTGAAGCCCTGACCTTCCTCGCCAAGCAGGTTGGCCGCAGGTACGCGACAGTCCTCGAAAGACAGGGCTGCGGTATTGACGCCGCGTATGCCGAGCTTCTCCTCTGGTTTGCCAGCCGAGAAGCCAGGTGTGTCCGCGTCGATGAGCAGGCAACTGATGCCCCTGTGTCTGGGCTTCGCATCCGGATCAGTGACGCAGAAGGTGACCAGGAAATCGGCCACGCCCCCACTGCTGATGAAGTTCTTTCCTCCGTTGACCACGTAGTGGTCGCCATCGCGCACAGCCCTGGTCTTTTGCGCCGCGGCGTCCGAGCCTGCCTCGGGCTCGGAGAGAGCGAAGGCACCGATCCGGTCGAACGAGGCCGCGGGACGGAGATACCTTTCCCGCTGCTCCGGAGTGCCATGCCTCACCAGACCGTGACAGACCAGGGAGTTGTTGACGGACATGATGGTGCCTGTTGCCGCGCAGGCCTTGGACACTTCTTCCAGAGCGACCACGTAGCTGACAGTGTCAGCGCCGGTGCCCCCGAACTCCTCGGGAACATCTATGCCCATCAGTCCAAGCTCGCCCATGCGGCGGCAGTTCTCAAAGGGATACTCCTCCGTCTGGTCGATTATGGGAGCCGCCGGAGCCAGGACCTCGGTGGCGAAGTCCCGTGCCAGCTCCTGTATCATCCGTTGCTCGTCTGTCAAGTTGAAGTCCATGGGTACGACTCCTGCTTGTTATCATTGGTACAAGCCCAGCCGGTCAGTCCGCAGGCAAGAGTGCTCGCGTTTCTATCTTCGCGCCGAGTTGTCACCTCCCCGCTACATGCGCCACCCGCCCGTCACCTCGATGGTGGCACCTGTTATGTAGCTCGCCTCGTCCGAGACCAGAAACGCTGCTACGCTGGCGATGTCGTCTGGCGTTCCTACTCGCCGCAGGGGTATCTCCTCGATCATGGGCTTGAGATACCTGTCTGGGATACCGCGCAGGAGTGGGGTGTCGATCATTCCAGGGAGGATAGCATTGACGTTGATGTTGTGACGGGCGAGCTCCCGAGCTGTACTCTTGGTGAACCCCACAATCCCGGCTTTGGAGGCAGCGTAGTTGGAATCGCCTACGACCCCCGTCCGCCCATAGATCGAGGAGACGTTGACTATCTTTCCGTACTTGGCTTCTATCAGGTGCGGCGCGACCGCTTGGGTGGTCCGAAAGACACCCTTGAGGTTCACATCCAAGACTTCGTCCCAGGCCTCCTCAGTGAGTCTGAGCAGTGCAGCACTCCGGGCTATGCCAGCGTTGTTGATCAGGATGTCTACCCTGCCGAATTCAGCCACGGTAGTCTCGACCATCTCCAAGACGTCGCCAGAACTGGATACGTCAGTTCTGATTCCCATCGCCTTGCGGCCGAAGAGTTCTATCTCTCTGGCCGTCTGAAGTGCGGTTTCGGCGTTCGCGTCCGACGCGACGACTCGAGCACCCTCCTGGGCCAGTTTGAGTGCGATTCCCCGCCCGATTCCCTGTCCAGCTCCGGTCACAATGGCAACTCTGTCTTTCAGAACCATCTCTCACGTTCTCAATCGAGGCACCCATCGCCCATAGCACGTGGATGGCGCCAGCGCTGCAGAACATCCTTCTTCGGAACGTGACGGTGTGCCTGTGTGCATCCCTTGCTGCTGTCCGCAGGAACCTACCTCTCGACGCTCATGACCACGGCCTCTCCGCCACCGAGGCAGAGGGCGGCGACCCCCACGCTGGCGCTACGCGCCTTCATAGCGTGGATTAGCGTCACTAGGAGTCGAGCGCCGCTACAGCCGATAGGGTGTCCCAGGGCGATAGCACCTCCGTTGACGTTGAGGCGTTCCCAGTCCAGCCCAAGCTTCCGCCCGTCAGCGATGCTCTGTGAGGCAAAGGCCTCGTTGATCTCCAGTAGATCGAAATCGTCGATGGTGTAGTTGGTCTTGGCCAGCAACTTTTCCATGGCGTGCACCGGGGCAAAGAACACCCATTTCGGCTCGACCGCTGCCTGAGCGAACCCGGTGATGCGCGCCAGAGGCTCAATGCCCAGAGACTTCGCCCGTTCGGCGCTGGTGATGACGACCGCCGCGGCACCGTCCGTGATGGCAGATGAGTTACCAGCAGTGCACTTGCCATCCTTCCTGAAGGCCGGTGACAGCTTAGCTAGCGCCTCCAGACTGCTATCCGCGCGGGGGTTCTCGTCGGTGTCGAAGATGACAGGCTCACCCTTCCGCTGCGGGATGGTGAGGGGCACTATCTCCGCTTCGAACCACCCTTCGTTGATAGCCCGCACCGCCTTCTGATGGCTTTGCAGGGCGAACTCATCCATCTTCTCGCGTGTGATGCCCATGGCATCGGCGATCAGTTCGGCAGCGTTGCCCATGTGCCAGTTCTCGATGGGACACCACAGTCCGTCGTGGACCGTGGCGTCAACCAGCTCGGCGTTTCCCAGACGATAGCCGGTTCGGGCGTTGGCGAGGAGGTGCGGTCCCATGTTCATGCTCTCCATGCCTGCTGCCACGATGATCTCGGCGTCACCGACCTGGATGGCGTTGGCCCCCATAGCCACCGTCTTCAGCCCTGACCCGCAGACCTTGTTGATGGTGGTGGCGCCGACAGAGGGAGGCAGGCCAGCGTTAAGAGCTGCCTGGCGCGCTGGTGCCTGACCGCATCCGGCCTGAATGACCTGCCCTACGAGCACTTCGTCGATGTCTGCCGGGTCGATCCCGGCCCGATCCACTGCGCCTCTAATCGCCACCCCGCCGAGCTCGACCGCAGGCAGCTTGGATACGGATCCACCGAATCGACCGATGGCAGTCCTGGCTGCGCCGATGATCACCACATCGCGGTCACTGGCCATCTTGCCCCTCTCTGTTCCGTCTGTGCCGACGGGGTTCAATGGAAAAAGTGATGCGCTATCTCTCGAACACGGCAGCCATACCCTGGCCGCCGCCTATGCACATGGTCACCAATCCCCGCTTCAGGTTGGCTCGCTGCATTTCGTGCATGATGGTCACTACCAGCCGCGCACCGGTACACCCGACGGGGTGCCCGAGGGAGATGCCGCTGCCGCGAACGTTGGTGTTCTCAGTACTGAGTCCCAGCTCGCGCATGCAGGCTATGGCCTGGGATGCAAAGGCCTCGTTCAGCTCGATGACGTCCATGTCCCCTACGGAGAGACCTGCTCTGTCCAGGGCCTTCTTCACGCTGGGCACCACGCCCAGGCCCATATAGGCGGGGTCCACAGCACCTGAGGCGTAGGACTTGATGCTCACGACCGGGCTGAGGCCGAGTTTCTCCGCCTTTTCTCGGGACATGAGGACCACCGCTGCGGCGGCATCGTTTATCCCTGAAGCGTTGCCCGCAGTGACGGTTCCGTCCTTGCTGAAAGCTGGCCGGAGCTTGGCCATCTTCTCCAGGCTGGTGTCCATCGGCCGCTCGTCAGTGTCGAACACCACAGGTGCGCCCTTGCGCTGAGGGATGAGCACAGGCACGATCTCCTGCTCAAAGAGACCGTCAGTGATGGCCTTGCGCGCTCGTTGGTGGCTGAGAAGACCGAGTTCGTCTTGTTCTTGTCTGGTTATGTCGTACTTCTGCGCGATGTTCTCCGCTGTCAGACCCATGTGGTAGCCGTAGAATATCTCCCACAGCCCGTCGTGGACCATGAGGTCCGCAGCCTCACCAGCGCCCGTGATATCCATTCGGTAGCCCCATCTGGCTTTGGGGAGGGCGTAGGGGGCTTGGCTCATGTTCTCCATCCCTCCTGCTACCACAACCTCGGCTTCGCCGAGTAGAATCGCTTGCGTTCCCAGCGTAATCGCTTTCAGACCCGAGGCACAGACCTTGTTCACTGTGAAAGCGTTGGTTTCCTTGGGGACGCCTGCGCGCATCATCGCCTGCCTGGCAGTGTTCTGGCCCTGGCCTGCTTGAATCACGTGCCCCATGATGACTTCGTCTACTTGCACTTCTGGGAGCGAGTCATCCCAGTGGTCGTATTGTTTCTCGAGATCCACCAAACCAGTGTCTGCCAGGGACTGGGGTGCGTACTGGAGTAGCTTCTCACTGGAGTTGGGGCGCAGACCCGCCCTGGTCAACGCCTCCTTGATGACCAGGGCACCAAGGTCCACCACAGGTATGTCTCTCAACGAAGCACCGAAAGTCCCGATGGGCGTCCTGGCCCCGCTGACAATGACCACTTCCGTCATACTCGCACCTCCCGTATGCCATTCGCTTTCTGGGCCTGGAAGGTAGCACGTCTCTTCCCAGGCGCGCTGGAACAACTCGGAATGATACCAGATAACGTAAGTAATGGCTAGTGTACGGGCCGAGGGTGGCGCAAGTGGCATTCACGCATAGCCCACGCAGTCCCAGCTTCCATTGAGGCGGGTCGCCATTGTGCATCACGCCTCAATTCGCCATTCTGACGCCTGGTCGCCAGGAGCACTTGCGGCGTTGCGCGACAATAGGTCTCGGCCTTCGGATGCCCTTGCGCGTGCGCGAGATACACCGGTCAGCCAACGCAGGGCAGGGTGGGCAGACCACGCTGAGGTGGGCCGTGCGAAGCCGCTGAAGTGCGGGGCGACGCATGGCGAGAGAAAGGGATTTGTATAGGGGATGCTGGTCGTAGGGGATCGAGGGCCTTCGCGCGCAGCTAGGAACCATCTGTGTTGTCGGGAGGCGATTCGAACGGAGGAACAGTCCAGATGGGTCAGTGCCGTGGAGAGGCAGTAGAGTCTCGGAGACACCCGGCATCATGGTCTATGGGCGTATTGTCGAGGGCCAGCACTCACTCGGAGACGGATGCGCTCAATCGGAGGCGTGTTCATTGCCCATGACTTCCTCGATCGCCCTGTGCAGGTCTTCGATCATGAAGGGTTTGGACAAGTAGGGCGTTCCCACGTTCTCCAGGAAGGACCGCGTCGTGTGACTGACGGTATCGCCTGTGGTGAAGATGATACGCTTCGCCAAGTCAGGGTGACCGCTCCTGACTCTCTGGTATAGGCCCTGGCCCCCGATGCCGGGCATCCTCACGTCGCAGATGACCAGATCGTAGTGCTCTCTCTCGATCTTGTCCAGCGCCATTTCGGCGGAGTCTACAGCGACGACCTGGTGACCCATGCGCTCAAGGATGCGGCCCACGACCTCCAGAATCTCTTCTTCGTCGTCTATGACCATCATCCTCTTGCCCTCTTGGCCCTCCAGGGTGTCCGTGTCGGCCGGTTGTGGGGCACCACCAGCGGGACGCCCAACAATGGGCAACTCTACGATGGAGGTGGTTCCTTTGTTTGGCTCGCTCTCGGCCCATATCCGTCCGCCGTGTTCCTGCACGATGCCGAAGGCGATGGAGAGTCCCAGTCCTGTGCCCTGGCCCACGTCTTTCGTCGTGAAGAACGGATCGAAGATCTTGCCGATGTGCTCCTCTGGGATGCCAGGCCCGTTGTCCATGATCAGGACGCGGATGACCTTGCCGTCGGTTTCGGTTCTGAGGATCAGGCATCGCTGGCCTAGCGATCCCATGACCGCTTGATGTGCGTTGTTGATCAGGTTCAGGAAGGCTTGCTGCAACTGGTGAGGTGCAGCCATGGTCCATGGCAGGTTCTCGTCGAGCTCACTTAACAACTCAACGTCGTCTACTTTCAGCTGATAGGCTCTTAGCTTCAGGGTGTCCTTGAGCACCTGGTTGATGTCGGTATAGTGCTTCTCTGAGGTTTCCTTGCGAGCAAAAGTGAGGAGGTTCTCTATAATCTTGGCGCTGCGCTGGGCTTCCTGGTAGATAGTTCGCAGATCATCGCGTATCTCCGGTGCGACGTCTGCGGCTTGCAGGAGCTGGGCGTACCCCAGCACCGAGGTCAAGGGGTTGTTGAGTTCGTGAGCGACCCCGGAAACCAATTCGCCGATGGCGGCCAGCTTCTCGGTTTGTAGGAGTTGCAGCCGCAGGGCCTTGTCGTCGGTGGTATCCCTGACGGTGTGCACGGTGCCCTTGGCTTCACCTTCTTCGTCGAAGATGGGGAAGCTGGAGAGGTGAAGGGTCTTCTTGAGATGCGGTTCGTCAACCTCGATGGAGGTTGGTTCCCCCGTCTGCATGGCATGTCGGTGGGGGCAGGAAGCGCTGGTAGGACCTTTGCAGTAGGAGAAGATCTCGAAGCAACGTCTGCCTACCAGGGTCTCCGGAGGTGTCTCCATGATGCTTGCCAGGGCCGGATTGACCCGCAGTATGTTGAAGTCCGCGTCGTAGATCGCAATGCCGTCCGTGATTGCCTTGAAGGTGTCTTCCCAGTCGCGCTCGCTCTGAGCCACCCTCTGGAAGAGCCGGGCGTTCTCTATGATCACGGCCAGTTGACCGGCCAGGGTGGACAAAAAGCGGACCGTGTCGTCGGAGAAGGCAGCCGGTTCACTGCTCTCGACGTTCAGGACACCGATGACCTTGTTCCCAACCGCCAGCGGCACGCACACTTCGGAGCGCACATTCTCATTGGCCATGATATAGCGACTATCGGAGGCCACGTCAGGCACGTTCAGCGGCTCGCCGGTCAAGGCGACCCAGCCGGTGACACCCTCGCCCACCCTGGGCTGCATTCTCTCCGCGATATCCGTACTGTAGCCCCTGCCGGCTGTTACCTTCAACTTCTTCTCTTGCTCGTCGAGGAGCATGAGCACTAGATTGGGGAAACCCTGGGTTTCTTGGAGGACTCCAACGATGCGATCAAGGATCTCGGTGAGTTCCAGGGTAGAGGTGGCGGCAACCGAAATCTCATGCAGGGTGGATAGCTCGTCCAGTCTGGCGCTGGTTCTTTCATACAACTGTACGTTCTCGATGGCTAACGCCGCCTGATTGGCGAAGGCGCGCAGGGACGCCAATTCCTCATGGCTGACCTCGGTTTGCTCGGTCGTCGCACAGAGGGCGCCCAGCGGCCTGTCCTCCAGTATCAGGGGCACCGTGACGATCGTCTTGAAGCCTGCCAGTTCTTGCACCTCTGCACAGGCGCTCTCGTCGAGAATAGACCTGAATAGCTCGTGGAGACTGTCGGTGATCAGCAACTTCTGTTCGGACAGAGCCCTCGCTACCACGCCGGTCTCGGGGTCCAGTGGCAGTCGAATGCCCTTCAGTTCCTCACCGGCCAGGCGTTCGACCTCCTGCAGGAGAGTTGCGCTGGTTCCACTGACCACTACGTTCTCCACCACCATCTGTTCTGGGTCCACCACACCGACGGCAGCGACAGAGTAGCCTAGGCCCGTGACCAAGCCATCCACGGTGTTCTGGAGCACATCTTGCAGGTCCCACGTGCGGGCCAAAGATGTACCCATCTCCTGGAGTGCCACGAGTTGTCTGTTGGCTGCTTCGAGATCTGTGGAGTGCTGAGTGATCTCCTCGTATAGCTGCGCGTTGCGCATCGCCACTGTTAGCTGATCCGCGATGGCCTGCATGGACATGAGGTCGGTGAGGTCGAAGGCGTTCAGTTCAGCGGATTGGATGTCCAGGGTAGCGATCACTTTCTCACTTAGACTGATGGGCACGACCATTTCCGATTGGGTGAGGGGCATGTCGGGGAAACCTTCAAGGTATCGAGGCTCGCGGCTGACGTCGTTGACCACGATGGCTCTCCTCTGCTTGACCGCCCAACCGATGAGACCCTCTCCCATGCTTTGACGGTACCCGGGCACGTGCATGTGTTCGGCACGGCCAGACTCTGCTCGTTGGACCATCTCGTCTGTGTTCTCATTCGACAGAAGTATCGACACGAAGTCGTAGTTGAATCCTTCCCGTATGGCTACCGCAGTCTCCCGGAGCAGCGTTTCCAGATCAAGGCTTGAGGTAGCACGCCGGCCAACCTCGTTGATGACGGTAAGTTGCAGCGCCCGGCGCCTCTGGCATGCGTAGAGGCGCGCGTTCTCGATAGCCATCGCCACCTGGCGTCCAATAGTGGTCGCCAGATCCACTTGCTGGGTGCTGAATTGCCGTCCTGCCATCGTGTAGTCGAGGGCCATGAGGCCGATGATCTCCTCTCCGGTGACCAGCGGCACAAGAAGCAGGCTGGCGACACCGAAAGGCTCGGTCCATCTCTTCGGTAAGCGCGAAGTCGATCGCTCATCAAGGACTACTGTCCTACCCTTCCCGACCACCTCTGCCACGTCGGGGAGGTCATCCACCTCCTCGTCCAGGGTCTCTTCCCTGAAAATCCTCCACAGTTCGGCGTCCCTGGCGCCGGAGGCCATTTGAGACATCATGGGCATGAGCCTCTTCTTCTGCTGATCGAGGAGCAGGATGCTGCAGCGCTCGACGTTGCAGATCTGTGCCGTCTTCTGAGCAACTAGCTTCAGCACCGGGACGAAATCCAAGGTGGATCCAATGGCTTGCCCTATTTCGTTGAGGGCAGCCAGCTCGTTGAGGCGATCTTCTTTCTCTTCGAATAGCTTGGCACTCTCGATGCCTGCTGCTATCTGGCGCGCCACGAAGCCGAGGGACTGCAAGTCGTCGGATGCAAAGTGGCTTTGGTCCTTGCTCAGCAAGGTAATGGTGCCTACTACTCGGCCGTTGGATGGTAGCGGCAGGCAGATTAGCGAGCCGAATTCTTCGACCCCCAACGGACCGGAACGAACCGACGCGTCGGCCGAGGATTGGCTCGTGAGAACTGCCTGGCCTGTCTGTGCCACGCGTCCGGGCGCTTGTTCTCCCAGGGTCAGTATAGGAGAGGTCTTCACGTACTGTGCTGAGAGCCCACGGTGAGCGCGGAGTTCGAGTGTTCCGTCGCTTTCTCCCAGTATGTGGATCGCGCCCTTGTCGGCACGCGAGAGCTCAAGGGACTCATCAAGAGCGGTGTGCAGCAGGGCGCCCAGCTTGAACACGCCACTGATGGCAGAGGCCACCGCACTGAGTTCCTCAAGGTTCCTGATGGGGTGGCTTCTGCGACGGGCCGATTGAACTGTGTCAATCCCGCGAGCCTTCATGCCCTCTCACCTTTGTGGAGACTCTTCACGACAGAGAACCGCCAACATGGTCCGCCCCGTGAGCAGTAGCGCCTCGCAGTCGCAGATCCGGCGACTCGCTTGACGGCGACGGCAGCGAGGATGATGCCCACAGGTGCTCTGTCGAGCATTGTTCCTCGATTGTGATTCACTGTGCGACGCGCCGAAGGCTTCGCTCGGTGCTCGGGACGTAGGGCCAACGTTGGGGTCCCTTGGCGCCATGTGGCTATTCCCGAGCGCCGAGCAGATGTTCGACCTTCTCGCGCAGATCCTGTATCTTCAACGGTTTGCCAAGGCAATCATCCGCGCCGGCGTGCAGCACTCTTTGGATGTTCTCCTCGGTGGCAAACCCAGTCACGGCCAGGATCTTCACGTGGGCAGTTGTCGGATCTGTCTTCACCCTTGTGCAGACCTCGAAGCCGTCCATGCCAGGGAGCATGATGTCCAGGATGATGAGATCGGGCTTGAAGGCGACGACTTGCTGGCCCGCGTCGAAGCCGTCGGTGGCCGTAGCAAGCTCGTACGTGCCCATCAGGCGCAGGGCGCTCTCAATGAAGGTGACCACCGTTGGCTCGTCATCCACAATCAGGATCCGCTTCCTGCTGTGGCTCTTCCCGAAGAACCCGTCATCCACGAACATCCCGTGCTGCATGAGGAAGTACCGGAAGTCGTTACGCAGGACACGATAATGCCCGCCCGGTGTGGTGAAGACGGGGAGCTTACCGGAATCGATCCATTTCAGAACAGCAGCGTTGGTGACCTCGCAGTAGTCGGCGATGTCACCTGTGGTCAGAAACCTGTGCCGCCTCATCTGTTGCCTCTTCGTTGGCGACCGCGTGGCCGCTCTTGGTGTTGTTGGCATTGTTGGCATTTCTCCTCTAGTCTACTGTCGTTGACTGCCGTCTGCAATAGGAAATAGGTACCCCCTTCCCTCGCGAGCCGATGTGTGGTAGAATGCGGTGACATCGAGAACTGGGAGGCAGCA
>CAZOBP010000085.1:0-11923 GCA_964577995.1 uncultured Anaerolineales bacterium
CGGGTATGGAGGATTTCACCGACAAGGTGCAGCCTGGGGACATCCTGGTCACCGGTAAGAACTTTGGATGTGGCTCGTCGCGAGAGCACGCGGTGATCACGTTGCAGTACAATGATGTATCGGCCGTCGTCTCCGAGAGCTTCTCTCGCATCTTCTACCGTAACGCCGTCAACCTGGGATTCCCCATCTTGGAGGTCCCTGGCATTGCGCATCAGGTAGAGACGGGGGACGAGCTGGAGGTGGACGCCAACACCGGCAGCGTCCGCGACCTGACCAAAGGTGTAGAGCTGCAAGGCGCGCCGCTGTCAGGCCTAGAGAAGGAGATCATGACCGCCGGAGGGCTGTTCGGGTATCTGAAGAAGGAGCTTCAGGCTGAGGAGTAGACCATGGGGCAGACATTCGCGGAGAAGATCCTCGCAGAAAAGGCTGGCCTGAAACGGGTGGAGCCTGGCCAGATCGTGACCGTGCAGCCTGACAAGCTTCTGACGCATGACAACACGGCGGCCATCGCCAAGATATTCCATGAGATAGGCGTAGAGCGGGTGGCCAGGCCAGAGATCAGCGTCATCGTACTGGATCACGTCGTCCCGGCTGCCACGGAGGCGCACGCCAAGAACCACCAGCAGATCCGCCGGTTCGTTGCCGAGCAGGGCATCGACAGCTTCTACGATGTGGGGGAGGGCATCTGCCATCAGGTCCTGCCGGAAAAGGGACATGCCCTGCCTGGCTATCTGATAGTGGGCAGCGACTCGCATACCCCGACCCACGGGGCATTTGGGGCCTTCTCGGCCGGCATCGGCCGCACCGAGGCCGCGGCTGTGATGGCGACGGGAGAGATCTGGTTGATGGTCCCCTATTCCTTCCGCATCGTCGTGAAAGGTCGAATGCCGAAGGGAGTGTATGCCAAGGACCTCATTCTGTTTATCATCGGCGATCTGGGAGCGGACGGCGCTGACTACAGGTCGGTCGAGTTCGCAGGCCCTGTGATCGAGAAGATGAGCGTGGCTAGCCGTATGGTCCTCTGCAACATGGTGGCGGAGATGGGGGCGAAGGCAGGTTCGGTCGAGCCTGATGAGAAGACACTGGCCTGGCTCTCGGGCAGAGCCAAGGCAGGCTTCAGTCCGGTGTCTGCCGACGCAGACGCCGTCTACGAGCGGACCCTTGAGTACGATGTCAGCGATTTGCCCCCCCAAGTGGCTCGACCGCACACCGTGGACAACGTTGTCCCTGTCGAAGACGTGGCTGGCACCAGAATAGACCAGGCCTTCATCGGGACCTGTACCAACGGCCGCCTCGAGGATTTCCGGGAGGCGGCACGGATCCTGCGGGGCCGAAAGGTTGCGCCGAACACCAGGCTGCTGATCCTTCCCGCCAGCAGGGAGGTACTGTTGGCCGCGGTGGCTGAAGGTTTGGTGACTGACCTGGTGAGCGCAGGAGCGGTGGTCTTGAACACGGGCTGTGGTCCGTGCCTGGGCGCGCACGAGGGGATCATGGCCCCTGGAGAGGTGACCATCTCCACGGCCAACAGGAACTTCAAGGGGCGGATGGGGTGCAAGGATGCGGAGATCTATCTGGCTAGCCCAGCGACCGTGGCGGCGTCGGCCCTAACGGGGGAGATCACTGACCCGAGGCAGTTCATCTGACAGGGTGGGGGAAAGGTAGAGATGTGGAAGAAGGTTCACACTGGCCGTGTCTGGAAATACGGCGACGACATCAACACCGACGTCATCTACCCCGGCAAGTACACCTATACCGATCTGCCGCCGGAAGAGATGGCGAAACACGCTCTAGAGGACCTTGATCCCGAGTTTGCGACAAGTGTGCAGCCAGGTGACATCATCGTTGCAGGGAAGAACTTCGGCTGTGGCAGCTCTCGCGAGCAGGCTGTGACCTGCCTGAAACACGCTGGTGTGGGGGTGGTCATCGCCAAGTCCTTCGCCCGCATCTACTTCAGGAATGCCATCAACCAGGGGCTGCCCATAGTGCAGTGCGCTGCTGTGGAGGACGTGAAGTCGGGGGAGGAGGTCACGGTGGACTTCTCGTCCGGCAAGGTCAAGACGCCTCGCGGCGAGCATTGCTTCCCGCCGCTATCGACTTTCGTGTTGGGTATACTCGAGGATGGTGGGCTGATACCCCACGTACGCAGCGAACTAGGGATAGAATGACTAAGCCGAGCTGCATTGCTCACGGAGGAGGTGAAGACTGCTGTGGCTAAGTACAGGATCGCATGGTTGCCGGGCGACGGCATAGGCAAGGACGTTATGGATGCGGCACGCATCGTCTTGGATGCGCTGCGGCTAGACGCGGAGTACGCACCTGGGGATGTTGGTTGGGAGTTCTGGCGCACCGAGGGGGAAGCTCTGCCGGAGCGGACCGTAGAGTTGCTGGAGAACACCGATTGCTGCCTGTTTGGAGCCATCACTTCCAAGCCCAAGCAGGAGGCCGAGCAGGAACTGGCGCCTGAATTGAGGGGAAAGGGGCTGGTCTACTTCAGTCCCATCGTGCGCCTGCGGCAGTTGCTCGATCTGCATACCAACATGCGCCCGTGCAAGGCGTATCCGGGTAACCCCCTCAACTATCGCGACGACATCGACCTGGTCGTATTCCGGGAGAACACCGAGGGGCTGTACAGCGGTGTGGAGTTCTATCCCTTGCCTGACGAAGTCCGGCAGGCGCTCCTCAATAACCATCCCAAGATGGCTCGTTTCGCTGAGGTTCCTGCTGACCAGATCGCCATCTCGTGCCGCATCTTCACCAAGCATGGTTGCCGCCGGATCGTGCGACAGGCCTTCGAATACGCCAAGACATTTGGGCGCCCATCGGTGACGGTGGTGGAGAAGCCGAACGTGATACGAGAGACGAGCGGGATGATGGTCCGCGAAGCCCGGGACGTAGCCAGGGAGTATCCAGGCATCGAGTTGTGGGAGACCAACGTGGACGCCATGGCCATGTGGCTGGTCAAGAACCCCCAGGACTACTCCGTGCTGGTCTCATCCAACATGTTCGGGGACATCATCTCCGACCTCTGCGCTCAACTTGTCGGCGGGTTGGGGTTTGCCTCCAGCGCCAACGTGGGCGACAATTACGCGCTTTTCGAGCCCACTCACGGCTCGGCTCCCAAGTATGCTGGCCAGTACAAGGTCAATCCGACGGCCACGCTGCTCACGGTGAAACTGATGTTGGATTGGCTGGGGGAAGTCGGGCTGGGCAAGCGGCTGGAGAAGGCGATAGCAGGGGTGATCGCCGAGGGGGAGGTCCGCACCTACGACATGGGAGGATCTTCCAGCACACTGGAGGTGGCGGAGGCGGTCGCCAGCAGATTGTAGAAAGGGAGTCGTTACCCATCGAACGATGGGTTGGGCTGTGTTCGCGACGGGTGGGTTTGTCTTCTCAAGCCCACCCGTTGTATCAGAGAACTGGGAAAAGGCAATGGGGTTCTACGAGTTTGAAGGCAAACAACCGACGGTAGGAGAGGGAGCTTTCGTGCACCCGGAGGCCACACTCATCGGTGGGGTGACTATCGGCGAGGGCTGCTACATCGGCGCAGGGGCGGTCTTGCGCGCTGATTGGGGGGACATCGTCATCGGGCCCGGCTCCAATATCCAGGAGAACTGTGTGCTGCACGTCAGGCCGGATGAGGTCATGGTCATAGGACCATCTTGTCATATAGGGCACGGGGCGATCGTGCATGCGACCTCTTTGGGATATCACGTCGTAGTGGGTATGCGCGCGGTCATCCACGATGGGGTGGTGATAGGCGACGAAGCACTCATCGGTGCGGCATGCGTAGTGCTGAGTGACACGGAAATACCCGGCGGGAAGGTCGTTGTCGGAGTACCGGGCAGGATAGTCGGTGAGGTCTCGGAAGAACAGAAGGCGGAGTGGGCTTGGGGTCTGGGATTGTACCAGGCCCTGCCGGCCCGCTGCCTGAAGAGCATGCGTCGTCTGTGACAGAGCCATGAAACTAGTGTATCGAGACAAGGAATGGGACCTGAAGGGCGGGTCGACGGCCCGTGCTGCCATCAAGAAGGTGGACCTAGACCCTGAAGCAGTGCTCGTGGTCCGAAACGGCCAACTGGTCACGGACGACACCATACTCGCGGAAGAGGACGAGGTCAAGCTGATAGCGGTGATCTCCGGAGGCCTGGGGGGATACTGCAAGGGCGGGGGGTGATTTGGGCCTTGAAGTGCAGGAGATGCGGGGAGCCAGCCGCGGTCAACATGCGCCAGCACAGGTTCGCCCTTTGCGGAGAGCACTTCCTGGACTGGTTCATCTCCCAGACCGAGCGTGTCATCGAGAAGTACCGCATGTTCGCACCGCAAGACCGGCTTCTGGTCGCTGTTTCCGGCGGGAAGGACAGCCTGGCGCTATGGGACGTGCTGCTGCGGTTGGGCTACGAAGTGGAGGCTTTGTACATCGACCTCGGCATAGGGGACGAGGCGTACTCGAGGCAGTCCAGGAAACACGTGGAGCAGTTCGCTGCCGCTGCGGGAGACACACCGTACCGGGTCTTGGATGTCAGGGCTACCTACGGCAAGTCGGTCCCAGAACTGGCGCACGAGAAGCGTGGCAGAAAGGTGTGCTCTCTATGTGGCCTGGTGAAGAGACACGTGATGAATCGTCTGGCGTATGAGGGAGAATACGTCGCCGTGGCCACGGGTCACAACCTGGACGATGAAGCAGCAGTTCTCTTTCAGAACGCTCTGCACTGGCAGACAGGCTACCTGGCGCGTCAGGCTCCCGTGCTGCCCAGCACACATCCTCGCCTGGCCCGCAAGGTGAAGCCTTTCTTTCGCTTCTACGAGCGAGACACCGCGGCCTATGCCCTGCTTCGGGGCATCGATTACATCTACGAAGAGTGTCCATACTCCAAGGGTGCCACCACGATCTTCTACAAGGAGTTGCTGAATCAACTAGAAGCGCGTTCTCGGGGTGCGAAGCAACAGTTCTATCTGAGCTTCCTGCAAGCCCGAGACGAACAGGGTCTCTTCGGACAGGACCCCCAGGAGCTGGAGCTAGGCGAGTGCGAGAACTGCGGGCAGCCGACCACAGCTTCTGGGCTGTGCGCGTTTTGTCGCTTGTGGGAGGGCAGATGAGGCGCGCACAGTTCGTGGAGGCCCTCAGGAGCATGCTTGGGCGCCCTCGGATGACCAGCGTCGCGGGGGTGGTGGCGCTTGTGTTGGCCTGCTCCTATGTCTATATGCTGTTGCTGGTCGTGGGCAGAGACGCCGCCGAACTCACCGCCTCTGGCGGCTTGACAGCCACACCGATCCCCGAACAGGAGACAGCACCTGCTCCCACTCCCACGGCGACGAAGACGCCCACGCCCGGTGGACCCACAGCGACTGCGACCAGGACTCCTACGTTCACGCCCATCTCCTACATACCAACCCCGGCCTTCCTCGTGTACACCGTGCAGCAAGGTGACACCTTGAGCGACATCGCCCGTAGGTACAACACGACCACGTCGGCAATCATGGAGTTGAACAGCCTGAGGAGCGACTTGCTGTCCATAGGGCAGGAGTTGCTCATTCCGGGCCAACGTCAGGCAGCAAGTCCGGAGGCGGCAAACGGACCAGCGGAAAACGCTCCAACCCCGACGGCCACTGCCAGCTCCACTCCGTCTCCCACGCAGGAATCGGAGTCTCCGACAGCCACGGCCTCGCCTGTCATCGCCCCTCCGGGTGCCGCCTCGACGGGCGACAGGCCGGTCGTAGCCTTCTACTACGCGTGGTACGGGCTCGATCAGTGGGTGGAAGGCAAGGTGCCCGACATTCCCGCCGCACCTTATGCGTCGAAGGATCGCAACGCCATAGTGAGACACGTTGAGCAGGCCCAAGCAGCAGGGATAGATGCCTTTGCGATGGCCTGGTACGGCCCCCGAGTGCGCAACAACCAGACGGAGACCAACCTCCGAACTTTGCTCGAGGTGGGCCTAGAGCGCGGTTTTCGGTGTACGGTGGATTTCGAGACGCGCTCGCCCTTTTACAGCAGCCGGGCGGATGTTGTGGAGGGGCTGCGATACCTGATCAATAGCCACGCTGCTCACCCGGCGTTTCTCCGGTACGAAGGCAAACCCATCATTTTCTTCTGGGCTGTGAGCCAAGTGTTCAGGGGTCAGGGGCAGTCGGCAGTCGAGGCGTGGGCATCCATTCGCCAGCAGGTGGATCCCGAGCACAAGACGCTGTGGATCGCCGATGGAGCTGATATCGAGTTCCTTCGCGTCTTCGATGGCCATCATCTCTACAACATCACCTGGAACCCGCCGGCGAGTGTGTACAACACGCTGAGCACTTGGGGAAACAAGGTGCGTAGCTACAGCGCAGAGCATGGCACTCGTGAGCTCTGGGTAGCCACGGTGATGCCGGGGTACAACGACCTCTACACACAAGACAGGTCGGGTCGTTTCTCCCACGATCGCAGGGGTGGGGCCTACTATCGCGAGACCTGGGAGGCAGCCATCGATAGCGCGCCGGACCTGATCGTGATCACCAGCTTCAACGAGTGGCTGGAAGGGACGCAGATAGAGCCCAGTGTCAGTTACGGCAACTTGTACCTCGACTTGACCTCGGAGCTGTCGGCTGCGTTCAAGCGTGGGAGCTGAGACCTGATCCCTCAGGGGGATCTCTTCGTGGACTGACACGAGAGCTTCGCGGCGTCGCCCGTGAGACTCGGCTTCGGATGTGCTCCCCCTATGGCTGATTGCTCATCACGTGCGCGTACCCGATCCCTCAATGGTCTTCCTCCGCAGTCCGAGTGGTCGAGCTGACTGCCGCGCGTACCATTCTGGGACGACTGTGGTGCTTGACAACTTATGGCAACTGTGGTACCCTGTCCGCAGGTGTCCGTGGCTGGCGATCAGGGGCTCCGAGGGGGTGCGATGGCTGGCGAGATGATTCTTGTGGTAGAAGATAGCCTCGACGTGCTTTCCTTCCTGGCCGAAGACATACTGCCATATCACGGCTACGAGGTGGTCAGTGCAACTACCGGCAAGGGGGGCCTGGAGAAGTTCGCCACGGAGGATCCAGACATTCTCCTTCTTGATCTCGAGCTGCCCGACATGTCCGGCCTGGATATCCTGAGGACGGTGCAGGAGGAGGACAGCGATGTCCCTGTTGTGCTGATGACGGCCTACGGCTCCGAGAGCGTTGCTGTGGAAGCGTTCCGCCTGGGCGCCAGAGACTACGTCATTAAGCCCTTCACCACAGAGCAGGTCATAGACGTCATCGAACGCACCTTGACGGAGACCAGGCTTCGCCGTGAGAAAGGGGAGTTGACCACGAGTCTCCAGCGGCGAGTCGAACAGCTCACCATTCTCTCGGCCGTTGGCAAGTCGGTAGTATCCCTCATGGACATTGAGGAGTTGCTGAGCCGCATCGTGGAGGCCGGGGTCTACGTCACCAAGGCCGAGGAAGGCTTCCTGCTGTTGGTGGATCAGACGAGCAACGATCTCTATCTGAGGTCAGGGAAGAACCTGGGCAGCGAGCAGGCACAAGGTTTCAGGCTCAAGGTCGATGACAGCCTGGCAGGACAGGTGGTACAGTCGGGTAGACCAGTGAGGCGTGGAGGAAAAGGGACGGGACGCGACTTCAAGGTGAAGACGGGCTACCTGGTCAAGTCGCTACTCCACGTGCCACTGATCCTGAAGGGCGAGGCCATCGGAGTCCTCTCGGTTGACAACCAGGTGTCCGATGTGGAGTTCACGGAGGAGGATCAGTACCTGCTATCGACGCTGGCTGACTATGCGGCCATTAGCATAGAGAACAGCACGCTCTACGAGGAACTAAGGAAGAAGATGCACGACCTCGAGCGTTCCCAGCAGGAGCTGATCGAATCGTCCAAGCTGGCCGCCGTGGGCACTCTGGCCGCTGGCGTTGCCCACGAGTTCAACAACTTGCTGGCGGCCATCTCGGGGCATACCGAGCTGGGTCTGGTGTCGGACGACATGGAGGAGATCAAGCGTGCTCTGCAAGTGGTGGTTGACTCTGTCGACAGAGCCAAGCGGATCACTTCCAACCTGCTGACCTTCGCGCGTCGCCGTGAGCCCAGGATGGAGATGAGCGATGTGGTAGAGGCCGTGGAGAGTCCGCTCCAGTTGGTGGAGAGGGATCTGGAGAAATCGAACATCAAGCTGGTGCGTAAGTTCTCACAGGTACCGCCTATCGTCTGCGACACAGGTCAGATATCCCAGGTCTGCCTCAACCTGCTGACCAACGCTAGAGATGCGATGCTGCCCGATGGTGGCACTCTCACATTGGAGCTCAGAAGCGATGGCGATGACGTACTTCTGTCCTTCAGCGACACTGGCAGCGGCATACCCGATCACATTCTGGACAAGCTGTTCGAGCCCTTCGTGACCACCAAGGGCCCTCTGGGAGGCGGAGACAGGGCTGGCACCGGGCTGGGTCTCTCCGTGTCCTACGGCATTGTGAAGAACCATGGTGGCACCATCGAGGTGGAAACCGAGGAGGGCAAGGGCAGTACCTTCACCGTCCGGCTGCCTATCAAGAGTGCCGAGGCCGCTGGTAAGTAGTGAGGGCTTCGAGCAGGCTTGCAGTTCCTCTCTTCCTCTTGCTGACCACCGTGCTGTTGTGGGTATCGTCACATGCAATCCCTCCCGCTGCACTGGCCATCCCCGACGATGTGGGGCGGTGGGAGAAGGGATGGCTTGAGGACGAAGCCGGCGTTCGGATTCTCCATCTCAACGGGACACCCCATGAGATGGGCTATCAGCAAGGGGTCCTTCTGAGGGACGAGATCAGAGATGAGATCCGCCGGAGCGTATATCAGCGCCAGATCCAGAATGGGCGGGTCTCTCACCTACTGCTCCTTCGCCTTGCTAGAGAGATAGAGGACCATCTCTCATCCGAGTGCAGAGAAGAGATGGCTGGCCTCGCCGAAGGCGCTGGTGTTTCCTACACCCAGGTTCTTCTCCTCAACACGTACGAGGACGTGGTCGCCTTTCCGTGGCCACGCGAGAGTACCCAGGATTTGATTCTGTCCCTCTCTCCAGCGTTCATCCCGCACTTCAGCCTTGTTGACACTGCCAACGGTGGTTTCACGCCTGTGGACGAAGGTTCCTCGGTGCGGAGTTCACAGGCTGTTGTGAGTGGCGCGTTCTCCATCTTTGGGGCGGCTACTTTGGACGCAGGGTTGATGCAAGCGGCGGAGTTTGCGTCTCCTCTGCCCTCTTCCGATGAATTGGTCGTAGCGCACTACGAGCCAAGTACAGGGAACAGCTTCGTTGCAGTGAGGCGCCCGGGGATGATTGGTGTCACACTGGGGATGAATGAGGAGAGAGTGGCTGTCACAGCACTGCCTTCACCATCTCAGGATGCCACCGTTGAGGCTGTGCCTTTGCCATTCGTGCTTCGTGAGGTTCTCCAGTACGCGGGCGGGATACCGGCGGCCTTGAGGATCGTGGCCAGCGCGGAACGTAGGACCGGTCACAATGTGCTGATCGGTGACGGAAAGGGGCCAGATGCCAGAGTCGTAGAGTGCTCGGCACACCAGTATGCTGTCTTCGATGCCGAGAACGATTTCGTGGCGCGGACGAATCACTTCCTCGATCCGGCACTCAGGGAGACGCAGCGTGCCCTGTCCTGGTGGGACGAGGATGCTAGCTGGGAGAACCTGGAAGCACTGCTCAGGGAGCTGGAGAGCGGGTATGGTAGGCTCGGACCGTCTGAGGTGGTCACACTCGTGCAACGGCTCCAGGGCAGCGAGCAGGGGGGCTGTACAGGGGATGTTGAGGACTCAGTTGCCGGAGTCTTGATGGACGTGGGTGACCTCAACCTGCGGCTGGTGACTTGCGATGGGGAGGTGGCTACGATCCCTGGCCCGGACCTGAACTAGGCGCTCCGAGCTTCCCCTGCATGGACCAGGGTCCCGCCCAGGTGATCTGGATCGGCACCAACTTGCCTCGCCAAGCCTCGTCGTGCTCGAAGAACACGAGCTTGTTGGCTCGTGTACGTCCCTTCCACTTACCCTTGTATGCTTCCTCCACGAGCACCTCGACTGTGGATCCCAGCAAGTCCTGATTGATCTCGGTGGCGACTTGCCGCTGTAGCTCCTCGACCAGTCGGCGCCGACGGTGCTTCTCCTCAGGGGGGACGTCGTCCGCCAAGAGCACGGCGGGAGTACCGGGGCGAGGGGAATAGGCGGCCACGTGGACCACGTCGAACCTCGCGTCTGCCAGCAGATCGCAGGTGGCCTCGAAATGCTCTTGGGTCTCCCCGGGGAAGCCCACAATGACATCCGTGGCCAAGGAGGCCCCCGGCACCCGATCGCGGATGCGCTGAACTAGACTGCGGTACTGCTCCACCGTATAGCCGCGAGCCATACGCTTGAGGGTCAGGTCGTGGGCTGCTTGCACAGGTAGCTCGATGTGCTCGCAGACCTTGTCTAGCTGCGCCACGGCGTCGATGACTCGCTCGCTCATGTCGTTGGGGTGCGAGGTCAGGAACCTGATGCGCCAGAGGCCGTCTACCTCGTGCACGGCGTGGAGGAGGTCCGCCAGATCCGGCTGCCCGGGGAGGTCGTGGCCGTAGGCGTCCACGTTCTGACCGAGGAGCGTAACCTCGCGTGCGCCTCGGTCTACCAGAGAACGCACCTCGGCCTTTGTCTCCTCCAGGGTCCGGCTGCGTTCCCGTCCTCGTCGTAGGCGCACGATGCAGTAGGTGCAGTGATTGTCGCATCCCTCCATGACCGGCACGAAGCAGCAGACCGGGACGTCGGCTGCTTTTCCGGTGCCATCCGGCGTCACGGATGCCCATTTGCCTCGAACGTAGCTCATCAGCCCCTCGACGTCGGAGGGGCGAAGGAAGAGATCGACGAAGGGGAAGCTCTGCTCGAGGGCGCTGCTCTCCTCGCCGACCAGACAGCCCATGACCACAATGGCAGTGGATGCTTTGTGCCTCTTGACGGGTTTGAGGGAGCCGATACGACCGTAGGCCTTGTCCTCGGCGCTTTGCCGGACCACGCAGGTGTTGAGCACGATGAGGTCAGCCTGCTCCACGTCTGGGGTGGCCTGCCAGCCCAGGCCCTCCAGTTGCTCAGCGGCGCGCCAGGAGTCCGCCTGATTCATCTGGCAGCCGATGGTCCAGATGTGGTACTTCATCGTAGTTCTCGATACAGGAACAGGGCCACCTCTTTCCGTTCCAGGTCGCGATTCGTGTAGAAGTGGTCATCGACGCCGCAGATGTGAAACCCCATCTTGGTGTAGAAAGACAACGCTGGCCAGTTGGTGGCCTGGGCCTCCACCGAGATGGCGCGGCAGTGGTTCTCCATGGCGAAGTCCTCGGCCTTGTGCATCAATGCGGCGCCTATCCCCCGGCGGCGATACTCTACGTCCACCAACAGATTCCAGACCTTCAGGACCCCACGCCACGGCTCGACCTCCGCGTCGAGGAAGGCGGTCAGTCGTCCGTCTTCTTCGACGACCGGTTGCAGGTTCCGGTCGTCCATGCGGGCTCCGATTTCGTCTCTGTCTTTTGCCCTGACGATACTCAAGCCCTGGCTCCGGAAAGGCGGGTGCAGTTCCTCGGTCTGGAATGTGTACCCTGTCCCCAGAGCACCCTCGCCGCCGGTCTTCACCACGCGCAGATACCTGTTTGAAACGTAGTCTGCCTTGATCTCTCTCAGCCTGGGGAGGTGCGCCTCAGTGAGTGTCTTGTATTCCATCTCTCTTTTCGCAGTTCGGAATGATCTACAGGTATAGTCGTTTGAGGGTGTTCACAACGTGAAGAGTCACCCACTTGCTGGGCTGCCCCACTTCCTCGAAGGGGATGGGAAAGGTCTTTCTGACGGGGATCTGTCTCTCCGCAGGCCAGCAGCCCAGTGCGTCCTGCTTGCTGAGCACGATTCCCAGCCCCTCCTGTATCCGTTCGTCGTCGGGCCTGACGAAGGGGGCTACCAACTCCA
>CAZOBP010000086.1:0-11902 GCA_964577995.1 uncultured Anaerolineales bacterium
AGCGAGCCAGCCAACTGGCCAGGCTGAGCGGAGGTAGAATCGGCTGGGCCATCAGCGTCGCTGAGGACGAGTCGGTGATGAGGCAGAGAGACGAAACGCTGCGGCAGTTGGCAGCATTGCCCAAGATGGGACGATTCGACCGCCTCGACTTCGCACAGCAGCTTGCTCGCAGATCGCGCTCGATGCGATCGACGTTAGAACTCTGGCTCAACTGGTGGAGAGACCTGTTGCTGATCAGGGGCGGGAGTCCAGATACCATAGGCAATGTGGATTTCTCTGCCGCACTGAGTCAAGAAGCTGAAGAGTACGATCTAAGGGACATCGTCGCCTTCATCAACTCCATTCGCGCGGCCCTACACCAACTAGAGATGAACGTCGACCCTCGCCTGGCCCTTGAAGTGCTGATGCTAGACTTACCTTCACGCAGTGATTGAGAGGAAAAACTGTGTCCCAAGTCGTAGGTATTCGTTTCAGGGATTCTGGGAAAGTATACTACTTCGACACCGCAAATGTGGATGAACTCGAGGTGGGTGAGCACGTCGTGGTGGACACCGCGCGGGGCCAGGAGGTGGGCATCGTAGTCTGCGCCCGGGAAGAGGCACCGGACGGCATCTCAAGGGAAGCTCTGAAGCCCGTGCACCGGCGAGCACAGCCCCTGGACCTAGTGCAAATGGAGCGTTATCGCCTCCGCGAGGGGCAGGCGTTGGCCCGATGCGAAGAGAAGCTCAAGGAACATGGAATACCCATCAAACTACTGAAGGCAGAGTACAACTTCGATGGTACTCATCTCCTGGTCTACTTCGCTTCCGAGAAGCGGGTGGACTTTCGGAAGTTCGTCCAGGATCTCAGGAAGACCCTGAAGACCAAGGTGGAGTTACGCCAGGTCGGAGTCCGGGACGAGGCCAAGCTCATGGGAGGCGTGGGGCGGTGCGGAAGAGTGCTCTGCTGCTCCTCCTTCATGCAGGATTTCAGCCCAGTCTCCATCAAGATGGCCAAGCGACAGAACATCTCGCTGAACCCTTCCGAGATCTCCGGTGCCTGTGGAAGACTCCTGTGCTGCCTGGCGTACGAAGACGAGTACTACCAGGAGGTGAAGAAAAAGCTACCGCAACTCCGGGAGATCGTCCAGACCACCTACGGATCCGGAGAGGTGAGAGCGCTGAACGCCTTGAAGCAGACTGTAACCGTCGAGTTGAAGAACGAGGTCACAGTCGAAGTCACACCAGACGAGATACTGGAAACTACAGGAAAGAAAGCGAAGCGAAGGCGTTCCTGACCGTGCCAGTCCCCACGCCGGGGTGCTAGCGCTCCGCTCGGCCCGCCAGAGTTCGCAGACGCTTCAGCGATTCGAGAGGTACGGGCACTTCACCCAGAGAGCGGGCGGGATCCCCCCCGTTGTAGCCGTGGAAATCGCTTCCCCCGGTGGCAATCAGGTTATGCTCTTCAGCCAGTTTGGCTAGCAGATCTCTCTCTTCCCTGGAATACGAAGGGTAGTAAGCCTCCAATCCGACCAGGCCCAGGGCCGCCAGTTTGGGGATCACGTCCTCCTGCCCCCGGGGATGAGCCAGCACCGGCAATCCCTCGGCATCGGTGATCATCTTCACAGCCTCTGCTGGCGTCAGCTTATAGCGGCTCACATAGGCGGGGCCCCGCAAACCGATGTACCGGTCGAAGGCCTCATTCAGGCTACCCACGTAGCCCCTCTCCAGTAGGGCCTTGGCTATGTGGGGGCGACCAAAGGCCGAGGTCTCGCCAGCGATCTCCAGGACGCGCTCCCAGGAGACGGGGGTACCCGTGGTTTCCAGCTTCTTCACCATCTTCCAGGCGCGCTCGCGGCGGGCACGGCGGAGCACGGCCAGTCTCTCCTGTAGGATCTGGTCCCGGTGATCGATGTAGTATCCCAGGATATGAACCTCTCGCGGTCCTTCCTCTGCACTGAGTTCGATCCCGGGTATGACCTCTAGCCGCTCGCCGCTCGCGGCTGCCACGGCTTGGTCTACCCCGTCCGTGGTGTCGTGGTCGGTAATGGCAATGGCCTCGAGGCCCTTGTCGATCGCCACCTGCACCACCTGAGCAGGGCTGTGGACCCCATCAGAGGCGGTGGTGTGGATGTGAAGGTCCACTCTCCCCATGCTATCCCCTGCCCAGGCCATCCAGCAGGGTCTGCCTGACCTCCGGAATGGGGACGCGCACCTGGTCCATGCTGTCCCGTGCGCGGATGGTGACCGCGTGGTCTTCAAGGCTATCCACGTCCACGGTAACGCAGAAGGGAGTGCCTATCTCGTCCTGCCTTCGATACAGACGACCGATGCTGGCAGTGTCATCATAGGCCGTCGTCACGTGCATCCTCAGATCGGACGCGAGCTCTTTGGCCAGGTCAACCAGTTCCGGCCTGTTGCGCAGGAGGGGCAGAACCGCCACCTTGACGGGCGCCAGGTCCGGATGGAGCTGCAACACGACGCGCTTCCTCTTCCTCACCTTCTCCTCTCGATAGGCGTCCACCAGAAAGGCCAGGGCCGCCCTGTCGATCCCGCCCGACGGTTCAATGATATAGGGCACGATGTGAGTGCCAGTCTCCTCGTCGAAGTAGGTCAACTCGCGGCCGCTGAACAGCGCGTGTTGGCGCAGGTCGAAATCCGTCCGGTTCGATATCCCCTCCAGTTCGGCCCAGCCAAAGGGGAACAGATACTCGATGTCGTAGGTGGCCTTGGAGTAGTGAGCGAGCTCGTCACCCTCGTGCTGTCGAAGACGCAGATACTCCTTGCGCATCCCGTACCTCAAGTACCAGTCGAACCGCTCTTCCACCCACCTCTGGTGCCACTCTTCGTCGGTGCCCGGCTTCACGAAGTACTCGATTTCCATCTGCTCGAACTCTCGCGTGCGGAAGGTGAAGTTGCGGGGGGTTATCTCGTTGCGAAACGCCTTCCCGATCTGGGCGATACCGAAGGGGAGCTTCCTGCGCGAGGCCTCCAGGACATTGGCGAAGTTGACGAACATGCCCTGTGCCGTCTCTGGCCGCAGGTAGGTGAGGGAAGCATCGTCCTCCACCGGTCCCAGGAAAGTCTTCAACATCAGATTGAACAGGCGCGACTCTGTCAGCTCACCACCACACTCGGGGCACACCCCGTCCTGCACGTGATCGGCTCGAAAGCGCTTCTTGCAGTTCTTGCAGTCGACGAGGGGATCCGTGAAGCTCTCTACGTGACCGCTCGCTTCCCAGACCTTAGGGTGCATCAGAATGCCCGCATCGAGACCGACGATGTCGTCCCTCCGGTGAACCACGTCCCGCCACCAGACGTCCTTGATGTTTCTCTTCAGCTCCACGCCGAAGGGACCGTAGTCCCAGGAACCACCAACACCACCGTAGATCTCGCTGCTCTGGAAAATGAAGCCTCGTCTCTTGCACAGCGAGACGATGGTATCCATGTCCACGGTGGTCTTCTCTTCAGCCATTGGTCATGACCGTCCTCTCTGAACGTATTGTCTCTTCCCTTCGAGGAGTGTGTGGCCGGCCCCTCAGGACCGCAAGTCTACCCGCGTTCCAGAGCTGAAGCACCAGGCCCGGCCTCCCTTCGCAGAGTATCCAAGAAGTCAGCGGATTTCAGGCCACGCTCCAGCAGGTAGATGATGTACTGCCGCATCGTGTTCTGAAGTTCATAGTGCATCTGCTGATCAACACTCAGTCCTCGGCATTGACCGTAGCCTCTCGTCTGGAGATGGCGCAGTGTGTCCAGCACGCGTGCAGGCATGTCGCGGCCACCCCGCTCGCCCCTCCCACACTCCAGACAGAGCAACCCGCCCTGAGCAGGGCTGAACAAGGCTGCTGTCGACCCAACGTCTCGCATACAGCTCACGCAATGGAAGAGCTGAGGACGATAGCCCACATAATCCAGCAGGTGGAGTTCGAAGTACCGAAGGACCAGATCCGTGTCCTCTGCCTCGCCCAACCACGCCAGCGCATGCACGAGCAGATCGAAAAGCCGCTCGTTCTCTTCCCTCTCCTCCGTGAACCTGTCAACCAGTTCGGCAATGTAGTACCCGCAACTGACGCGCGAGAGTTCCGTCCTCAGGGCAAGGAAAGGATTGATGGTGTCAGCCTGAGTGACAATGTCCAGGTTCCTCCCTTTGGCGATGAGGAGCCTGCTGTGAGTGAACAGCTCCACGTGCCCAGCTTTCCTACTCCTGATCTTACGCACACCCTTGGCCAACACGCGTGTCTTGCCCAGCCCGGGTGTGTAGAGAGTCAGCAACCTATCTGCTTCCCCGAAATCCTGCCGCCGCAGTATGACGGCCTCGGTACGGTACAGCCGCTCCCTGGCACTGGAAGGCATCATCCCCCTCGCACCGTGTTGAACCGGTGGGGCCGTGCCCAGTTCTTCTCCATCTTCCGTTGATACAGTTCCTCGGCGTCGACCCCCATCGCCGAAAGGAGATGAAGAATGCGGATGATGGCGTCTATCAGTTCCTCTCCGACCTTGTCCAGCTCTTCGCCCTTCTTGTAGGCATCAGTAGCCTCTGAGACTTCGGTGTGTATGAGGGCCAACATCTCCCAGATGCGCTCTTCACCAGCCGAGAAACCTTTGGCATCGGCCATCTCGCGCACCTCCACCATCATTCTGTTGAGCCCTTCAACTCTCATCCTTGCTGCACCCTCCTTCGAAGCATCCCGAAGCTCGAGCTTCACCAGTCGTCGCGCTGAGACCTTCCCCCAGGAGCAATCCACCCATTCCACTCAGCTCGAATCCGGCGATCCTGCCACCAGTGCACCCTCTCTCCCACCGGTGCTCGGACGCCCAAGACCCCTCACCACAGCAACCGCTGGGAACAAGCTGCCGACGAGCCGGGCATGGGTGCAGCGCAGATAGACTTCCGAACCGTCATTGGGCTCCATCGACAGGCCGCCAGCGAGGCATCCACCCATCGGCGATCTTGTGTAAGTCAGAACCGCCAGCAGCCACCGCGAAGACTTCTCTGCTGCCCTCTTCACCCACAGACAGCGCAACGTAGGCACCGTCAGGTGACCAGGCGGCATCGGGGCACTGCCCCTCGGCTATGGCGTGTAGTTCCCCATCGCCGCTGTCCATCACGTAGAGCTGCATCTGGTCGTCGTGCGACGCAGCGAACAGCAGCGACGCTCCATCGGGTGACCAGACAGGCCTGCTGTTCCAGAGGTCTCCGAACACCCGTTCCGACTGTAGTATCACTTGCCCACGGTCAGCGTCCACGATCAAGGCGCGGAAACTGCTGCCTTCCTCCCACGAGAACGCAGCAATCCGATCACCCTCGGGCGACCAGCGTGGCCAGAAAGCAGGCTGCTCCAGAGCATGAACGGTCTCTCCGGTATCTGCCCTGACAATCTTCAGGCTGGGCTCCTCTCCACCCATGAAAGGCTGGCCGCTGTCCCGATAGACGAGCCGATGGTCGTCAGGGGCCCAGGAGAAACCATCCGCTCCGTAGACGAAATCGGGGATCTCCCACACAGGCCCACCCTCACCGTTCACGATCACGATGAAGCCTTCCATCTCCAGCCCGCCAACGTACACGGCGATCAAGCCGTCATCGGCAGAGTACTGCACACCCTCGATGGGCCACAAGCCGCTGATCCAACGCTGCGTGACCAGCGTGGTGTCCCGCCCGTCTTGGATACTGAACGCCTTCAAGCTCTGCTCTGAACCCTCCTCACTGGCCGAGAAGTTGGTCACGTAGAGGATTTGCTGACCGTCGGACGACCAGATCGGCGCATAACCATCAGCCACCTTCGTGAGTTCACCACCTTCGGCGTCCACCACGTAGATCTCCGCGTTGTCCTCAACCAACGGGCTTCCCTTCACCAGGGCCAGTCTCTGGCCGTCAGGCGCCCACTCCAAAGCCTCGAAGCCCAGGGCATCTGCCAGTTGTATCGCTTCGCCACCCTCGACGTCCGTCAGCCACACGCTTCCACCGGCCCCCAGATAGACGATCTGCTGCGGAGATGCTTCGCCTGGAGGATAGGCCAGACAAGCGGTCACCAACACCGATAGGACAAAGAACGTGATGAACGCTAGGAATCGCCCCCTCCGCTCGCTCATTCCTCCCCACCTTGCCATGCGCGTCACACTTCGGTAGAGCTTCGCCAGTTCACCCACCTGCTACTCTCTACTCCGCGCCAGGCAGAACCTTGCGCCGCCGTTCCTTGATTTCGCCCCGCCGCCTCTTCTCCTCCAGGCGCTTCTGCCGGGCGGCCCTCGTCGGTTGGGTGGCATACCGTCTTCTTGGTACCCTCAAGGCACCCCGCATGAGGGCCCGAAAGCGCTTGGTGACCTCTTCACGGTTGCGCAACTGGCTGCGAGTGGACTGAGATACCAGATGCACGACGCCACCTTTGTCCATGTACGGCGACAGTCTGCGACTGACCCTCGCTTTTTGGCTCTCGCTCAAGCTCGGCGAGCCCATCAGATCGAACACAAGCTCAACTCGCGTCTCGGTGCGGTTGACGTGTTGTCCTCCCGGGCCACTGCTGCGCGAGAATCGGAAGGTCAACTCCCTCAGTGGGATGCCGGCCTTGTCAGTGACCCACAGGAGCCCGTCGCCATCCTCAGCCACGCCTGAGTCTATTCCTCCAGGTAGTCCTCGCGCGGTGGACAGAAAACGTCGATCACCAAGGCATCTTCGATGGTAACCGCCTTGTGGGGCACATCGCCAGGGATGTAGTAGCTGTCCCCTGCCTCGCAGGTACGCGTCTCATCGCCGATGCTGAGACGCATGCTGCCGCTCACGACGTAGCCCACTTGGTCATGGGGATGGCTATGGGTGGGGACCTCCGCCCCCGCCGCCAGGTTGAACTCGGCCAGGAGCATTCGCGCACCGTGCCCCAATGTCCTCCTCAGGGCCCCTGGCACCATCTCCACCTGCTTTGCTTCGTCGCCTTCAAAGAACATCCTCTCAGAAGCCATTTCACTCCTCATCTTACTCGAGTCATAGGGAGACGGTCACGCCTGCGAGCCCAGCCCCTCCCGTATGGCCAAGATCCCGCACCGAGCAGTCTCGCCAAGATGCTCGGACTCCATTCTGTCCCGCTTCCTCGTCTGGACACGCCCGAGCTTCTGGAGTCCTCTTGACGTTCTCCAGCAAATATACTCCACCCCGAGTTCTCGCGGCAAGCTGTTCATCGCAGAATCTGGGGACAGGATGGTGGATCCAATCGTCTAAGTCCTCGCGCCGAGCTAGGCATCGACCACTGAGCGCGCTACTCCTAGTCGCACGGGGGGAGAAAAGAGATCGCGGGCTGTGCACGTTTTCGCGAGGAGGGGAGGGAAAGGGCGCCAAATCGAGGCCGCTGCCAGCAGGACCCGCTGTGAGTGTGGCTGTCCGCTTCGACAGACCATCTCTTGCCTCGCGGCCTTCGCTACGGTGTCGCCGCTACGAACGGTTTGCCATCCTCATGGCAGAGGATCTGAGCCGCGTGACGACCGGAGTACAGACATCCGGGCACGCCGCCGCCGGGCATCACCCACTGGCCAGCCATGACGAAGCGGTCGAGGCCAGGTAGCGTCCTCCTCACCACGGATGTGATCACCCCAGGCGTGGGAAGCCACCCCATGTAGGCACCTCTGCGATTGAGGGTGTACCTCCAGGTGGTGTAAGGGGTGGCAACGTCTGTCATCTCGACCTGCCCTGAGAGTCCCGGGTAGTGAGCATCCAGCCTCTGAAGAACCTCCGCGGCCACGCGCTCCTTCTCACCATCGTATGCCGCGAGGTCTCGACGCAGATCGCTCCAATAGTCCCACTCGGTCTCGAAGCTGGCCTGGATCACTGTCTTCCCAGCGGGAGCGAACCGATCGCTGTAGTTGAAGATGCGAAGCATGAGACCATCGATCATCTCGCGGCCCACCTCGAAAGGCTTCTCCAGCCTGATCATGCTCAGCCAGGGCTCACCGGCAAACCCGCGGGCCACCCCATAGCTGATCATGACCATGGGGCGGATCATCTGCCACTCCCTGTACATGGTCTCGATCTTGTTGTCTACGTACCGCCCGCCAAGCATCTCGAAGATCGTACTATACCCGTCGGCGGCCGAGATCACGACATGCGAACGCTCTTCCCTACCGTTGGACAGACGCACGCCAACTGCTCGGTCGCCCTCTACCAGGATCTCCTCAACCGTGCTGCTGTAGGTGACCCGTCCGCCCAGGTCCTTGTACCGTTTCTCGATAGGCAACACGAAGCTCAGGGACCCGCCCTCCAGCAGACCCATCTGCCGATCCGGAAGCATACCGAGGAGCATGGACAGAAACCATACAGGAACGTCGGGCAGAAACATGTACTCCAGCACGAAGCGCAGCAATGGATCGCCCACCCCGCTCACGTACTCCTGGACCGGCTTCTGATACTTACCGACTAAGTACCTGGCGAGACCTCGCATGGCCCACATCTGCCTGAGCCAATCCAGAGGGCTCATCAGCTCAGGAGGGTCACCCATGCCCATCGTGCCCAGGTCCATCCCTTGGGTGGCCCGCGCGCTGGCGACCAACTCTTCCACCAGCCGCGCATCATGCGGGCCAAGCGCCTTCAAGTCATCAGCGAGGCGGTCCAGGTCCGGCGTGACCTCCACGTAGCGGCCGCTTGCTTCGTCTTGGAAGCGAACATACGTGGCCATCTCCACGAATCTGTTAGCCTGAGCCGTGCCCAGTTGCTGGTACACTGCATAGACTTCCGAGCCGGGCCGGCAGTACATTACGAAATGGATACCGCCATCGATAAGATACCCCTCGCGCTTCCAGCAAGCCGCCACGCCCCCCGGCACGGTGTGGTGCTCGTAGATGCGAGTGTTGTACCCGTTCATCTGAGCATAGCAGCCCGCTGAGAGGCCCGCCAAACCAGCGCCGATGACGATGACGGACTTGCCCACCTTGATCCTCCTGCACCCTTCAGTCAGCCCACCTGCCCTTGGCGGAACTCATTCCAGATGGACCACACTCTTGATTCGAGAGCTTCGCTGCGATACTGCATCGGGCGGCTCCTGCGCAACCGCGCGCACGGATACCTGGCGCCGTCAGACACGATGACACTATCGCTCTCGTCACCACAGACCACTGGCCTGCTCCTCTGTAAGCATCACCAGTATCGCTGCCTCGTTTCCTGCCACCAGTTGTGTCGCCCGGGCCTCGGAGTAGCCGTGCTCCACCATCAAGTATCCCACCAGGAAGTCGCGGAACACGGCCTTGTCCCCTCTCAGAGGGAGCGCGAGAACCCTTTGCAGATCACCTTTCATCGCCAGGTAGGTATGTCTGGGATGCCCAGTGGAATCGTTTCTTGATTCTGAACTCGTTTTCGCCTCCGCCGCCAAGTGGATTGCGCACCACCATCGTACTACACCCTCCCGATGAAATCAAGCCAGGGATCGTGGTAACCGGCGAAACTCGCAGCCTGGCCGCGTTCGCATCGCACGGGTTCTGGCCAGCGTCCTCGCTCCAGGAGACTTGACAAAGGCCGAGAAACCAGGTAAGATGTTGTATAGCTAGATATACATGGAGGCCCTGATGAGAAAAGACAAGAACATCATGATTCGGGTGTCCAGGGAGACCCATATGGCCTTCAAGAGAAAAGCCGCCGAGGAGGGAACCACCATGAGCAAGATCATCCGCGAACTGGTGGAAAAGTACCTCCAAGGAGACCTCGAACTCACCCCAAATGACTAGGAGGCCCTCTCGGTGGCACTTGACTCCTACGGTGGCGGTCAGCGGGCGCCGGGACCAGGTCGTTGCGTCACGGTGGTGCGATCTCCACTGGGATCGAAGGTCGATGTCTAGAAAAGTCGCCGAGCCAGATGCTCTTCAGAGGCAACAGCATGACGGCGTCCTCGCAGCACAGGGTCCATTCTGCCACTGCCATGGAGCACGCAGCACATTCAGGTGCGGTATCAGCCACACTACGATGAGGAAAACGGGTCCATTGCAGAAGATCCACACACCGTTGTCCAGGGTCGATGCAGACGGGGCAGGAGGTGAAACGTGAGTCGCAGGTTGAGGACTGAGGTCGCTCAATTGAGCGTCGTGTCGGGTATCGAGCAGGAGGACTCCGGCGACACCAGCCTCCTGGAAGCGTCCTCGATCATTCCTCCCAGAACGAGCAAAGGCAACCTATACTTGCTGGTTCAGGTGAGTGGCGAGCCCACAGGAAAGGAGTCTATCCACAGGCAACTGATTCAGATCATCAGCAACGAGTTCTCACGTGTCCCCGGGGGCATCACCAACGGGCTGCGACAGGCCATCAGGGCCGCCAATAGGTTCCTCCATCGGATGAATCTGGAATCCTTGCCCTTGTGGCACAGAGTCGGTGAGACCTGTTGTGCGGTCTTGCGGGGCGATGATCTCTACATGGCAGTTGCGGGAGATGCTCGAATCCACGTGCTCAAGAAGGGGGGAGTGCACTCCTTTCCACCTCCAGTAGCCGACACTGCACCAGACGGGCTGCCAGCAGAACCACATTCCACCTCTCCTCTGGGAGTGGACGAGTTTCTGGCAGAAGTTGGCCTCTTCCACTGCCTCATCGAAGAGGGAGACGTCATCGTTTTGGCCTCCAGTGGTCTAGCGCAAGTCGCCACCCAATGGCAGGTAGCCGAAGCTGCGCAAGGAGGGCTGGATGAACTATCGCGCACCCTCGGTGCCCTGGCTTCGCACGCCGATCTCTCAGCCCTCTTCATCCAGATCAGTGCGGCGGAGAGATCCCCCGCCCCCAGAGACGAGCCTTCGCTCCTCCAAGCCAGGATCGCACCAACACGACCACGACCTCCTCGGGTGTCTGACACGAGACCGCCTTCAATACGCCGGCCTGCCAGGAGCATCGCTGGAGGACTCGTCGCGTCGGTGCTCGCTCTTTGTGCCCGGATCCTGGAGTTGTTCGCCCAGGTGGCCGACCGTGTCCAGGCTTTCCTATCCTGGACGGTCTCGAGCGGTCTGCTAGGACGAGTGGGTCGAGGTCTCAAGACTGGAGTGGTAGGGTTGTTCCAGGGGCTGGGTATCCTTACCGAGCGCATGCTTCCCGAACCCCAGGCTGCTCCCACGACCATGGAAACAGCCTATGACCAACCTCTGAGAAGAGTCACAACAGCCCGAGGGGACAGGGGCTCGCGTCTGCCCCTCATCATCGTCTTCGTGGTCATCACCATTGTCGCGGCCGGGTCTCTGTCCCTGGTCTTGCGTCGCCAGTCGCAGGAGACTCAGTTAGTCCAGTTCTTGACGGACGCAACAGCCGCGCTGGAACTGGCCCGAAGCAGTCAAGACACAGCCACCGTCGAACTCCACCTCGGCGAGGCAGGCGATCTGGTGGACCAAGCTCTGCAGATCAAGCCGACGAACGAAGAGGCGATTGCCTTGCGGAACGAGATTCTCCTCGCCCTCGACGAGGCGAGGCAGGTTCTTCGACTCCAGTTCTCCGCACAGGCGCCGCTCCCTGGGCCACCCAGCCAGCCTCATCGCATACTTCTGCACGAGAACGAGCTCTATGTCTTGGACGCAGGCACGCCAGAGCTCCGCATGTACCAGATGGACGATATCAACGGTATCCAGGAACCGCCTGGTGGCTCTGTCTTGCTGAGTCCGGATAGCGCGCCTGCTGGCGTGGACGTACAGGAGTTGACGGATCTTGGCTGGATTGGATCCGGCAGCGGTCGAGAGACAGAAAGCCTGCTCCTCCTGGTCAACGGCTCTTCACTTCTGCAACTGGACGAAGCCCAGGGGTTCACCCCGGTATCGGTGGCCGACAGCGAGGTCTGGAACGATCCTCGCGCCATCGATGGGTACTCTGGCTACCTGTACATCCTCGATACGGCGGAGGACCGGATCCTCAAGTACGCTCCCACCGAGAACTCCTATGACTCCTTCCCTCTCAGCTACTTCCAGGGGGAGACCGCTGTGGAACTGGA
>CAZOBP010000087.1:0-11898 GCA_964577995.1 uncultured Anaerolineales bacterium
GCGTCGCGGCAGCGGTTGATGTACTTTGGCTTTGCAGGATGTATCTCCAGACCGCAAGAGGCTCCAGAATCGGAACTGTGCACTCTGGGTGCGGCCGTAGCAGTGGTCCCAAGGAGGGAGAGGTATGTTGAACGGATACGGCGGACATGTACTGAGGGTGGATCTGACTCGAGGGACGATCGACAGGACGGAACTCGAAACAGAGATGGCGAGGGACTACCTCGGAGGACGAGGTTTTGCGGCCAAGGTCCTGTACTCTGAAGTGGAGAAGGGGGCTGACCCTCTAGGGGGGGCGAACAAGCTTGTGGTGGCCGCCGGGCCCCTGTCGGGTCTGCTGATCCCTGGGGCTGGGAAAACCACGTTCGCCGCCAAGTCGCCAGCCACCGGCGGATACGCCGACAGCAATGTGGGTGGCATGTTCAGCGCGGAAATGAAGTTCGCTGGCTATGATCTGATCGTTGTGGAAGGCGTGTCGCCTGAGCCCGTGTACCTCTTCATCGAGGACGATACCGTCGAGTTGCGGGATGCGAAAGCCTACTGGGGTCAGGGTGCCATCACCGCAGAGACGATGCTGAAGAAGGCGCTTGGCGAGCAGTTCCAGATCGCCTTGATCGGTCCCGGCGGAGAGAACCTGGTCAAGTTCGCCTGCATCTGCCACGATTTTGGCCGCCAAGCCGGACGCGCAGGCGTGGGGACCGTCATGGGCTCCAAGAGACTCAAGGCCATCGCGGTGAGGGGTACGAAGAGCATCCCTGTTGCCGACGTCACCGAGTTTCGGCGTGTGGGCCGGGAGATGTATGACTTCTGCAAGGCAAGCGATGCCTGGGACGTGTGGGTCAGGCTGGGAACGGCGGGGGTCAATGTCCCGTCCAACGAGTGGGGTTCCTTCCCTACGCGCAACTTCCAGACGGGCCATTTTGAAGACATGGACAAGATGACGGGCGAGTACATGCGGGAGAAGATCGTCGTCACGGACAAGGCTTGCTTCGGCTGCCCTTGTGCCTGTGGGAAGTACTCGTACACCAAGAAGTGGGACGTTCACGTCGAGGGACCTGAGTATGAGACGGCAGCCTTCCTGGGCGCCGATGTAGGCGTCTCGGATATCGAGGACGTGGCCTACGCCAACTACCTGTGCGACGACCTCGGCATCGACACCATCTCTACGGGCAACGTCATCGCCTTTGCTACAGAGTGTTTCGAGAAAGGCGTGATCAGTGGCAAGGATACCGGGGGTCTGGAGCTGAGTTTCGGGGACTCTGAGGCGGTGTTCGAACTCATCCAGAGGATCGCCAGACGCGAGGGGATCGGGGACACACTGGCTGAAGGCGCGCGTCATGCCGCACAGGCCTTTGGCGGTGGCTCCAGCCACTACGCGATGCAGATCAAGGGCCTGGAGATCAGTGGGTACGAGTCGCGGCACGCTCCGGCGATGATGCTCGCCTACATGACGGCCGACGTCGGCGCCCATCACAACCGCGCCTGGGCCATCACCTACGACATCGAGGTGGGGCGAGACGCGGTGACGGAAGACAAGGCGGCCAAGGTCATCGAGCTGCAGCACATCCGTCCTCTGATCGACTGCCTTGGTGCTTGCCGCTTGCAGTGGGTGGAGCTGGGTATGCCCCTGGACTCCTATGTCCCGGCCATGAAGGCCATCACGGGAGTTGACAGGTCGTGGGAAGACCTGACGCAAGTCGCGGAGAGAGTGTGGAACCTGACCAGGTCCTTCTGGGTCCGGGAGATTGACGGGTTCGGCCGCGAGTGGGACTATCCGCCTCCACGCTGGTACACAGACCCGACGCCGACTGGTCCCTCCAAGGGCAAGCTGGTGTCCAGGGAGAACGTGGAGAGGTTGCTGGACATGTACTACGAGCAGCGGGGCTGGACTGACAATGGCCTTCCGACGCGGGAGAAGCTCGACCAGCTAGGCCTGGATTTCGTGAAGATCTGACGGGCGGAGGAGCATCGAAGGGTGAAGGTGAAGAACGAGGTAGAACTGACGCTCGTCGGCCTCCTCAGGAAGTATGGTCCTGCACACACGTCGCTGACCGTCAAGCCCGGCGAGACCGTGGTGGATGTCATCCGAGAGTTGGGTCTCAACCCGGATCTGGTGGCCATAGTCATGGTCAATGGCCGTCAGAGGTCCAAGGCCGACCCGCTGGACCCTGGCGACAGGGTGAAGTTGGTACCGATGGTCGGCGGAGGATGAGCGCAGAGTGCCTACGAATCGAGGAGAGGAATCGAGAGTGAGCGATCGTAGTCTGGTTGAGTTGACTGGTGATGTCCCGGGCCCCAGGGCTCGCGACTACGTTGCACGGGACAAGGAGGCGGTGTCGCCGTCATGCACACGTGCGTACCCGTTTGTCATGGCTAGAGGAGAGGGGTCCGTGGTCTGGGATGTGGACGGAAACCGGTACGTCGACTTCAACGCCGGGATCGCAGTGACGGCCACCGGACACGCCCATCCGAGAGTCGTGCAGGCCATCTAGGACCAGGCAGCCAAGTTCATCCACGTGGCTGGGACAGACCTCTACCATGCTGTGCAAGTACAACTTGCCGAGAAACTCAATTCGCTGGTTCCAGGTGAGGAGCCGAAGCAGCTCTTTTTCACCAACTCCGGTGCTGAAACGGTCGAAGCGGCTCTGAAGTTGGTCCGGTACCACACGGGGCGTTCTCGAGTTGTGGCTTTCCTGGGAGCGTTCCACGGGCGGACCACGGGTGCGCTCTCCCTGACAGCGAGCAAGGTGGTGCAGCGTAGGGGTTTCGCTCCCTTGATTCCGGGGGTGACGCACATACCGTATGGCTACTGCTATCGTTGTGCCTACAACCTGGAATGCCCGTCGTGTGACCTGTACTGTGTGGACTACATAGAGAAGACCCTCTTCAAGCAGCTCGTGCCAGGCGATGAGGTGGGCGCCATATTCGTGGAGCCTATCCAGGGGGAGGGAGGGTACGTCGTGTCACCACCAGAATACCACTCCCGTCTCAAGGAGTTGGCGGACAGATGGGGCATTCTCTTCGTTGCCGATGAGATACAGATGGGCATGGGTCGCACAGGGAAATGGTTCTCCATCGAGCACTGGGGGGTGGTCCCCGACATCACACTCATCGCCAAGGGCATAGCGTCTGGCCTGCCCCTGGGGGCGATGGTGGCCAGAAAGGACCTCATGGACTGGCCACTGGGGGCTCATGGGACCACCTTTGGCGGCAATCCCGTCTCCTGTGCTGCTGCCAGGGCAACGATACAGGTCATCGAAAAAGAGGGTCTGGTGGAGAGGGCCAGCAGAATGGGAGACCGACTGCTCTCTGCGGCGAGGGACATCGCGACCAGACACGCGTCAATTGGCGACGTGCGGGGCAAGGGACTGGTGGTCGGGATCGAGCTGGTCAAGGATCGCGAGACAAAAGAGCCTGCCACTCGGCTACGGGACGATGTGATCAACCGGGCCTTCAGAAAGGGCTTGCTGATCCTGGGTTGCGGGCCCAGCACGTTGCGCTTCATGCCCGCGCTGACTGTCGATGGGCAAACCGTGGACGAGACCATGGCCATCTTCGAGGAATCGCTGGCCGAAGCTGAGAGCGAAGGATAGGCTGTCGGCCCTTACTCTTTCCTGCAAACGATGATCACGTTGTTGGCTCGTTGCGTCTGTTGCGCGAAACCGCCTTCGTTCCACGTGATCCCTCTGCGCCGATCAAGCCAGGAGTAGATGGGCAGCGCCATCCCCTGCTCCAAAGCCACGAGTGGCTTCCAGAACCTGCTGGCAAGAAAGGCGCTGGCGTTGCGGTACCAGGTGTTGCGCGGGGAGAAGGTGACGGTATACTGCTCGATGGGCAGGCCGTAACGCGCGAGCAGCGCCTCCAACAACGCGGGATCGTACCGACGCACGTGCCCCGCGAGCTCGTCGTGCCTCGTCCAGTACTCCATATGGAGAGGCACGGAGAAGACGAAGGGCTCTCCTCGCCTGAGGACGCGTCCGATTTCCTGGAGAACGGCCTTGTCGTCGGGCACGTGCTCCACGATCTCGAAGGCGCAGATCAGGTCGAAGCATTCGTCGGTGAAGGGTAGAGCCTCAGCGCAGCCTGCGGCGCAATGCGCATCTCTGCCACCGAGGGTTTCCATGGCCCTCGGGCTCAGGTCCAGAAAGTATGAGCCGGCGATGGGTAGGCGAGGCCGGTTACCTGCGCCGATCTCCAGGAAGCGTGTCTTCCCCACCATGTATTGGCGGATCGTATCCCAGAGCGCCCACGCTGTGGGTTCCACGATCTTGTTTCTGGACCACAGAGCGTTGTAGTATCTCTCCTGTTGGTTGCGCACGGCCTCGATTCTCCGTCAGCGGCTTGGGCGGAGTATATCATCGCTGGAAGTGAGTGACAACAGAGCGGGGAGCGGCAGACCGGAGTGGTCACGATGCTTTTCTATGACGTGTTGGCTAGACTCGATGCTCGTTCCTTCCTAGGTCTACAGGTGTGGGAGTTCAGCCTGAGGAGCCTGGCAAGGAGCTATGGCTTGACGTTTCTCAGGCGTGTCGTCCTGCGCTATCCTTTGAGGACACTGGCCGGGATGTTGAGGTACCAGAGGCTGGCAAGTCAGAGGTCCCAGCAGTACGGCAAGAGCCTCCTGTTCGACGGGCCGGAGGAAGAGTTGGTATCGCGCCTGACGGCATCCAGCATGGGTCTTCTGGTGGCCGTGGGCTACTGCCAGAAGCCTCTGGTACCGGAGTGTCCGGCGGGGCGTCCCAACCACGACTGTGTCTATCTGGACAGGTTGGACCTGGACACAGGGGGCCAATCTGCTCACGCCGTGTGCGAGAGGTGCGATGTCTGGACCATAGGAACTCTGGCGCTCAAGGCTGGGGCGTGTATGCACATCATGACCTCGGCGCTGGACATCGCTCACGACGTGATGATTCCCAGCATGGAGGCCAGGCGGTTCCGGAGCACCATCATGTGTCTCTGTCCCTTTTCGGTCCAGGTCATCGGGCTACCCCTGACTGTGTGTGGCGTGGAAGGCTGTCTTGTGGGCTATGAGTCGGGCAACTGCACCAACTACGAACAGTGGCTACGTGCGGATGAGGGTTTCAAGTATGAGAGGACAGCGGTGGACGCTTCGAGCCGCTCGTGGGTTCTGTCATTGCTGGAACAGATCGCCGCCGAACGAGCGAGGGAAGGGCTCTACTATGCGAGGTTCCAACGGGAGGGCAACATCTACGTGCCGGAAGCGCCTGGGTTGCCAGACTCGCCGAAAGCCGTATAATTGCCGCTAGAGCCCTTGAAGGCAGAGAGCTGATGAGAGAGCTTTCCTACACGGCGAGGTCAGTCAACGGTGCCCTGATCCGCTTGCTGGCGGAGAGGTGGTCGTACACAAACGCCTGCTGCGATGATGTCCTGGGAACCATCGAGGGCCCGGACTTCATTCTGCGAGGCTCCAAGGGCACACTGGTGGCCGTTCGCGGCATGTCCGGCGGGCGGTATCTGATGGTGGCGTACCGGGAATATGGCTCCCGGGAGGGGTTGGTGATCTCCGCCCGCATCGCGTCCAGGGTCGATGAACGGGCCGTGATCTGGAGGGCGCACAGCGTCCGTATTGGATAGCGTCTGGCGCATCCGCAATCGGGTCTCGAGGGGCGTAGAACTCGCCAGCACTGCCCCTCGGGAGGGGAGCGTCTCACCGGAGACAAGCGTCAGAGCTCAGAGCGCTGGACGATGGAGTTTCGTGAGCAGATCACGATAGGTTACGTCTTCTTCGCCTTCGCCTATTGCGCTGGGCTGGGTTTCTGGCAGATTGTCGCTGCCCGCCAGGGGCTGAGAGCGCTGTCCTGGATGCCGAGGGGCGGCAAGGACAGATGGGGCTACCTGGCAGGGTCGGTGCTTCTTGCGCTGGCCTGCGTCTGGTTCTTCGGAACCAGGACCGAGGATATCTTCTGTCCCGGCCCGGCCAGCAGCGAGTTCCTGTTCTTCCTCGCGTCTGCACTCCTTGCCGCGCTGGTGACCAGTGTGCTCCTTTCATCGCTGGTGGGTAGGTTCGCCTCGGCATGTGCAGACGCCCCGGTCCGTGCAGGTGGTCGGAGGGAAGGCGTCCATGCCACGTGGTGGAGTGGCACGCTCCATCTGCCGGGGTCGGAGGGAGGTCCCTGGCCTGCTGTCTGCCTGGTGCCGGATACGGGCAGCGACGTTGAGTCACTGAGCGCGCTGGCGGCGGGGCTTGGCCTGAAGAGGGTTTCATCTCTGGTGCTGGACATGGACTCCACCGAGACCTGGCAGTATCCCGACGTCCTGGCGTCCGTCCCGCAGGCTCTGGGCTATCTGGAGCGGAATGAGGAAGTGGACGCGGGGAGACTTGGGCTTCTTGGCGTAGGTCTTGGCGGTGATCTGGCGATCAGGGCGGCGGCCTCCGACCCCCAGGTCAGGGCTGTGGTGGCGATTGCTCCGCTGTTGTCGCCCTCCAGCGTCCAACCTGGCCTCGACTTGCTGAGGGAGATGTCGTACCTGGAGGCTGTACGTTGGAGACGCCGCCATGGTTCAGGGGCGGTGGTGGCACACCTTGACGCGCTGAAGCACGTGCCAGAGATGGAGAATCGGCCGCTGCTCATCGTCTACGGGGAAGAGGATAGACTCTCTGCCGCGTGGAGCGCGACCAGCTTTCCGCGATCGGTGAAGTTCAAGAAGGTGCCAGAGCTGGGCCGGGCCGGGCTTGTCCGGGACCAGAGGGTCATTTCCTCGACGGTGAGTTGGTTGCTGAGGCATCTGGAGGGGTCGTCTTGACTGTGGATGCTGCTCTGTTCGAACTGGTCAACGGGTTCGCGACCCGCGTACCTGTCCTGGACGGACTCATGCGGCTACTGGTGAATGACTACCTGGTACCCACAGCTCTATGCCTGCTCGCGGCGGCGCTATGGTTCTCCGGCGACACCCGCGAAGAGCGGGAGCGAAACCAGAGGGCGGTCATCTCTATGGTCGTTGCCGTGCTCCTGGCCAATGTGTTGGTCAAGCTCTGTAATCTGATCTACTTCAGGCCTCGTCCGTTCTCCGTGCGGGAAGTCAACTTGCTTTTCTACCGGCCTTCAGATTCCTCACTGCCCAGCAACGCGGGTGCCGTGGCGTTCGCCTTCGCCGGCGTGGGCTGGCAGCGCAGCCGTCGGCTGGGAGTGTTGATGGGTTTCCTGGGAACGGTGTTCGGCTTCGCGCGTATCTACTGCGGCGTACACTATCCCCTGGACATCGCGGCTGGCGCGCTGGTCGGGCTCCTCTCGGCGCATGTGGTGGGCAGAGGGCAGAGAACCCTGGAACCGTTGATGGCTGGGGTCATCGCCGCCGGACGGAGGCTGTACCTGGCCTGAGCGTCCGTCGCTCTGAGCAGACGCTCTCGCTGTGGGGGTCGATGTCAAGAGGCAACTCCCTTCTCAAGTCAGCGCGACCTCATCTTCTAGCCCTCGGCGGCTATCTGCTCTTGACTCTGCTCATGACCTACCCTCTGGTTCTCCACCTGGCGTCCGCCATTCCTGGCGACGGGTTCGATGGCTGGCAGAACTACTGGAATCTGTGGTGGGTCAAGACGGCGCTGCTGGATCTTCACCAGAGCCCGTATTTCACTACCTATCTGTACTACCCTACCGGGCACAGTCTTCTGTTCCAGACCTTGAACATCTTCAATTCCTTCTTGACGCTCCCCATACAACTGGCCTTTGGAATCACCGTGTCCTACAACTTCGTCGTGCTGTTCTCCTTCGTCTTGGGAGGATACGGCGCATATCTCCTGGCCTTTCACGTCATGCGTGAGTGGCAAGGGGCAAGGGCTCATGCCGCGGCCTTCCTGGCTGGGGCCGTGTTCACCTTTGCGCCTTTTCACTTTGCGCACCTCTTGGGCCACATGCAGGTGATCTCCCTCGAATGGCTGCCATTCTACGTTCTGTCTCTCGTGAGATCCCTTTCGTCGGACCGCCTGCGTGTGCGTTCGGATCTGGTATTGCCGGTCCTTTTCCTGGTGCTCACTGCGCTGTGCGATTGGTACTACGCGTTCTATCTCCTCTTGTTCACCGTGGTGTATCTTGTTTATCGGCTGTGGGTCCAGCGACGGCCTCGACTGTTACTCATGAAGACGGCGTTCATACTAATCTCGAGCGGCGTGCTTCTTTCCCCTCTGCTGGTGCCTATGGTTTTGGCAGCGGCTGGCGATTCCTCCTATCTGAGTTCGCCCTTCGAGACCACAGTACGGCTCTCTGCCGACCTGCTGGCCTTCGTAGCGCCCAACGAGTTCCATCCCCTCTGGGGAGAGGCGGCTGCTCGCCTGAGCGAGGGCTTCACGAGCAGCACGTCCGAGAGGGTGGTTTTCGCCGGGTACATCCCCCTGGCGCTGGCTGTCTACGCCATCTGGACGGAGCGCCGGAAAGCGGCCTCTTGGCTGGCTAGTCTCGCCGTGTTCTTCTTGCTGGCCTTGGGACCCTATCTGCACGTGGTAGGACGACAGCTTCCCGTGCCGCTCCCGTATCTGTTGTTCTATCGACTCTTCCCCGTTCTTAGCATCGCCCGCTCGGTGAGCAGGTTCGACGTGATGGTTATGCTCAGCCTCTCTGTCCTGGTGGCGCTCGGGCTACAGACAGCGATCAGTGGCCTGTCCCCGACGAGGGGGAGGCTCGTTGCACTAACGGCGGTGGCTCTGGTCTGCTTTGAGTTCCTGCCAGCACCCTATCCGCTGTCCGAGGTGGAGGTGCCGGCCTTCTACGAGGGTTTGGCGGCGGACGAGTCAGAGTATGCCATTCTCGAGCTGCCCATGAACTGGGACCGCCCGGCGCACCTTCTCTACCAGACCGTGCACCACAAGCCTATCGTCGCTGGATACGTCACGCGCCCGAACCCTATGTCGCTGGTGGAGCGGGTTCCTGTTCTCCAGCACTTCCGTTTCCTGGAGCGGGATATCATCGTTCAGGACCCGAGCGATGTCTCTGGCGAGGTCTTCGAGTATCTGGACATCCGGTATGTGATTCTCCACGAGTACATGCTGCCACCGGGCAGAGAGAGAGAGGCGGTCTTCGCCCTGACACAGGAGATCCTTGGTGAGAAACAGCCCGTGTACGACGATGGCTCGATCATCGTGTACAGCGTTGGTGGAGAAGATGGAGATGACCCGTTCTTGATCCTGGGCGCTGGGTGGGGTGCCCGCCAGGACCGGGACGGCGGTCCGGCGCGAGAACTGGGGCGCGAAGCTGGCTGCTCCATTGTGGCGTCTTCCCCTGTGAGAAAACGCCTCGCGTTCACCGCTCTCAGCGAAGATGGCGAGCGCCCTCTTGAGGTGTATCTCGACGGAGAACTGGTGGGGAGCTACACCATCCGTGCAGAGGAGGACTTTGAAGGCCCGCTACTGTCTCTGAGTGGGGGTGTGAACACCCTTCAACTGCGGGATGTGGGGGATGGCGAGCCCTCCTTGGTCTTCACAGCCCTCGATCTCCGCGACAGCCACTGAGTCGCCTAGCCCGAAGTCTGAGTCTTGGTGAGGAAATCGAGAGGACCGCTGTGGCTCAGGCGAGTCAGTCTCGGTCCCCATTCGTCGAAGCGGAGGACTGTCACCGAGGCAGGAGAAACCCAGATGCGTCCCACGAGGTCCAGGGGCAGACCGATGTAGTGGGCGACGGCGACGCGTATGGGATCGGCGTGAGTGACCACGGCGATGTTGCCTTCAGGATGCTCCTTCAGCATCTGTTCGAGTTGCTCCACCACGCGCACCTGCACCTCGTACGTCGTTTCAGCGCCAGGGAATCGGGTTCGGCTGGGGTGGAGGCGCCACTTCTCCCACAGATCAGTCTTGAAGATCTCCTCTATGGGCTTGCCATCCAACTCTCCGTAGCGGCTCTCGCCGATGGTTTCCCTGATCGCCATCTCCAGTTCGTGCGAGTCGGCGATGGGTTGGGCCGTCTCTACTGCGCGCTCCAGGGGGCTGGAGTAGATAGCCTCCAGGGGCACCGCTTCCAGCCACTCGGCCAGGCGTGCGGCCTGCTCTCGACCCTTCTCGTTGAGCGATATGCCTGGCGTCCAGCCCGCAATCCGTTTCCCTACCCAGTCGTTGAGGGCGTGGCGGATGAGCAACAGTCGGTTCATACGATCTCTCTCACCTGTCTTCCGTCGCCGTACACCAGCCAGCGATAGGTCTTCTCGATGCGATCCCAGTTCTCCTCTCTATCCAGAGACCAGAACCTGCCGATGACCGAGACAACCCGGCCCACACCCAGGTCGGACGTGTCTTTCTTCACTTGCTCGATGTACCTGGCCCCGCTCTCGGGATGCTCGCCCCTGCGGCCCAGCATGGAGTGCAGGTAGACCTCTGTCAGGCCTTCTCTCCTGGCCAGTTCGAGCAGGGCCAGGAGGTGATCGAGGGAGCCGTGGGAGCTGTAGAAGGAGACGATGCCCAGCAGGTGCAGGCGCGTGCCCGCTCGCTTTGCCCCTCTCATGGCCCACAGGAAGGCCTCGTTGTCGTAGAAGGAGCCGTCAGCGATGGCTTCATCGATCCTCAGCCTGTCGGAGTAGATGGTTCGCCCTGCCCCCAGGTGCAGGTGTCCAGCCTCTGAGTTGCCAACGGTGCCTTGGGGCATGCCCACAGCTCTGCCCGATGCTTCGAGGGTGGTGAAGGGGCGCTCCTTCTGCAACCTGTCCATCACGGGAGTCTGAGCCTGGGCGATGAGATTGCCGCGGGTCTCTTCTCTGTAGCCCCAGCCATCGACAATCAGCAGCAGAACCCTTCGCTTTTCGAGCGTGGCACCCGAAGCGTCTTCCAGGAGGCTGCTCCCGGTCATGGCTTCTGGCTTGGGTACTCCAAGGAGCTGGAGGACCGTGGGGGCGACGTCGGTCAAGGCACCGCCGTCCCTCAACGAGAGTTCTTCCGGTGAGATAACAAAAAGGGGGACCGGGCTGTCGGTGTGGCCGGTATCGATGGCCCCATCGGGATAGAGCCACCTCTCCACAGTGCCATGGTCAGCGGTGACTACAACTGTCACTCCGGCCTCCTGCGCCGCTTCCACGACCTGGCCGATGTGAGAGTCCACGTTCTCCACGGCGCGCACGATGGCCTCCTGGTTCTCGATGTGACCCACGACGTCCACGTTGACGAAGTTGGCGATAATCACGTCGCAAGTGCGGTCAGTCATCTTTTCCAGGACGGCATCGGCAACGCGGGCGACGCTCATCTGCGGGACTTGAGAATAGTCCATCACCTTGGGGGAGGGCACAATGATTCTGTCCTCGCCTGGGAAGGGTTCTTCCACCTTGCCGTTGAGGAAGAACTGGAGGTGGATGGCCTTCTCCGACTCGGTGATCTTGGCCTGTTTCAGCCCGTGTTCGCTGATCGCCTGGCTCAGGGTGTGATCTATCTCCCTCACAGGGGGGAAGGCCACCTGGACGTCCAGGCTTTCGTCGTACTGGATCATGGTGGCGAAGTGCGCTCTCAGCGCCTTGTCGACGGGGAACTCGTCGAAGTCCGGGTCCACGAAGGAGCGGGTGAGCTCTATCTCTCGCTCCCCGCGGATGTCGTAGAAGATGACGTAATCTCCATCTTGAATCCTGCCCACGGGCTGACCGTCCTGGCCGAACAAGGCCAGGGGCTCGAGGGCTTCGTCTTCCTCGCCTCTGGCGTAGGCGTTTCTCACGGCCTGGGCCATGATGTGCTGTGCTGTGGTTTTCTTGCTGTGCTTCACTTGCTCTTCCATTCTGGCTGGCAGGGTCTGCTCTGCCAGGGCTGAATATGTCCGCCGATCGGACGTAGGCTTTGCGCGCCGGGGGTCGACAGGAGCAGGTTCGCACGTCTCCAATCACAGGAGAATGATTATAGCGTAGCCCGTTGTCGGCCACCACCGCGCTCTAGGAGGGTGTGGAAAAACAAGCAATAGAGGTTTAAGGTTTCGTGGGCGGGACACT
>CAZOBP010000088.1:0-11811 GCA_964577995.1 uncultured Anaerolineales bacterium
ATACGAGCTCGAGGGGGCCCAGTTCGTCAACCACCAAGAGGTCGCAAGGGGTAGCATTCTCCACCACACTCGCACCCCACTCCAGCGTTGAGGATAGGAAACGGTATCTCCCCCATCTGACCTCACCGGGTACTTCGTCAGCGACGGCCAGAGGCCGGTTCTCTCCTGTGCTTACGTCAACAAGTGTGATACCTACCTTCTCCCCACCATCCAATACTGCCAGGGAGACCACTCCCGCGCAAGAGCGACCCAGCACGTGGCTTCGCCTTACCACCTGCTGGCAAAGGTACGTCTTGCCGACGCCACGCTCGCCGGTGAGCAATACCACGTTGTCCATGCAAACCACCACACCGGCCGCCTAGGTGGTCTTGACCACGATGTCGGTGATCACGTTGGCCGCCTCGTCGCCCCTGTCCGCGGAGTTGCTCAAGTGGCGGTAGAGTTCCCTCAACTTGAGCATCTCGACTATGTGATCACCGGTCGCAGCACCGCTGAACAGATCGGCCAGGGCCTCCCGATAAATGGTCTCCATCCTGTTCTCGAGCGCCTTAGCCCTCATCGCGTGTTCGTAGGCGACTCCCGGGTGGTCCTTCAACCTCAGCGTAGCCAAGTGGATCTCGGCGGCGGCGTCCCTGAGCAACGAAGCCATGCGGTGCAGATGCTTGTTGGGTGACACATCCAGGATGGTCATCTCCTCCACCGTCGAATCGCCGTAGTCCAGAATGTCATCTATGGCACGCGACAGAGCGAAGATGTCCTCCCGATCTATGGGCGTGACAAACGTCCGGTTGAGCTCATCCACGAGGATACGACGCAGCTCATCGGCTTCCTTCTCTACCTGGATGACCTTCCTTGCCGCATCCTTGCTGTTGGTTCTCATGTACTCCTCAAGGGCATCCATGCCCTCCAGCGTCTTCGCAGCTTGGTCGGTGATCAACCGCAGGAAGTTGTCCTGTCTTGGTCGCAAGAACTCCTTGATCCCCATGGGCTATGCACCTCCTAGCAGGCGATCGAGCGGAACGTAGAGCAATGCTGCTGAGAGCGCGGAGACCGGAATGGTCATCAGCCAGGCAGCAAGGATGTCGGCCGCCACACCCCAGCGAACCTTGGAGACGCGCTGGGCCGAACCAGCGCCCATGATTGACGAACTAACCACCTGGGTGGTACTGACCGGCCCGCCCACCAAGGCCGCGCCCAAGATGACGACCGACGAAGACGCCTGGGAGACAAACCCGTCCAAGGCCCTCAGCCGATACAGCCCGGCCCCCACGGTCCTGATGATTCGCCAGCCCCCTACAGCCGTACCCAGTGAGATGGCCGCCGCGGATAGCGCGATCACCCACAACGGCACAACGAACTCGGGCAGGAACCCCCCTGCCACCAACCCCATGGTGATGATACCCATGGTCTTCTGGGCATCGTTGGTTCCATGACTCAGTGCAAGTGCAACGGCTGTCACCACTTGCCCCCGCTTGAAGAACCAATTGACACGCGGCGTCGAACCCCGCACCAGGTACAGCACCACCTTCATGACCAGGTAGCCGAAGATCAATCCCAGTATGGGAGAGCCTACGAGAGCGGCCACCACCTTCAGCAGCCCCTCCCTGTGAATGGCCTCCACTCCGCTAGCCACCGTCACTGCGCCCACGAGGCCACCGACCAGAGCGTGCGAGGAACTGGACGGAAGACCGAAGAACCAGGTGACTAGGTTCCAGGCAATGGCGCTCAGCAGGGCCGCCATCACCACACTGATGGTGATCGTTTCCGGGCTCACCACGTCCTTGCCAATCGTAGTAGCCACGGCGACCCCGAAGACAAAGGGGGCCAAGAAGTGTGCGACTGCGCTGAGCAAGAGCGCCCTTCGCGGCGACATGGCCTTGGAGGATATCATCGTGGCCACGATATTCGCGCTGTCGTGGAAGCCGTTGAGGAAATCGAAAAAGACGGCCACCACCACTAGCGTTACGGTGTAGACTTGACCTCCAAGCATGGTGCGCTTTCTATCGGAAACGGATCAGTTTCCACGACCGCTGTGGCCGGACAACATCCGGCCACAGCGGAGTTGGCACGTCAACCACTGCATCTATTATGCCAGAGCCTTTGGGGAAAGTCAAGCGGTCCTGGTGGCCGAGCTCGGACTAGAAGCCAATCGCGTCGCCGCCCCATGTGCGAACACCGTTTCTCTCCCGACTCGTGTGGATGAAAACCACTTGAGGTACACCTTTGGTCGTGCTATACTCCACGGCAGGACCGTTCTCCGCGGTACACTACGCTCTATGTCTGTAGTGGTGACCTTCCACTGCCATCCAAGGAGGCCAGCGTGTTGCTCCCCACGGTTGATGGGCACCGACTTCTTGCAGACTTGGATTCCCTCGCCCGGTATGGTACGTCGGCTGGCGGAGGTGTGAACCGCGTTGCATACAGCCCGGAGGACCTCAAGGCGCGACGTTGGCTGGAAGCACAGATGCGATGCCTGAGTCTGGAGGTTACAACGGATCAGGCAGGGAACAGCATCGGTTCTTATCCCGGCCAGAACTCCCGGCTGCCCCCTATCGCCATCGGATCCCACACCGACACCGTCCCGGAAGGTGGTCGCTACGACGGCGCGCTAGGCGTCGTCGCCGCTCTGGCCTGCGTCCGAGCTCTGCGCGAGTCCGGAGTCCGGCTCCAGCATCCGCTGGAGGTGATCAACTTCGCCGCAGAGGAAGCCACGATGGGTGGCACCATCGGCAGCAGGGCCATGGCTGGCATCGTAGACCCGAGCATCCTTCATACCCATGCCTGGGATGGCAAGGAGGTGGCCGACCACATCCGTTCTGCGGGTCTGGACCCGGATAGCCTAGCTGAAGCCCAACGTCCAGAGGGGAGCCTTGCCTGCTTCCTGGAGCTACACATCGAACAGGGCAGCACCCTCGATAGGGCCGCTGTGCCCTTGGGCGTGGTGGAGGGCATCGTAGGAATCCGGCGCTACGCCGTCAGCTTCGAGGGGGTGGCCAACCACGCTGGCACCACACCCATGGCAAACCGGCGCGACGCCCTGATCATGGCGACCCCCTACATCCTGGCCGTACGTGACATCGCCATCGCCCACGGGATCGTGGGCACCGTGGGGAAGCTAGAGCTGCATCCGGGCGCTCCAAGCGTGATCCCCGGCCGCGTGGACCTGAGCGTGGAGATCAGGGGATTGGATGAGACAAGGCTGGACGAGGCCGAGACCGCGCTTTCGGACGCCGCCGCTGCCACGGCAGGCAAGTTCTCACCCGTATCGAGCAAACCAGCCGTCCGTTCGGATCCCCGTCTGCTAGAGGAGCTGATCGCAGCCTGCAGGGAACTGGGCGTGGAGTACAAGCGTATGCCCAGCGGTGCGGGTCACGACGCGATGTGCATCGCCCACATCGGCCCTATGGCCATGCTTTTCGTGCCCAGCCAGGGTGGCATCAGCCACTCAGCGGATGAGTACACCGATTCCGAGAGCTGCGTAGCCGGCGCTCGCGTGCTGTTGCACGCCCTCCTGAGAATCGACGCCTTGCTGGGCCTTGAGGCGTAAGTTGGTGCGGCTTGTCCGGCCGTGGTGGACAGTTGGCGACCGAAGGGAGCTGCCCACGAGAGGAAAGCCATGGATCAGAGTCTCCGAGGCATACTTGGCCAGCTTGAGAGCACAGGCGACCTGCACTATGTGGACCCACCAGTGGACCCAGTGTACGAGCTGGGAGCCGTGCTGTCTCTGAGAAGAGACGGCCCAGCCCAGTTCTTCCGGCAGGTCAAGGGTTATGACATCCCCGTGGTGGGCAACGTCCTCAACTCCAGAGAGGGGATCGCTCGCGGGTTGGGTATCGAGCGGTCCGAACTCCAGCGATCCTGCATAACTGCCATCGACGAGGGCATCGAACCTCTGATCCGCGATGATGGCCCGGTGCAGGAGGTGCTGCACCAGGGGGCGGTGGACATCCCGTCCCTACTTCCCGTCCCTACCTGGTTCGAGCGCGAGAGAGGTCCCTACATCACCGCCGGCGTCATCGTGGCCAAGGACCCGGAGAGCGGCAGGCGCAACGTCTCCATCGCGCGCCTGCGAGTCGAAGGCGGCGGTCGGCTGTTGGCAGGCATCGCGCCCACCCATCACCTGGTCGAACTGCTGCGCCGGGCGCGGGCTCGAGGCCACCCACTGGAGATCGCCGTCGCCATCGGCAACCACCCTGCGGTACTCATCGCATCGCAGATGTACGTGGATCTGGGTCACGACGAATACCACATCGCTGGCGGACTCCTTGGCGAGCCACTTCGTCTGGTTCGCTGTCGGACTGTGGACCTGGAGGTGCCAGCGGAAGCCGAGATCGTCTTGGAGGGAACCCTCCACCCTGAAGACCTCATCGATGAGGGTCCCGTCTCTGAATTCCCGGGATTCTACGTCAACTACGGACCGGGTCGCGCTGGCCGGATCACGGCAGTTACCCACCGCCGCGATCCCATCTACCAGGCCATTCTGCCAGGGTACGCGCCAGAGCACTGCCTGCTAGGTGGAGTGGCCATCGGCGCCACCACCTGCCGTGCCCTCCGGCGCGTTCTGCCCGGCGTCCAACACGTTTTCATCACAGACGGGGGGATGGGGAGATTGCACGCCATCATCACCATGCGCGATCCCCAACCAGGCGACGGCAAGCGGGCCGTGATGGCGGCCATGGCCGAGGTGAACCTGCTCAAGCTGGTCATCGTAGTGGATGACGACATCGACCCCGCGGACTGGACTCAAGTGGAGTGGGCCCTCGCCACCAGGATGCGCGCTCATCGCGATATCATGGTGATACCTGGTGCCAAGGCTGACCGCTGTGAACCACTCCACGAGAATCTGACCGTGGCCAAGTTGGGCCTCGTGGCCACGAGGCAGCCAGGCGACGGGGCACCGGGAACCACATACGAGCCGGCTCGAGCGCCCAAGGATGTCTTGGACCGCGTTCGCCGCGACTTGGACCGTTATTGACCGTACGAAGTCGGGAGAAGAGCATGAGACTGGAACTGAACGGATACAGCCTCGCGGCCTCCGACGTTTTCTCCGTAGCCAGCGCACCACGGGACGACTGGCCTGAGGTACACCTGAGCGCTGAATCCCGGGCCGAATTGAAGAAGACCCGAGAATACGTCGAGCGCGAGTGGCTGAGGGCGGACGCACCGCCCATCTATGGATTCAATACCGGCGTGGGGAAGCTGAAGGACTCGGCCATCGCCCTGGAGCAGATCGAGCTCTTTCAGGAGATGTTGATCAACTCCCACAGTTCCGGGATTGGGCCACCTCTTCCGGAGGACGTTGTTCGGGCCACCCTGCTGTTGAGGGCCAACGCCTTCGCCCGAGGATGCTCCGGCGTGCGCCCTGTGGTGGTGGACCGCCTTCTGGCCATGCTCAATCGCGGTGTGCATCCTGTGATCCCCCAGATGGGCTCTGTCGGTGCCAGCGGCGACCTGGCCCCGCTGGCGCACTTGGCTGGGGTCCTGGTGGGCCATCCCCAAGCCGAGGCCTTCTATGAAGGCCACCCTCTACCTGCTGCGGACGCACTCCAGGCTGCCGAGATACTGCCGGTGCAGTTCAAGCTGGGAGCCAAGGAGGGGCTGGCGCTGATCAACGGGAGCACGGTCTCGCTGGCCATCGCCGTACTGGCTGGGCATGAAGCACGCCAGATCCTGGCCAACGCCGAGATCGGCTTGGCCCTGAGTCTCGAGGCCATGCGAGGCGAGCTGGCCGCTTTCGATGCTCGCATCCACGCTGCTCGGCCCCACGCTGGCCAGGCCACAACTGCGGAGATCGTGCGTCGCCTGACCCAGGGGAGTCAGCGATGCACCGAGGCGGCACGGCAGGTGGCACTGCCCGACGAAGGCAGATTGCCCTCGCAAACCATCGCCGCGCGAGTCCAGGATGCGTACTCCCTGCGTTGCGCACCTCAGGTGCACGGCCCCGTCCGAGATGCGCTGGACTACATAGGCACCACCCTGGCTGCGGAGATCAACTCCGCCACCGACAACCCCTTGATCTTTGAGACTAGTGACGGATACGAGGTTCTGAGCGGAGGCAACTTCCACGGCCAGTATCTGGCCCAGGCCATGGACCTCCTGGCGATGGTGATGACCGATCTGGGCAGCATCAGCGAGCGGCGGACCTATCGTCTCCTGGATCCCACGATGAGCTACGGGCTGCCGACCAACCTCGTTGCCAAGCTGCCTGGCCTGAACACCGGCTACTCCATCGCCCACTGCTCGATGGCCGCCCTGGTGGCGGAGAACAAGACGTTGTGTTGGCCAGCCAGCGTGGACTCCATCCCTACCAAGAGCAATCAAGAGGACCACGTGAGCAACAGTACCTGGTCGGCACGCAAGGCGCGAACGGTCCTCGCCAACGTGCAGCAGATCGTGGCCACAGAGATGCTCATCGCCGCCCAGGCAATCAGCCTCACAGAGCCGATTCTGGGACAGTTCGCGATGGGCAAGGGCTCGGGCGCCGCCTACGCGTGCGTACGTGAGGCCATACCCGCCGCCCTGGAGGGCGATCGCTGGCTCCACGCGGACCTCGTTGCCGTCTTGGACCTGGTCCAGAGCCAAAGTGTCGTCAGAGCCGTGGAACGGGCCATCGGTCCCCTCCAATAGAGCAGCCGGATAGGGCGTCCGGTCTGGAGATGCAGCGTGGCCGCCGGGACCCACTCGCGGCCACGGCCGGGGAACGGGGTCTCGCAAGTCGCGGAGACCAGGCACAGCCATCTAGACTTCCGAGGAGGTAGCCACGTGGACTTGGCAATCATGGGAGGAGAAATCGTCACTGAGCATGGGCACTTGCACGCCGACATTGGAATCGCCAATGGACGCATCGTGGCTTTGACCACCCCCGGTACTCTGCCGGCGGCGGAGACCATAGACGCCTCCGGCATGCTGGTACTTCCCGGCGCAGTGGACGTCCACTTCCACAGCCGCACTCCAGCCTATCCAGAGCGCGGCGACTTCTACACCGAGACACGTGCCGCGGCGGCAGGCGGCGTGACCACGGTCCTGGAGATGCCCATCTCCAAGCCTGGCTGCGCCACTCCCGAGATCTTCCGCAATCGCCGCCGTTTGATTGAAGAACAAGCCATCATCGACGTCGGTCTCTACGGTGCCCCGGGTACGCTCAGGCGCGACGACGTGCTGGGCATGGTTGATGAAGGAGCCATAGGCTTCAAGATCTTCCTGCACCGCCCCGTACTGGGTCGCGAGGACGAATTCGTGGGCATCTGCCTAACGGGAGATGAGGAGTTGTACCGGACGCTGGCCTTGGTCAAGGAGACGGGAAGACGCATCGTGGTACACTGCGAAAGCGACTCCATGCTGGAAGCAGGCCTGGCACGCATACAAACCCAGGGGCGCACCGACCTCCAGGCTCACATGGACTCCCGCCCGCCGGTGGTCGAGGCGGTCGCGGTCGCCACGCTCCTCACCATGGCCGAAGACCTGGAGACGCCGGTGCACGTAGCTCACGTGAGCTCGGCCCACGCAGTGGAAGTGATTCGGCGCTTTCAACGCGATGGCGTAGACGTGTCAGCGGAGACCTGCCCTCACTACCTCTTCTTCACAGAGCAGGACTACCTGCGCCTGGGGCCCTATGCCAAGTTCAACCCCCCCATTCGCAGCCTTGCCGACCAACGGGCACTCTGGACAGGCCTGTCTGATGGGACGCTCAGCGTGGTGACCAGCGATCACGGGCCATATCTGGTCGAGGAAAAGGAGCGAGGGCGGGAAGCGACCTGGCTGGCACCGTCTGGCGGGCCCGGCGTGCAGACCCTCCTGCCCATGATGATCACGGCTGCCCTCCGGGGACGCCTTTCACTCGAACAAGCCGTGCGGCTGGTTAGCGCCGAGCCCGCACGCCTCTTTGGTCTGGGTGGACGCAAAGGAACCATCGCACCGGACGCCGACGCCGACATCTGCCTCTACGATCCGCGGCCGGAGACAGTCATGACCCGCGACCGCATGTTCAGCCAGGCGAGAGATGTGGATAGGCTCTACGACGGCATGCCCCTTCAGGGAGAGGTGGCAGCCACCATCTCCGCCGGTCGCGTCGTGTTCCGAGAGGGCAAGATCCTGGCTGAGAAAGGCAGCGGCCGGTTCATCGCACCATGTTGACATCGTGGCATCGTCGAACGGCCATGTGCCTGTCTCGCCCATGACACACAAGAGCGCCGCATGAACGAAGTGTCAAACGAAGACACCATTGAGGCAATCTCCTCGGTCACAGCCAACCCAGAACTTGCATCCGCCATCCAGAGGTCGGTTGCCTCGGGCCTGAAGTGCCCCACTGTTCGTCTGGTTGCTGGCAGTTCTGTGTGGAACGTGTTTGAGACGTCGCTGAATGCTGCTATACGAGACATAGCAGACCATCCGCGGGGCAAGCTCTTTCAGCGACTGATCAGGTATGGGCCCCACAATCCCGACGATCCAGAATCACTGGTGAGTGACGGTGAAACGACCCTCTCTGACCCGGAGTGCACATCGGCTGTGCAGTTCATCTTCTCCCACATGGTCAACCGGTTCAAGGGTGAACTGGCCGAGCTTCTCGCCATCGAGCCCTGTATCCATCTCCTCGACCTCTCGCAGCAGCAGCACCTACTGCCTCCGGGGCTCACCTTGTACTGGGGCGACACAGTTGAAGAGCGTCGTAGAATGGGCAGGAAGGATCACGTACACGGTCAGCAATGGGGCAGCTACGCCAAAGGTGCTGACGGTCTGATCGTTGAGCACATCCAGACCCGCAAAGGCGAATCGGCAGCCCTGCTTCGGATTTGCGGCATTGTAGAGGTCAAGTCCATGCCGGTCACCAGGAAGAGAGTCGTTGCTCAGATCAACAATCACGGAGCCAGACTAGGCGGAGGGGTCAAGCTGGCAGGTAGGGAGTTCCTCCGCGAGGAGGTACGTCTCTCCAGTTCGAGTGTGATGCGTGTCGCGGCCGTGCCCTCCACCTGGAAGCTGAGTCGCGAATGGCACAGAGACAACGAGGGGAAAGCCATAGTACTCCCCAAGCCCTCTGACCCACCGGTGGACACACGGATCGAGATGATAGATCCTAACCTATGGAGGATTACCCTTGCCTGGTCCAAGGAAGCGCTTGAGCAAGCAGCCTACGAGATGACTTTCGGATACATGGCCCAAGTGGGCAGGCACGTGTTCACAGGTGACTCCATGCCCAGGGATTGGGAATCCATGACACCCGATGAGGCTGGTTACAACGCCATCAAGATGATGCTGTACTACGTCCTTCTCCGCCCTATCAACCCGCGGCAAGGGCGGCTCGCCGTCAAGCTCTATAACATCTACTCGTTTGGCTATCCTCTTGGAGCCAACAGCAAGAGCATGCTGTGGCCCGAGGACTTCGCCTGAAGAGTACTCGCATGGAACAGGCGCGCACTGCCCAAGAGCATGGTCCGCGCGGGGCTGTAGGCAGAACGTTTCCGTCTTGCCTGGCGGCCCTGTCTGCGTCGCGATGCCCCGCCGTAACTGACAGCCTTGACAGATAGGAGTGATCCCTGGACCAGCATCTCCTGCCCCACACCATTCAAACGTGAGCCTAGCCCAAACGGCGCCAGGGAGACAGGACGTGGCATGTGCGATACACTAAGAGCAGGATAGACTATGGGAGCACAACGCAACAACCTCGCAAAGAAGGAGGTGCTGATGCTGAAACAGTCAGGCGCGGGAGAGAACTCAACACTGAAAGCCTGCACCGCCGCCATCGGGCAGTTGACTGAGGCGTTCATGCGAGATCAGAGCGTCTTCTCCGAAGTAGCGGAGTTGTCCGGCAAACTGTCGAGCCTCCTGCTGGACAACCACGCCTTCACGGTGCACGAAGCCTCCGGTGGCCTCTCCCTCGTTTGCCAGGAGTACCCCACACCCTTCAAGTGCCAGACGGGCGACCTCAGATTCGAGGTACTGAAGGATGAGGCCCGCGCCCAGCGAGGAGACTACGACCTGGTGGTGCTCAATCCCTGGTGGGTGGACAAGGCATCCCCTGAAGCCCTGAGAAACGAAGACTTCGTAGTGTTCCGCAAGGAGATCAGAGACAAAGCCCAGCCAGAAGACCCTCCTCTGTGCTTGGTCGGGATCGAGGTCCATCTGGTGCGAACCCAGCGCCCACGTCTGGCCGACTATAGTCGTATAGGGCAAAACTACCGCAAACTCCTACTTTCCGGCACCCTCCCCAACGGCTGGCGCTTCATGGACCATCGGTACGTGCTCGTCTACAGCCAGCACTCTCAACCCCACGAGGCCAAATGGCGCGACTTGGTGCAAGCCGCCTGGGAATCGGACGTCGATCCCAAGAACGTACGGCTGGCATGGACGTCACCACAGGGAACCAGGTGGTCAGGATGAGTGTCCCCATTGATGGACCACGCCGTCCATGGTATAATCTCCGGAGAGCTTCATCGTGTACGAGGGCAGCGAATCAAGAGCACGTTCCGACGTACCATGGCTTGTGGCAGATCCAGTGGCGGAACGCCGGTGATCGTTGGCTGACTGCCGCAGATCGGTGCGTCGCTTCAGAGCAAAGGTCGCACAGCAATGTACGACTGCGAGGACAGAGCAGTGGCCAAGACATCCGACGCACAAACCAAGGCTCGCCTGCTTCCAGACGTGACCACAGAAACAAGACTCGTGACGGCTTCGCTCCGGCCGCTGCGGCTCGCGTTTCTCCTACGTACCGATGCCTCAAGCGAGACTGCGCTGGCATGTCTCCGCCACAATAGTTCGGTGTGGGGAGGTATGTTCAACGCACTAATCCCTACAGATGGTGAAGTGCTGAGCGAAGACTGGTGGCGAGTGCTACGCTACCACGATCCGGACATGATTGTCTGCTGCGGCTCCGTCGGTGCCCGCCTCCGCGAGCAGATGGGTGACCTCATTCAACCGTTTGATGTCCACCAATGGAGTGACGACAACGCGACCACGCTCTCCTCTGTGCTTGCCCGCTCGGGTAGTGTGCCAATGACGCGGGTCCTCCTGCACCTCTACAAGACGAAGAGACCCATCGAGGGGCCGCCGATAGGCCTACCCAGCGGGCCCTCGGATCCCACTCTGAGGTATTGTGCAGCGGCTCAGCTTGGCGAGACGGACAACCAGTTGACCCAGATCTACAAAGACCTGTTCCATGCCGAGACCATAGAACTTACCGACGCTGACTTCCGCGGTTATATAGATGGCCTTTCGCGATTCAGGGACTTCTGGTCTCCACTGGACATGACCACATGGGACCTCAGCGCCTCCTCTGAAAGTGTCGGTCTTAGAGCAGGATTGAGCATCGTCCTCTTGAGCCGCGAGCACTGGATAGAAGATCTCTGTGTATTCTGGAATCTCAGGATGTTTCCGGAGGTCATGTACAAGGACGTTGTTGCTCTGCCAATCGACATGCTCAGATCACCGTCGAATCTGCGCGCCCTTGCTGCTTGGTGCAATGAGAAGGTTGAACGCACCAACTACGTCAACCTCGTTTCGGTGGGTGTGAGTAGGCGACGACTAGTGCGGCTCAGAGATCGGCTGAGGCCGCTTCTGGGAGGTCGCATACAGTTCGTGAATGTGTGGTATGATCGCTTCTGGGTTCCGCGATTCCGCGCACATGAAGGCGAGCAGTCCCGTGAGGTCACAATCGAAGATATCGCGTTCAGACTGGCAGTGCCACAGCCGCGCTTCTCAGACTCCGCAGGTCGCACCGACAGGTGGGTGGTAGACGTGGACTTCGCCCATCGCTTAGTGCCAATTCTAGGTTACGTTCCGCCTCGCTTCGTAGGCCTGAATCATCTCCTTCTCGCCGAG
>CAZOBP010000089.1:0-11698 GCA_964577995.1 uncultured Anaerolineales bacterium
AATCCGGCTGATCGGAACCTCTCCAGTAGACGGCTCTGGAAGTCGAGTCGTCGTTGCTCAGACGACATGATCGACCGGTGCTCGAAGTTTGCCGCTGTGAAGAGGTAGTAGCCAGTTTGCTGGACGAGGTGCGGGGGCGCGTGCCACGGATAACCGTGCTGCTGGCGATAGCGCAACAGGAGCTCACGTTGCTTATGCGTGAGATGCCTGTACTGGTAGAAGCGCTCTGACGTATTCATGTTCAGTCTCTTGGAAAAGGGCTGAAGCCTCCACTATGAGCCTGGGTTCGTAGTGTGCGCTTTAGCGCATGACAAGGGCTGAAGCCCTCACTACGAGGCAGCGGGTGTGGTCTTGAGTGTATCATAGGGGCTGAAGGCCTTATTACGAGCCAGGAGGTGTGGTCTTGAGTATATCGGAAGGGCTTTAGCCCTTACTACGAGCCTGGCACGACGCTTGCTCGCAGAGCGGCGATGTTTTCAGCCACCGAAGCTTCGCTGTTGTAGATGCTCGATCCAGCCACCAGGACTGTGGCGCCGGCTCCCACCACGAGGGGCGCCGTGGTGGGGTCGATGCCTCCATCTACAGCGATGGGGATCTGCAACCCCCTGGCATCCAGCATCTGCCGCAGGCGACGGATCTTGTCTACCTGGCTATGGATGAAGGACTGCCCGCCAAAACCAGGGTTGACGGTCATCACTTGAATCAGATCTGTCAGATCCAGCGCCTCTTCCAGGACAGATAGGGGCGTGCCGGGGTTGATGGCTACTGCGGCCTCGACTCCTAGCGTGTGGATGGCTTGGAGAACAGAGTGCAGGTGCAGGCAGGCCTCCTGGTGCACCATCAGCCGGTCTGCCCCTGCTTCGGCGAAGCCGGCCAGGTATCGCTCCGGCTCCACGATCATCAGATGCACATCCAGGGGCACGCTCACCACGGAGCGCAACGCCTCCACGACCAGCGGGCCGAAGGTGATGTTGGGCGCGAAGCGGCCGTCCATCACGTCCACCTGGAAACCCTCGATCCCTGCGGCTTCGGCCTCGCGGGCCTGCTCACCAAGCCGAGTGAGGTCCGCTGATAGCACGGAAGCTTCAATGGCGATCATCCAAATCTCCTCTCTTGAGGTGGTCTAGGCCCTCGTCGCCAGCGACGATGACGTCCGTGGCCAGACCCAGGAACAGTCCATGTGCGACCACGCCGGCTCGCCCGTCCAGCTCTGCCGCCAGCTTACCCGGTTCTGTGATGGGACCAAAGTTGCAGTCCAGGATGAAGTTGCCCTGGTCGGTCTTGATGGGACTCCCTTCAGCGGTGGTGCGAAGCAGGGGCTGTGCGCCCAGTGATTCCAGGAACAAGAACTGCGAGCGCCAGCCGAAGGGGGTTACCTCTACAGGGACCCCCCAGTATGTACCCAGGACCGGTGAGAGCTTCGACTTGTCGATCACGATGACCTCGCGCGTGCTGGCCTGAGCCACGATCTTCTCGCGCAGCATTGCTCCGCCACCACCTTTGATGAGATTCAGGTGTGGATCCACCTCATCGGCCCCGTCGATGGTCAGGTCCACCACGGGGTGCTCCTCCAGGCTGGTGAGGGGGACGCCGATCCTTTGCGCTTCCTGCTGGACCCGTAGCGAACAGGGCACGCCCAGCACATCTCTCAGTTGTCCTTCGCGGAGCAGTTGGGCGGTGCGTTGTAGGGCGAAGGCAGCGGTGCTGCCGTGGCCGAGCCCCACCACCATGCCTGACTCCACGAACTGTACGGCGTGCCACGCGGCTTGTTGTTTGAACTTTGCTTTCTGTGCCATCACGACCCTCTTCGTTTCTCCATCGTCATCGGTTCCACCTGGGCCAGGCTGGTGGTCAATAGGAGCACCACATGTGCCGTACCGACCGGGATTCAGCGGGCCCCGGACTGCGCCCAGGGGTGCATCCAGACACTGCCGGTTTGCGGGGTGGCTGCGTGCGTGGGCCTGCCCTCCATGGAGCCATTATAGCACGAAGTGGGGCATCTGTCAGTCGGTAATGGGACTGTGGTGCCCTCTTAGCGCCCTCTCAGGGCACCACTCCCCCTACTGGCGTCACTCGTCCCTATCTCAGGATCGCCGAGACCGCGGCCTGCGCCATCTGACCGGCATTGCCCTCGGCCCAGTCGATCAGGGCTATGGCCTCCTGAAGTGCCTCAGGGGCATGGTCTGGACGTGGACCTCCCTCCAGCAGCCGTCGAAGCGACCAGAACAGCCAGACGGCGCCGATGTAGTCTGGGAGCGCCTGGGCTTCCTCCTTTTCGAGTGTGCGGGTGTAGTTGTAGGCCTCGAGGAAACGATGGAATGGCGCCCACTGCAGGAACCCAGGGTAGACGATGTGTCGCATGTGCCCCGGGCGCGGCGCTGAGAAGTAGATGAGAGCCTCCGCCAACTCTGCGACGCGCCGCTCCCAGCGGGCCTTGTCGTAGTCCACGACCCCCACGACAGTATCCCCTCTGAAGATCAGGTTGTCGGCGTAGTAGTCGCCGTGAATGACAAGATGGCTTAACGCTCCGTGGCGGGAGAAGCTAGTGGCCAGCTTCTCGGCTCTTGCTTCCAGGTTGCGGACCAAGCCCGCCAGGGCAGGGTCCAGGTCAACCTGCCACGCCTTGGTCAAGCGGTTCAGCGTCTCGCGGACGGTACGCGGCGTGTAGAGTTGGCCCAGATGGCACAGAATGCTGGGTGCGAAGCCCTCCACGCAGGAGTGGTACATGGCCAAGGTGAGGGCAGCCTGTTCCAGGTGTGTCGGTCGCTCGTAATCGTACGGCTCTCCGGCTATGTACTCTTGGATCTCGTAGCACAAATCGTCGAGGAGCAGGAGGGTTTGACCGTCCAGGCCTCTGACGAGAGTGGGGGCAGGGAACCCGCGGTGCCGCAGATGCTCGATGAGTTTGTGTTGGGCGCGGATGAGTGTGGCCTGCCCCTGGCGGGGAGGGTGACGCTTGACGAAGAAGCGGCCACGGGTTGTGGTCATGGCCCAGTTCTCGTTGACGAAGCCCTGCTCGACCCGTTGGGCATGGGTCAACCTGCCCAGGCGGTAGTGGGTCAGAATGTGCTCCAGGGTGCCTTCCATGGTTGCCACCGCTTGTGTCTGAGGGAGAGCGGTTCTTTTCCCACACGCAAAAAGTCGGCCACTGACAGACTCTGCGCAGGTACGGCTCTCGGGGTGCGCAAGCCCCGATTCTCTAGATGCGACCACCAGGCGCCGCTCTGGCGGGCCCTCTCTAGCCGCTCTTTTCAATGCCCACCCAGATGCTGCCTTGCTCGACCCGGGTAGGATAGACGCGGAGCGCTTTCTTCCTGGCCACGGCTCCCAGCAGCCGACCCAACCCAGGCGGCCAAGGGGCCCATGCCTTGACCTCGCCGGTTCTGAGGTCGAAGGCGCTGTGGTGGCGAGGGCAGACGATGGTCGCGTCTTCAGTGACTTCGCCGCTCTCGAGGGCGGCACCCATGTGGGGGCAGATGTTGTCCAGGGCGTAGATCTGACTTTTGTGGCGAAGGAGAAGGATGGCGTGCCCTTCTACGTGTACGACTCGGCGCTGGGCGTCCGGAAGTTCATCGTGTGGAAGAACCTCGATCCAGTCCATGTCTTCCTCCTTTCGTAGACAGATCCGGTCCAGTGATCCCCACTCCTCGGGTGGCGCAGGACCACCTGCTGGGTTGCTGTGGGGCGCTGGGACGACTGCGGTGTCCGCGCCGCCAGTCCGGTGGCTCCTGGATTGGGCGTCAGTGATCTCCGGAGCCGGACACAGCTCCACCCTAGGCACGGGCATTATACTCGCTCGACAACTGGGTGCCAATCAGAAACGGTGGCGTGCGCCTGTGCTTTCGCACTGGCCGGTGACTTCTGGACGATCCAGGCTGGGGCAAGCCCTGATCTGGCGGGATAGCGGGCGTGTGTAGGAGAGCCTCCATTCTTCTCTTCCCAGACGCTCGCGTTCCCGGCTTGAACCACGTCCCACGCTGTGCTAGAATCTCCGTCATGGATCGTGGCGCGGCTGAGGATGAAATCCTGCTGACCCCGGAGGGCAGGGCGAAGCTGGAGGCGGAGTTGGAATACCTGCTTTCGGTGAAACGACCGCAGGTGGCCGAGCAATTGCGGCAGTCCATAGATGGAGGCGATCTCACCGAGAACGTCGGCTACGAGGATGCCAAGCACGAGCAGTCCTTTGTGGAAGGGCGCATCTTGACCCTGGAGACACTCCTCAAGCGAGCTGTGGTTGTAGAGGATTCGCCGGCTTCGGAGTTGGTGACTTTTGGCTGTCTCGTGACGGTCAAGGAGCGGGATGGCGTAGAAGAGAGGTACCGGATCGTTGGTTCGGCAGAGGCTGATGCCCGCAAGGGGAGCGTCTCCAACGAGTCCCCTCTCGGGCGAGCGCTCCTGAACCACAGGGTTGGCGACGAAGTGACTGTGGAAGCCCCAGACGGGGTCCTGCAATTCAAGATACTGGACATCACATGAGTGAGGGACAGGCACAAGAGGCAAGCGATCTGCTCAGACAACGAAGACTGAAGATCGCCAGGTTGAGAGAGCGCGGTGTGGATCCCTATCCACTTCGCGCGGATTGTACTCATTCGACGGCCGAAGCGCTTCAGATGCTTCAGGAGTGGAAGGAAAAGGGGGGCCAGGGCGGGCCTCCTGAAGTCGTGAAGCTCTGCGGGCGCATCATGAGTGTGCGGGTGATGGGCAAGGCTTCCTTCGCCCACATCGCTGATGGCAGCGGCCCTATTCAGGTTTATCTTCGACTGGCCGACGACGGTGTGGACGAGGAGACCTACGAGCTGTTCAGGCGGGATCTGGACATCGGTGACATCGTCCAGGTGGTGGGGACGCTCTTTGTCACCCGCACCGGCGAGCCGACCCTCAAGGTGACCGGGCTGACGCTGCTGGCCAAGTCTCTGAGACCGCTTCCTGAGAAGTGGCATGGTCTGAAGGAGGTGGAGACCCGCTACCGACAGAGATACCTGGACCTCATCGTCAACGAGGAGGCACGTCGCGTCTTCATCGCGCGCAGCCACATCGTGGCCGCGTTGCGTCGCTTCATGGATGCCCAGGGGTTCATCGAGGTGGAGACACCCGTTCTCCAACCCATCTACGGCGGTGCGCTGGCTCGTCCCTTCACCACCTACTATCATGCTCTGGATCAGGAAGTCTTCCTGCGCATCGCCGACGAACTGTACCTCAAGAGGCTCATCGTGGGCGGTCTGGATCGCGTGTACGAGATATGCAAGGACTTCCGCAACGAGGGGGTCTCTTCCCATCACAATCCAGAGTTCACCCAGTTGGAGGTCTACCAGGCCTACGCGGACTACACCGACATGATGACCCTGGCGGAGGACGCCTTCTGCAGCGTGTCTCGAGAGGTGTTGGGGACGGCACAGATCACGTACCAGGGGCAAGAGATTGATCTGAGCCCACCCTGGCGTCGCCTGCCCATGCGCGATGCTATCCTGGAACAAACGGGGCTCGACATCTACGAGGCCCCCACGGTGGACGCGCTGCGACAGCAGGTTGAGAAGAAGGGGCTGGAGGTGGATCCGCAGCCCACGCGAGGGATGCTCGTCGATGAAATCTTCAGCGAATACGTTGAGCCCAGGCTGATCGAACCCACTTTCATCATCGACTTCCCTCTGGAGATATCGCCCTTCGCAAAGAAGAAGCCTGACAACCCGGACTTGGTGGAGCGGTTTGAGTTCTTCATTGGTGGTCTGGAACTGGGCAACGCCTTCAGTGAGCTCAATGATCCCGTCGATCAGAGGGAGCGCTTTCTTGAGCAGACGAAGCATCGGGAGGCGGGGGACGAGGAGGCTCATCCCATGGATGAGGATTACGTCCAGGCTCTCGAATACGGCATGCCCACCACGGGCGGCATGGGTTGGGGCATAGACCGCATGGTGATGCTCCTTACCGACCAATCCTCGATCCGCGAGGTGATCCTCTTTCCCCACCTGCGCACCAAGGACGCCACTCCCTGACCTTTCCTCATGCCTCATGGTTGCCACGTGTCCATTCAGAGTGCCGCGCTGCAGGGTGCGCCCGGGCGGTGGGACCGTGCCGTGTTGGTGGATGCCGCCCATTGTCGCCTTGCCCACCAGCGTGCAGCCTGACTGTAGGGGCGGATTTGAGACCCGCCCCTACAGGGTTGTCTTGGTGGGTGGGCAACTACGATAGGGTGATGCGAGGCTTTGAACTTCGAGCCTCGCTGCCGTATAATCTGAGACAAGTGTTGTCCCCGAGTCCTTCCTGAATAGATGCATCTGGAGTACGCGAGTAGGGTGGACTGCAAAGGTTTGGCATGAAACATGCTTGATCTGAAGTTCATTCGCGAGAAGCCGGACGAGGTCCGTGATGCCCTCGTGAAGCTGAACGCGACTGCCCCCATCGACAAGATCTTGGCGCTGGACGCCAGGCGACGCGACTTGCTGGCGACGGCGGACTCCTTGAAACACCAACGAAACGTCGTCTCCAAGAAGATCGGGCGCATGAAGGAGAAGGATCAGCGTCTCATCGAGGAGATGCGGGACGTGGGTGCGCGGATCAAGGCGCTAGATGCAGAACTGGGCGCGGTCGAGTCGGAGCTTTACGATCTGCTTCTTCTCGTGCCCAACATGCCCGATCCATCGGTACCTGTGGGCAGCGACGAAAGTGAGAATGTGCTGGTGCGCACGTCGGGAGAGCCGCGCCAGTTCGATTTCGAGCCACTGCCTCACTGGGATCTGGGGCCGACGCTGGACATCATTGACTTCGAGCGTGGAGTCAAGATCTCGGGTACGCGTTTCTACGTGCTCAAGGGTCTGGGAGCGAGGCTTCAGAGGGCGCTCGCTACCTGGATGATCGATGTACACATCGCGGAGCATGGCTACACCGAGATCTATCCCCCCTACCTGGTGCAGAGCAAGTGCTTGGTGGGTACGGGTAACCTGCCCAAGTTCGCCGACAACCTCTATCGGTACGAGCCAGACGATCTGTGGATGATCCCCACGGCGGAGGTGCCGGTCACCAATCTTCACCGTGAGGAGATCCTTCCTCCTGGTTCCTTACCCATCAAGTACGTCTCCTATACCGCTTGTTTCCGTCGCGAGCAGATGTCGGCGGGACGGGATACCAGGGGTATCAAGCGAGGTCACCAGTTCGACAAGGTGGAGATGGTGCGGTTCGTGGAGCCCGAGACCTCTCACGATCATCTGGAGGAGCTGGTCCGTAACGCCGAACACATAGCTGAACTGCTGGAGATACCCCACCGTGTGGTGGAGATGTGCACCGGGGACCTGGCCTTCTCGGCCATGAAGAAGTACGACGTGGAGATGTGGGCGCCAGGGGTGGAAGAGTGGCTGGAGGTCTCCAGTTGCAGCAACTTCGGCGATTTCCAGGCCCGGCGGGCCAACATCCGTTATCGGCCCGAGCAGGGGGCCAAACCTCGCTTCGTCCATACATTGAATGGCTCTGGACTGGGCTTGCCACGCGTGATGATCGGTGTTTTGGAGAGTTACCAACAGGGCGATGGCAGCATCGTCGTTCCCGATGTGCTGCGCCCCTACATGGGTGGCTTGGAGACCATACCTGCGGTGGCCTAGGGTATAGTCGCTCTTCTGGCATCAGACGGTAGTTACATCATCTGCTGGTGGATCAGGCCTCCCAAGGGGCTACCGGTCTCAGCACAGGCGATCCCGGCTCTTGGTGAAAAGGAGGAAACATGCTCAAGAACTCGTTGCGCATCGCCAGTATCGGGGGCATCTCCATCAACATCCACGTGAGCTGGGTACTGATCTTCATCCTGGTCACGTGGACCCTGGCGGCTGGCTATTTCCCCCAGACGTACCCCAACTGGTCGCTACCGCTATCCTGGACGGTGGGTGTGATCACCAGCATCCTCTTCTTCGTCTCCGTTCTCCTGCACGAGCTGGCACACTCCTTCGTGGCCAGGGCACGCGGCCTTCCCGTGCATGACATCACGCTCTTCATCTTTGGCGGTGTCTCACAGCTAGAGGATGAGCCAGAGACCGCTGGTACGGAGTTCGTGATGGCTTTGGTGGGGCCGCTGACCAGCATCATCCTCGGCGTTTGCTTCGGCGGCGTGTGGCTGGCGGCGAGCGGGGTCAATGAGCCTTTGGCCGCTCTGGGGTTCTACCTCGCGGGCATCAACGTGTGGCTCGGCATCTTCAACCTCATCCCCGGTTTCCCTCTGGATGGCGGCAGGGTCTTGCGTTCCATCCTCTGGCAGGCTACCGGAAACCTGCAAAGGGCGACCCGCTGGGCCTCACTGGTCGGCCAGGCGGTGGCCTATCTCTTCATCCTGGCAGGTATATGGCGCATCTTCAACGGCGACTGGGTAACTGGCCTATGGATAGCCTTCATCGGCTGGTTTTTGGACAACGCCGCGAGCAACAGCTATCGCCAACTCACGGTGAGGAACCTTCTGGCGGGACACACCGTCAGAGAGGTCATGAGCCTCGACTGTCCGGCGGTGAGTTCGGATGTGACCCTGGACAGACTGGTGAGCGAGCATATGCTGCGGAGTGGCACCCGCTGCTTTCCGGTGATCGAGGGCGGTCTGGTGAGAGGCCTACTCACTCTGCACAACATCAAGGGTGTGTCCCAGGACCGCTGGCCAATGACAACGGTGGGACAGGTGATGACCCCAGTCGATGGGCTCAAGAGGGTCAGCCCCGACGAGGAGCTGTGGACCGCCATGCGTAACATGACGGAGGAGGGCGTCAATCAGTTGCCCGTCATGGACGATGGTCAACTGTTGGGGATGCTGCGCCGCGACAACATCGTGTCCTTTATCAGGCTCAAGGGAGAGTTGGGCGTCTGATTCCTCCGACGGGGTGCTGTGCGGTAGAGATCGTTTCCCGCAATGCCTCGACGTGGGGATGGTGCGGTGTGGCAGAGAGAAACGCGGCCGCCCGTCCTTCACGTCCCTCACCACTGTTGCAGGGCCGGTTCAGGAAGCGGGTCGTCTGCGCCAGCGCTGACCTCTCTTTCACGGTGGGGCCATCCATGGTCTTGCGAGGGGCGATCTGCCGGCATCGGCATGACAGGCGCTGGTGTTGGACTGCCTCGGGGGAGAATGCGGTATGGAACCTCTTGCCAGAGCTAGCCACTCTCGGGCGGGAGGCCGCCCTCTGCACGATGCCTGCTCGCCGAGAGGAGCACTGGGACGGGCGGCAGTTGACTGTTGGGTCTAATGGGCTCTGGGACGAGTAAGTCGACCAAGAGTCTGGAGAAGGCGGAGCACAGAGGGATGCATAAACAACGCAGGGACCAACGCTAGCCTGGGAGCGTGGACGTGGAGAGACGAGTCGACGAATGTGAACCGGGAAGGGCGAGTGCCTTCGCGAGTAGCGCTGAGGCTGTTCATGCTCTCCTGACGATGGTCTCCGGGGCGGAGAGCGCGTTGATCCTGACTCACGACGATCCAGACCCCGACGCCATCGCCAGCGCTGTGGCCCTGGCTTTCCTGTTCGAGGAGCGGTTGGATCTCAAGGCTACCTTGGCCCACGGCGGCATCATTGGACGGGCCGAGAACAAGGCCATGGTGCGGCTCCTGTCCATCCCCTTGAGGCCTCTCCGTGAGCTGGATGCCGGGCAGTACGACGCCATCGCCCTGGCGGACGCTCAGCCTGGGGCCGGCAACGTGAGTCTACCTCCGGACGTGACTCCCACTATCGTCGTTGATCACCATTCTGACGTGCGCTCTGAGCTGGGAGGAGTGCCGTTTGTGGATATCCGTTCAGGGTGTGGAGCCACTTCCACCATCCTCGTCGGATATCTCCGGGCTGTGGAGCTCGTTCCCGACCGCCGGGCGGCCACGGCTCTCTTCTACGGCATCAAGGCCGATACGATGGGTTTGGCCAGAGGAGCGGGGGAGGCCGATGTCCAGGCCTATCTGGAGTTGCTGCCCCTTGCCGACACGAAGATATTGGCGCAGATCGAGCAAGCTCAGGTCCCGCTTGCCTACTTCCAAGCCTTTGAACGTGCTCTCGAGCGCACCTTTATCTACGATGACGTGGTGATCTGCAACCTGGGTGCCATGGACTGGCCGGACCTGGCAGCCGAGATGGCCGATTTCCTCCTGCGTTGGGAGGGTGCTCGCTGGATCATCTGCATGGGGGTGTTCAACGACGATGTCGTGATCTCGGTGCGCACCAACGACTTCGAAGCCAGTGCCGGACGCGTCGTACAGGCCGTGGTGGAAGGGCTAGGGACCGGCGGGGGCCACAGCCTGATGGCAGGTGGGCGGGTACCCTTGCAGGCAAGCTCGCCGCGAGACCTGGTGCGCGAACTGCGTCACCGGTTCCTCGGGCGGTTGGGAAGAGACGAGAGTAGCGGGCAAAAGCTGATCTAGTTCGGGCGCGACACAGTTGGCCTTTCAGGAACGTCAGGTGTAGCCGATCCACCCCTGCTGCCACCCGGTATGGGTGACCCTGCTTCAGATGCCTTCACGCCGCCTGGACAGACGGGCTTCTTGGCGCTTCTGGCCCTTGGCTATGCGCTCCCTCTCCTCGTCGGTCTCCAGGATCAAAGGCGGAACCTCTCTCGGTTGACCACTCTCATCGAGATCGACGTAGACCAGGTACGCGGTGTTGGTGTGGGTCTTCTCTCCGGTCAGGGGATCCTCAGCCTCTACCAGCACCTCCACCTCCATCGACGTGCGACCGACGTAGCTCAGCGTGGCTGTGAAGGTGACCAGGTTCCCCCCGTATATCGGTGACAGAAAGGTAATCGAGTCCACAGCGACCGTGACCACGATACTGCGACTATGTCTGGTGGCCACGATCACCCCCGCATCGTCGGCCAGTTTCATGATCATGCCGCCGTGGACGTTACCGTGGACGTTGGCGTCGGTGGGCAACATCACCTGGCTGATGGTCGCTCGCGAGTCTCGGATGTACTTGCCTGGTTCAGTCATGGGCAGCCTCCGAGAGGCCATTATAGCATACCTGCGCCCTCTTGTCTTCGTATACGTGACGGCCACAGGCGGGCGGCAGGAAGGGAGAATTCGTATCCGCGCGGTGCTTCATACTATCTTCACGAATCCTTAACAGTCGGTTCACACCGAACTGGTACAATCAGGGCAGAAAACGATCGGAGGTATCTATGGTTAGCAAAGCCAAGCTGAACTTCGTGGTGGATGCGATTATTCTGATTGCATTCCTCGCAGCCGCGGTCTCGGGAGTGGTGTTGATGACTATGCCCCACGGAGGCTATCAGGGGGGAAGGAATCCGGGTTTCGATGCCACGGTGCTCACTCTGGCCCGAGGTGAGTGGAACGATCTCCACGTCTGGAGCAGCATGGGCATGATGGCAGGGATCGTCGTACACCTGGCTCTCCACTGGAACTGGATCCTGTGTATGGTGAAGAGGTTCCTGAGCATCGGGCGAGGGCCGGCCCTGGCGGGTGGCGCTCAACCCTGTCCGGTGGTGGTGACCGACCGAGAGATCTAGTGCCCGGCGGGGCATAGGCCACCGCGCTTACCACGTCGCTCCTGAAGCCCTGGACTACGCGTCCAGGGCTTTTGCTGTTCGTCAGGCTTGGACCAGCGGACGCAGTGAGTGATGTGGAGAGAGGTTGGGCTAGTGACGGTTGTCGCGGTCTTCGGCTTTCCTGCGGCGATGGCGGGCCTGGTGAGATGAGGCTCCCCACGGGGAGCTCGCCCGGCCTGCACCCGAGTGGTGGTCA
>CAZOBP010000090.1:0-11674 GCA_964577995.1 uncultured Anaerolineales bacterium
TCATGTCTCCCGACCTGATCATCGCCGACGAACCCATAGCCATGGCCGACGTGTCGGTCAGGGTACTGCTCCTGGATCTGATGATGAGATTGAAGGAGGACTTCAATCTCACCTACGTCTTTGTCACCCATGACTTGGCCACGGCCAAGTATATCTGTAACAGGATCGCCATCATGTATCTGGGGAAGATAGTAGAGCTCGGTACACTGGAGCAGGTCTACACGAACCCAACCCATCCCTACACGCAAGCCCTGCTCGCCGCCGTGCCGGTGCCGGACCCGAGAGCACGACGCACCTATCCCATCCCCAAGGGCGAGATACCCGATCCTGTGGCCCCCCCGCCCGGCTGCCGTTTCCATCCCCGCTGCATTCGGGCCAAGGATGTGTGTAGCGTGGAGGAACCAGAACTGGTGGAGGTGGAGAAGGGACACCTGGTGGCCTGTCATCAGTAACACGAGCTCTGCGAAACCGCAACTCGACCACACCAGGAAGCCACCTTCGCTGCACACGAGGTAGCTTCGTCGTCAGCTCTGCCCGTTGCTCAGCCCCCGATGCTTATCACAGCGCTCCCAGATCTGCCCCACACCGCCGGCTCATACATGAGGGTCACCTCAGCCGGCATTACTCTGAAAACCCCGGGTGTAGTGGCGCGGATGAGATAGCTGTACTCGTGAACGCCGGCGGGCAGCCAGCTTGTGAAGAACACCGCCTCCTGCTCTCCCATACTGGCAGACGCCGTTCCATACTCACGTGGACCGTCTTCCAGCGTGCTCAACTGTAGACTCGAATCTATAGCCTGCGCCCCGGCAGGCAGCGGATCCACTACGACGACGTACCACCCGTCAGCCGACAGCTCGATCCTCAGGCGCACCCGGACCAGGTCTCCCACCTGGCACTGTGCCACCGGTTCGCCACTGTCCACAAGCTCGTATCGACGCTCGACAACTGGACCGTCGAGCGAACGCACCGCGCCCAGGGTGCCCCCGTATAGAGGGTACTGCAAAGCAGTCGATAGGTAGATGACCCCCGATCCTTGGTTCACGAATCTGAGTTCATTGTCACCGGGATCCAAGTCAGTGATGGTCAGCTTCTGATGCCCTCCGCGGCTCTGCACGGTCATCACGTCCAAGCTGATCTCCTCTTCATTCAGAAACACACTGTAGTTGAGCTCTTCCGCCGGGGCACCTGTCGTGCGCAGGTACTCGCAGAGAGCTAGCACAATCTCCGAGGTCTCATAAGAGGACCTCCAGTGTTTACCTTCCCGGGTCCACATCAGCCAGCGTACCACCTTTGTCACTAGAGGGTGCTCCGGATTTACCGCCAGCAGAGCCCGCAGCACTAGCGCCGTAGTATACCCATCGCTCGACATCGCTACCAGGCTGTGGCTTTCCTCTGTCCAGTGCGCAGTATGAGCGCTCTCCACGACGCTTTCCACAAGGTCGTCCACGATCCCCACGGCTGACTCCCGATCTCCAAGGGCCTCCAGGGCCAGGGCCAGATGTGCCTGTGCGTGCAGATCCATGTTACGTCGCCTCTCCGCCAGCGACCGTGCCAGGGACAGATCACCCTCACCAAGCTCCGCCAGCGCGTGCGAGACGCAAGCCTTCTCTTCCAGGTCCCGTGTCTCCATCAGTGACTGCTGCAAGAAGTCGACCCCGCCGCGCAGCACTCGCTCGTTGACCTCATAGCCTGCCCCTTGCGCCTGGCTCAGCCCACAGACCACGTAGGCTGTCTGCCACACCTGCGAATCATCCGACTCAACCCAGCCCCAACCACCGTCGCGATTCTGAAAACGGTACAACCGCTGCAGCGAAGTCTCCACCAACTCTGGCAACCCCGTGGCCGGTTCCACGTCGTCCGCGCCCAACTCAGTCACGACCTGATCGAGTGTGACTGCAGCCAGGAAGCGACTCACCGTCTGCTCCACACCGCCGTAGGGGTAGTCGCTCAGGTACTCCACGCTGTCCGCCATAGCGATCGACAAGGAGGGGGCAAGGTCTATCTCGAGGACTGAGGACTGCGCCTCTGGAGGTACAGTGACGGTAAAAGACACTTCGTCTTCCACAACGTAGGAGTCCTGCACTACCGTGCGCTCACCAAAGGGTAGGACGGGTAGGTCGACCTGAGCAACGTCCGTGTACTCCTCGGCGTTGGCGATCATGGTCAGCGTCGCGGCACCTACCTGGCCAGCCGCGACCTCCCACTCGACGACTGCACGACCGCCCTGGGCGATGAAGATGCTACGGGAGGGCTCAGCAACAAGAAGGCTCCCGGTGGACAACAGACTCACCTGGACCTCTAGCCCCTCCTCTGCGCGGTTTTCGATGGAGGCGCCGACCACCGCCTCGTCGCCTACGGACAGAAAACCAGGTACGCTGGGGTGTATCACAAGCTCCTTCATGGTGACGACGTCCACGTCAGCGGCACCGACGCTACTGTCTACTGTGATGCCTCGGACGAAAGCGCGCCACATCGTCAGACTGCTAGGCATCTGGAAAGCGACTCGAGCCACACCGTTCTCGTCGGTCACGATGGCCGGGTTCCAGTAGGCCACCTCGGGGAACACCAGCCGTGGCTCCTGTTCCTCCATACCCCCGCCGCCTCCATAGTCCTCCACGACGTGTTCCCTGCCCACGTGGATGGCGAGCGATTGCGATGTGCGCACCGACAACCGCCGACGCCCTCGAAAGGTACCCACAACGTCGCCCGAGGCATCCTGGGCCTGAGAGAGAGTCGAGGCATCCAGGACGGCCAGCGAGACCTCCGCACTGACCGGTTGATTCAGGTAGTCCCTGGCTCTGATCGTGCAGCTCGCCATCTGCCCTGGCTGATAGTGGGTCTCGTCGGGGATCACAGTGATCCGCAGGAGACTCTCAGGGGCTTCCACCACAAGCTGAGCATAGCCCACCTTGAAGCCGGGCGTGGCGTCTACAGCTCCGCTCCGAGGCACGAGGATCACCGAGACGAAGACGTTGGGAGAGTACTCGCTTTCCACGGGTATCTCCAGGATCGCACCATTGGACGTGAGTTCGGCGACCCGGTAGCTCAAAATCCGGCCGCGCTCGATGGTGACCAGCCCCACCGCCTCTGCATAGGGCGACTGGACGAGGACCCGCGCCACGTCCCCAGCTTGATAGCTCTCCTTGTCGGTGATCAGGTTGATACGATCGTGCTCCGGCAGCCGCCACGCCGATACTCTGTCGGGATCGCCGGCCCACACTTCCACCTCTGCCGTTATGCGGTTCCCTGCTCCGTCCCTGCCCCAGGCCTCCACCTGGTACAGGCCTCCTCGCTCCGGGATGAAGGAGATCTTCCCTTTTCCCTCGCTGTCGGTGACGAGACTGGAGCTCTCCACGTCTGTGGCGATCTCCCGCCATTCGTGGTACATGCGTCCTTCTGCACTCCTGGGAACCTCCTGCCATTCGGACAGCCGGACCACGTAGGAGAGCGCCAGATCCCCAAGACCCTGACCCACGGTGTCCACACCGCGGACGTTTACGACTGCCCGCTGGCCACTCTGCACCACGAATCGCTCCGGCTGTAACTGGATGTAGAACTCCCCTCGATGCACTGGGATCCTGTTCACGCCCGACGTCTGTTGGCCGCTGGCGTCGGTCACCGTGGCTTCGATAGTGAAAAGCTGGCTCTGGATTCCACGAGTGGTCCCCGCGCGCAGGGTAAGCTCCAACTCCCCCTCCTCGTCGGTCACACCCGTTCCGATGGTTATCTCTCGACCGTATTCCCAAGAGGACCAACTCTCGCTTCCAACGGAGTCGGCACTTTCGTCCACCCAGGGACCAGCATACTCGGTGCTGTACACTGTATACTCCACCGTCGCCCCAGCGACCGGAGCCCCGAAGCCGTACTCAGCCACGACGGTGGCCGAGATCACCTCGCCATTCCCGAATTCCGATGGATCGGCCACGACACTCACGGCGAACTGCTCTTCCTCGGGCTCCTCGATTCGGAAGACGATCTGATGATGCTCAGTATCGACTTCCGCTTCCAGGAAATACTCGCCGGGGCCTATCTCCGGGTTGAGCGCGAAGCTTCCGTGCACAGTGCCAAAGGGACTGGTCTCCAGGGGACCCTCGTAGATGAGATCCCCCTTGTAGTTCGCCGCTGTGACCGACACGCTGGTCCCCGCCTCTGGCACAGAGTAATCTCCATCGTCGTCGAGGCGAAGAAGAACTCGGAAGTTCACTACATCCCCAGGGCGATACACGGGACGATCCGTGTACAACAGGACCGTGTAATCGCTCGGTTGCGAACCCCAACTCCACAACACATCGTCGAAACGCCACGGTTCGACGCCCTCCCGCCAGCCGTCGGAGCATAGAGCGAATCCACCCTCGCTCTCAGCTACCGCATGGAGTTGATCGACGGGGGCCGAGAGGTCGGTGGCAAACACGCCTTGCTCGTCGGTGACCCCGGTCACCACTACCTCTCCCCTGTCATCGTGAAGGCTCACGGGCAGACCCGCCACCGGCTGCCCATCGTCCAGTGATGTGGCCCACACCAACGCCTGCCCCGCAGTGTGCTTGAGAGTGAGAGCGGTGCTCGTGGAGATCAGAATCTGACTGTCGCGAGCCCCCTCCGGAGAACGGGCTGCGAGGTAGTAGATACCCGGCTCCAGCCCCTCGATCTCAAGCTCGCATTCCTCATCCCGATCCAGCACCACTGCCGGATCCAGGGACCAGGAGTACAAAGGAGGCTCCTCCGGGCTGAACTCCCGCCAATCCTCGCTGGAGAAGCCAGTCATGGTGATGTAGGTGGATACGTCGATGGCGTGAACCTCGACGTCCACACGGCTGACGTTGACCAGACTAATCTCCAGAGCGGTGGGGTCACCGGCTGTGAGCAGCACGTCCCTGCCCACTTCGGTGATCGCCAGGTACGGATAACGCTCGGTCGTGGTGAAGGCCCACTCGAAATCCTCCACGGTGCCTATTCCGTAAGCCTCATCTCGCACGCCTCTGCCCATCACCACCCGATACTCTGTCGACGGTTGCAGGACACCGCTGATAACCAGTTGTTCGCCGCTCCAGTCCAACCGTTGACGGGATATCTCTGGCGTGATGGAGAGCCTTCTTTCGACAGACTCATGATCCATGGAACGGCTGAAGGTGATAGAGAGGCGATTCTGCAAGTAGGCAAACCTGGCGTCTTGCGGCGGATCCGTCTCCACAACCACCGGGGGCCCTAGAGTGGTGAACCGAAAAGTGAAGCCCCTCTCCATGCGCCGCAACAGCCAACTGCGCGCGTCACGCCCCACGCTCACCGTCACCTCCTGCTGCATCGGCCAATCCTCGAGAGGTGTGAAGACGAGGGTAGACCCTCTCCAGGCGACCTCACCAGCGACGGCAGGGTCTATGGTCACGTTCTCCTCGGTCGCGGAGGTGTTCATGGGAGTGAGAAAGGTGATGCTCACTGACTTCCGAAGGTCCACGTCCGTGGCCTCCCAGTCCGGGGAGTAGTCGATCACCATCGGCGCGCGCAGAGGACGGAGCACGTTCTGGAGTTCCTGGGGTACGACGGCGCGCAACGACTGCCGCACGACGGTGTCTATCTCGGTCAGGTTGAGGAAGATGAGAAGGAAGGAGATCAACAACGCCGACGCCAGAACCGTAGGGACGAGCTTACGCCTCAAGTCGGCTGCCTCTCAATGAAGTTGACCTGCGCCTCTTTGCCCCATCTGGTCGTGATCTGGACCGGCTCGCACCGTAGTTGGGTAAGGTGTACGGCGAACCCCAACTCCTGCGTCAGGCCGGCGAACTCGCAGCATCCGTCGGAATCGGCCTCCAGGGGATCGGGCCTCCAGGAGTAGGCCGAGATCTCCACTCGGGCACCCGCGACGCCCCGCCCACTGGCGTCGATAACGCAGACCCTGATGCGCATCGCCGTCTCGTCAGCCTCTGCATATCCCAGGAACTCGCCGACGAACCTTCCCCCCGCCTGAGGAGTAACAACGCTCACCGTTGTGGAGATGGGCTGCTCCGGAACAGCGGAGGCCACAGCCGAAGGGGTAGCCTCCATGATGGCCTGGACACACAGTTCCCGGGCTTCGTCACGCTTGAGCACCGTTTCCTGGGACTGTTTCACCTGCACGGCCAGACCGTACTGACTCTCTGCCATACACCAGGCTCCCTCGGCATAGTAGACGTTCCCCAGGTTGACGAGCGCGTCGTGCAGCCGCTGCCCCACGTCGAGGAAGTTTGGATTGAGCTCGTGCAACTGCCCGAAGGTCGCGGCAGCTTTCTCCCAGTCCACCCCCCACTGAGAGAGGCCCGTCATGTAGAGAGAGAGCCACTGGTGGAGCTCTGCCACGTCAGGATCGCCAGGACTCAACTCCAGCGCCCTGTCGAGCAGGGCCAGCGCCTCCTCCAACTCGCCCAATTCGAGGAGGTTCAGGCTCTGTTCGCGATAGGCGTGGAAGAGCATCTCCTCTACTTCCGCGGCGCGATACGTGGCATCCACACGTCGCACCTCCTCGATACTCACGATGGCCTCGGCCCACCGGCCTTCTGCATAGAGCGCCGAAGCCTCGCCGTATAGAGAGAGCAATACCTCGCCAGACACGACCGCGGACGAGGCATCTTCGTCGCCCACCATCGCCCTCAGCAACTCGTACTGCTCCAGCGCCTCCTGATTCCCCGGTGCGAGCCTCACTGCCTCCTCGAACTCGGCGAGGGCGAGCAGATAGTTGACCTCCTCCAGGTGCACCACGCCCCGCTCGTAGTAATCTTGCCCCAGCTCTCCCGCTCTCTGGCGACGAACGTCCAGGCCTGACTCCGCGGCCATCAGCCCCAGGGCCACGATGACCGCAAACAGAGCAGAGGCCACAAGACACAGGGCCACGTACCACAGTCTGCCGGGCGAGCCTGTAGCCGAAGTGCTCCAGGCTGCGCGGGTGGGCACACCCTCCGGAGGGTCTATGCTCTTGACGGCGTAGCCGCACACCGGGCATAGCACCGAATCCCCAGGTACGCGGTTATCACAATACGGGCAGCGCACTGGCCTCTCCCATGGAGCGAGTTCTGCCGCCAGACGCCCAGCATGGATGATGGCCGCCACGCTGGAGACGCGGACCGAAGGGGAAGATGAGCGGCCCCACGAAGAGGGACCGCAGACTGCTGAGCTCTATCATACCAGGTGCGGTTCTCGATTCAGCCACGAGGAAATTGGGAAGGCCATACACAAGACCACGAGCCGTCGCCGTCTTTGCGGCGGGCCCAGGCCCCATTGCCGCTGAAAGATACAACAGAGAATCATACCATCCTTCAAAGCACGGGTCAAATCCCGGGGGCACGGTGCGGAAAACCGAGACCGGGAGCTTGACAAGGCGGGACAGGAGCAGAATCGCTCCACCACGCGCGGTAGGGCAATCTTGGAGTTTGACCTACCGCTACGGACGGCAACTCCATGGGTTGGATGGGTTGGCGTCAGGACGCCCGGCAGTGGCCACCCGCTAGCCACCCTCTTCCAGACTCGTTCTCAGAGTCTTCTTCATCGTCAACGACGTACCCGACGTTGCGACGACGTCGAACCCCAGCCGTTGGTACAACCGTAGTGCAGGGTTTTCTGCTGCCACACTCAGCGAGACGGCGGCATGGTGGTTCGAGGCTGCTTGGAGCAACTGGGTCAGCAAGCTCGCCCCAATGCCCCGGCCCCGATACTCTGGCAAGACAGCCACTGACAGTTCGGGCGTCGTCTCGCCCACGTACCCGAAGCCTTTGTTGTCCCCTCTCAACAGGCGAAGCCATGCCGCACCGATCGCCTCCTTGCCTTCCGCATCCATGGCGATGAAACCTCTATCGTCCGCTTGCCCCCAGTCACGCACGTACCTGGCTAGCTCAGGCCGGTTGACCACGTCCGGTTCGGGGAGCGGTTGGCCCTCAGGGACATAGATGGCATGGTACAGCATCTACCACAGAAACCGTTCATCTCCCCGTGCGAGGGGGCAGATGACGTAGTTCAGTTTAGCGCTCATCAAGCCCCTCGGTCTCCCAACACTGCTTCAGCATCGCACTCCCGACACAGTCGATTAGCCGCGCGCGGTACTAGGCCGCTCTCTGGCTTCTCTCCGGCCCATACACAATCACACTTGTGCCATGGTCCTGCATCAATGTATCCGATGAGTAGGAAAGGAGGCAGGCAGACATCAGCAGATCGCCCGCCGCTCCTGCAGCGTTGAAAGCAACGAAGAAGATGAGGTTGGGCAGAGCGACAGCCGGAGCGATTGTGATCAGCAGCCACCCGAGAAGTGTCAGCAGCACAAAAGGAGCTACTCCCACGATAAGATACTGGTCACGAGGGAAGTAAACCTCTGGCGGTGCGGCCACATAGACGTAAGGCCCCTTGAGGCCGAACTTGGGACGCTGGCCCGCGAACCACCAGTAGAACAGGCCATGCACGAGTTCATGGACTAGCATAACCAGAAGAAACGCCACAACACAGCCCAGAATCAACGGAAACGGCAGCGTGACAGACGTGTTGCCGTCGGGCGTTGTGGTCAGAATACCCCGGAGCAGTGTGCCCTCCAACGCGCTCGGCCGAAAGAAGTCAGTGAACCGCAGGAGCAGCCAGCCAGCCGCGAGGAGCAAGACGATCCCAGAGACGATCGCTCCCGCAACTGCTTTTCTGCTCTTAGAGAGGTCGACAGTAGCCTGGTGCCGATAGTTCGCTGGGAGCGTTGTGGTTGCCCGCATGGATTGACACACCTCGACAAGACCAACGATGAGCGCGAGCAGGCACGGAGAGGCGAAGCAGTTGGCTGCGCGCGGTCGTTGGGCTGTTCATCGCGTTCTACTGAAGTGGTGCAAGAGGAATGCGAAGAATGCCCGCCTCACCTGCGTCGCCTTGGTCCAGTGATAGCGAAAGCCTCCCCAACGGGGTTTTTTTCTCCTCCACCGCAAGGCGACCTCAAATAGAAGAGCTCCCACGCCAACGAGGGACAACAGATCAGCGAAGTTGGCACTGGGTGACTGACAGACCTGCAAGAAATCCGTGGTATACGGCAAAAACAGGTCATCCAGTATGTTCCCCATGGTCCCAGCCGAAATACCTATCAAGGCAACCGACGCCCACCTACTTCCTTGTCCGGACCCTCTGTAGAACTCGTAGACAGGAAACGCCATCACAAAGATGAGCAGGCGCAACAGCAGGAACGGGGCCTGGACCCACTCAGGTAGGACTGGCACAAACCACGAAAAGCCGCGGTAGTTGGGGACGAAGGTGACACGCAGAATGTCACCAAAGATGGGAAGACTGTCTCCTGGCAAGAGTGTAGTTCGCACGACTAGTTTCGAGATCTGGTCAACAGCCACCAGAAGGCAGGTCGATCCTCCCCATCGCAGAAGGTCTCTACGCTCGTGCTTGCGCTCCAACGGGTCCTGTGCCGCTTCCATCTTTGTCGGTACCGGAGCGTCCAAAGCGGTGCCACCGCCGTCAGACGCACTGTGGCTGCTAGGACTTCGATTGCAGCTTGTCAAGCTTCTCCAGATCTGCCAGCCATTCGGTATGATGCTTCGGAATGGCATCCAGAGTCGTGCGGTCGAAAATGAACCTGTACCTGTCGAGGGTTTGCTGATGTGCAGATGGCTCGTCCGCACAGCAGTCTTCAACGACGACCGTCAAGAAGCCGCTCTGCGCCGCTGACACTGTGGTGAAGAGCACACAGGTGGAGGTCACCAGCCCAGCGGTGAACACGAACCGTTTGCCCTTCTGCCGTAGATGGTCCAGAAGCGCCGGATTCTGGAAGCCGTCGAATGCCTGCTTGACGATCACGAGTTCACCAGGTTCTTCCAGAGCGAAGGGCAAGGTCTCTGTTCCTGGTGTCCCTTCGAGACACGGGATCCTCCCCCGCAGTTTGTACTTCAGCATCCAATCGGACATGTCCGGCTTGAAGCTGGCGCGAAGGTGGACAACCTCAATACCTACACTCCGGCACAGCTCCAAGAGCTTGGTGATGTTGTGGGGGAAATGGGGGAAGCTTTTCGCCATCTCCACGGTCCAGAAGTCCTGCTGTACGTCGATGAGCAGCAGGGCAAACTGCGCCCAGCCCTGGTGAGTACCTATCATGGCCTAGTCTCCCGAGTTCTGCATACACCACCGTCCTGGGGCTGGCAGTGCGACCCCAACGGAGGGCGCGACCGATGCCCCGGAAGAGGGCAGCGGGTCGGTCGCGTACGCTCTCGGTGAAGCCCTCTCGCCGCTAATGCGAAGTTCAAACAGTCCCTCCCCTTATCCCGTGTCCGCAGAGCACTTGAGCTTGCCCGCTTCCTCCAATGATCGGTATATCCTCGGATCGGACCGCAAGTCCTCTCCTGTGAACCACGCCGGAGAGGGATACCCCAGCCGTATGGGAACAGGTTGGCCCAACTCGGCGGGGTACACATCGATCACAATGCCGTCATAAGTGGCAGATGAATACGACGTCCAGAGGACGCCGCAATAGATGGGTTCTCCACCTGCACAGACGACAAAGGGTAGCCCTGCGTGGCTCAGAATCGAACGCTCCAGCCGTGCAACTCTTGCCGAGGCCGAGTCTGACAGTTCGATCTCGTGGGTCTCCCAGCAATAGGCGATGATGTCCTCCACTGACAGAAGGGGCGTCTCCTCGAGTTGAAGCTCGGCCAAGTTGGTGTCCGTCATTTGCTCAAGTGAGATATCCTGCTCGACCAGATAGACGTCAAACACTCCAGCGGAGCTCTCCGAAACCGACTGTGTGGGCGTAGCTCGATCCTGCGTTTCGTTGGACGTGGCAGTAGGCTCAGCGGTGCTTTCCAGAACAGGGGTCGTGGACGCAGCGGGCTGGCTACACGCCGCAAGCGCGACAAGAAGGATTATCGCACAGAAAAACCGCCTCATGGCTCCTACCCCCGGGTCACGCCATTTCCACGGTCCAGAAGTCCTGCTGCACGTCGATGAGCAGCAGGGCAAACTGTCCCCAGTCACACTGGGTGTTCGTCATGTACACGTGTCCTCTGGGTCACATTCACGACCGTCCTGTCGTTCCTGGTCGTGCGCCCAACAACATCGAATCTAGCCCGCACGGCGGCCGCAGGGAGTTCTCAGGTACACGTCTGGCGCTCAGCTCCCAAAGGGATCCAGAGGCTCAAGATTCAGAAAGGGGAACTCAATCGTCGTAGACTCTGTACCCCTTCGTGGCCGCCCCGACAGGGGTTGGTACAGCCCGACACAACCGCGAGTTGGGAAATGCTTGTCTGCAAGCTCTGTCCACTTGTAGATTTCCAGGCCGAAGACGCAAGCCCAAGACCCATTGTCCATGCGCATCCATACACACTCGTAGACGCACTTGCCGTTGTAGCACACAACCCTGTCCAGACGATGGGCAATCCTGTTTTTCTTCAGGATCCAGACGAAAAGGTACTGTTGTCCTTTGATCTTCTCGATGGTGAACCCGTCGTCCTCCGCAGTCCCTGAAGGGAACGGTGAATGCACCGCTATCCTGGTGTCTTCAGGAAGGAACTCAGAGTAGAGCGCCGCGTGGAACCCACGAACCCACCGCCAGATCTGACCAACTACGTTGGTCCCTATGAACGCAAGAAACGGAGTCTCACTATCAGGAGTCTTGAACAGGTGGGGGGCGAGTCGGGCACGTTCCGGCTCTGGATGCTTTCCGTGAATGACAGCGACAAGCTGGCCGATGATC
>CAZOBP010000091.1:0-11632 GCA_964577995.1 uncultured Anaerolineales bacterium
GCGGGTGCTTGTCTGGCCGCGACTCGACAGCCCTGGAGAGCTGCGAACAGGCCAGTACGGGTACGTGCAACTCGCTGGCCAGAGATTTCAATTGCCGTGAGATGTAGGATACCTCCTGCACCCGGTTCTCCATCCTCAGGCCAGCCTGCATCAGTTGTAGGTAGTCAACGATGAGCAGGTCAATGGGATGCTCCGCCTGAAGGCGCCGCGCCTTGGCCCGCAACTCCATGGGGGCGATGGCCGGTGTGTCATCGATGTACACAGAGGTCTCCGAGAGTTCGCCCATGGCCCTGGTTATCCTGGCCAATTCCTCCTGCGTGATGTCGCCGGTTCTCAGGCGCTGCGATTCGATACCCGTGGCCCCGGATACCAGACGCTGCACCACCTGCTGGGCCGGCATCTCCAGGCTGAAGATGGCGATACACAGCCCATGCTTGCGGGAGGCGAAGTCGGCGATGCTGAGAGCCAGGCTGGTCTTACCTGTGCCCGGACGTCCAGCCACGATGATCAGATCCGCTTGTTGAAAGCCACCTAGCAGACGATCGAGATCGATGAAGCCAGTGGGCACCCCTACCGTCTCACCACGATGCTCATAGAGGTACTCTATGCGATCGTAGTAGTCCGACAGTATCGTCCGCAGCGGCACCAGCTCCCGCTCTATGCTTCGCTGGGCCACCCCAAAGATGAGCTGCTCGGCCTGGTCCAGGATGCGGTCCTCATCCTCGGCCCTCTCGTAGGCCATGTTCGATATCTCAGCCGCGGCGCTGATCAGGCGACGGAGCGTGGCAGTGCGCTCAACGATGCGTCCGTAGTACTGAACGTGGACCGAGGTGGGGACGGCGTTGATCACAGAGGTGAGGTACCCTGGACCTCCAACCTGTTCCAACTCCTTTCGCCTCTCCAATTCGTCGCAGAGAGTTACGAAATCCGCCGGTTGGCGCCGCTCGTGGAGGTCAACAATGGCTTTGTAGATCAGTGCATGAGTCTCGCGGTAGAAGTCCTCGGGGCGTAGGGAAGAGGTGATTTTGAGGATGGCTTCCGGATCGATGAGCAGGCTACCCAGAACCGATTGCTCCGCCTCTATGTTCTGCGGTGGTAACCTGGCGGCAGCCACGGATCAGTCCTCCTCGAGGTCGTCGAGATCCAGGGAGTCCACGAAATCACGAAAGACCGCAAGCTTCTCCTCGTCTTCGCCAGTCAGTTCGTCCTGCTCCTCGCTAGGTACGATTCCTGCCCTGTCCATCACTTCCTGAGACACGTAGATAGGCACGTCCACGCGCACAGCCAGGGCGATAGCATCGCTCGGACGGGAGTCTATCTCCAGGGTCCTGCCATTCTGTTCTACGACGATCTCCGCGTAGAAGGTATCGTTTCTGAGATCGTTGACCCGGATGTGGGAAATGGAGGCATCCATGCGATCGATGACCGCCTTCAGGAGATCGTGCGTCAAGGGACGCGTCATCTGCACGTTCTGCAAACCGATGGTGATCGCATCCGCCTCGAAGGGCCCTATCCAGATGGGCAGATAGCGCTCCTGGTCCTCCTCCTTCAGCACCACGACGCGGTGCTGCGATAGCATGCTCACCTTCACACTATCAACGGTCACCTTGATCATAGTGCGAGCCTCCTTCCCGCCCTCGATCTCATTATACCACAACGCCCGACCCCGGACAAACGAAAAAGCGTCGCCGCGATCGTGCGGCGACGCTGACGGGTCATCGAACCATGGTGCAGACTGCCGCCGCCCCCTCGGTCCGCATCACCGGGCAACGATACTCACCAGACGCCCGGGAACATAGATCGTCTTCTTGACCTGCTTTTGATCCAAATGTCGCTGAATGCGCTCCCGGCCCAAGGCCAGGCGTATCGCTTCCTCCTCCCCGATTGTCACCGGTACCTCCACCTTATCTCTCATCTTGCCGTTGACCTGGATGATCAGGGTGAAGACTTCCTCGGCCGCCAGTTCCTCGTCCCACTCGGGCCAGGGCTGCCGGTGGATGCTGTCCCCGCCTCCCACCCTGGTCCACAACTCCTCAGTGATATGCGGTGCGATGGGCGCCAACAACAGGAGCAGTGTCCGCGTGCCCTCCTCCAGTGCTTGCGTGAGGCCGTGCGCCTCCTTGTGGGCAACGAGCGCGTTACACAGCTCCATGCACGCGCTCACGGCGGTGTTGAAGTGGAACCGCTCCACGTCGTCACTTACCTTCTTGATTGTCTGGTGGATCTTGCGACGTAGCTCCTTTTCCGCCTCCTCCGAAACCTGGCCTCTCGTCGCCTCGTCCATGACAAGACGCCACACCCGCTTCAGGAAGCGGTAAGAGCCCTCCACCCCCTGATCGTTCCACTCAGCATCCAGCTCAGGCGGTCCCACGAAGAGGATGAAGGTCCGAGCCGTGTCTGCCCCATAGGTGTCCACCATCTCATCTATAGGCACCACGTTGCCCTTGGACTTGGACATCTTCTCCACTTTCTCCGTCCTGGGGTTCAACTTGGTGATCATGCCCTGCGTGAAAAGGCGAGCAAATGGTTCGTCGATGGCGGTCAGCCCCATGTCGCGGAAGACCTTGGTGAAGAAGCGCGAGTACATGAGGTGGAGTATGGCATGCTCCACGCCGCCGGTATACTGGTCCACCGGCAGCCACGCGTCAGCGCGCTCCTTCCTCCACGGAGCCTCTTCGTTGTGCGGGTCTGTGAACCGGAAGTAGTACCACGAAGAGCACACGAAGGTGTCCATGGTGTCCGTCTCGCGGCGAGCCGGGCCGCCGCACCGTGGACAGCTTGTGTTGACGAAGTCTGAGACAGTGGCCAGGGGCGACTCGCCCGTGCCTGTGGGGTGGAAATCCACGTCCATGGGAAGGAGAACTGGTAGGTCTTCCTCGGGAACGGGATTTGTCCCGCACTTCTCACAATAGACGATGGGAATGGGCGCACCCCAGTACCTCTGGCGAGAGATGAGCCAGTCCCGCAGGCGGTAGTAGACCTTACGCTCTCCTATGCCATGCTCCTCCATATAGTCGGCTATGCCCTCGATCCCCTCCGCCGAAGGAAGGCCGTCAAAGGGTCCCGAGTTGACCATGGTCCCTTCCTCGACGTAGGCCTCCTCGAGGTCCCTTCCGTCCCAATCAGGGGGAGCGATGACCACGGGGATGCCCAGTCCATGCCGTTTCGCGAAGGCAAAGTCCCTGGTGTCGTGAGCGGGTACACCCATGATCGCCCCGGTGCCATAGGTCATCAACACGTAGTCCGCTATGTAGATGGGCATCCTCTCCCCACTCATGGGGTTGATGGCATAGCTTCCGATGAACACCCCCTCCTTCTCATCTGCGGTGGATAGCCGGTCGATCTCCGATGCCTGACGTGCATTCTGTACGTAGGCCTCGACCTCCGCCCTGTGCTCGGCGGTGGTCAGCTTGCCCACCAGAGGATGTTCAGGTGCCAACACCACAAAGGTCATCCCGTAGACGGTGTCTATACGGGTGGTGAAGGCTCCGATCTCGTCAGCGTGGCCGTCGATAGGCAGGCGGAACTCGATGCCGTGGCTCTTACCGATCCAGTTCTCCTGCATCACCCGCACCCGCTCTGGCCAGTTGTCCAGCAGAGCGAGGTCTTCCAGCAACTCGTCGGCGTAGTCGGTGATCTTGAAGAACCACTGTTCCAGGTCTTTCTTGGTCACCACGGCCCCGCATCGCTCGCAGTGACCGTCATCTATGACCTGCTCGTTGGCCAGCACCGTCTTGCAGGAGGGACACCAATTGGCAGCCGCCTCTCGCTTGTAGGCCAGGTCCCGCTCGTACAACTGGAGGAAGATCCACTGGGTCCAGCGATAGTAGTCAGGCAGGCAGGACGTGACCTCTCGCCCCCAATCGTAGCAGATGCCCATCTTGTAGAGCTGGCTCTTCATAGCCGCGATGTTCTGCTCCGTCCAGACCTTGGGATGGACGTCAGCTTCGAGCGCCGCGTTCTCAGCCGGCAGCCCGAAGGCGTCCCATCCCATGGGGTTCATCACGTTGTAGCCGCGCATCTTCTTGTAGCGAGCGAAGAGATCGCCAATGGTGTAGTTGCGCATGTGTCCCATGTGCAGGTCGCCGGACGGGTAGGGGAACATCACCAGTGCGTACAGTTTGTCCCTATCGTCGTCCTCGCTGGCGTAGTATAGCTGTTCCTTTTCCCAGTACTCCTGCCATCTGGGCTCGATCTCCTGGGGCACGTACTTCTCGCTCACCTTGCACCTCCTCTGGCAGCTGCCGTAGCTGGGGAGTACAAAAACAAAACCCTTCGCCTCAGGGACGAAGGGCCTCTCCGCGGTACCACCCTGCTTGATAGCTCACCCTAACCCATGGGCCAGGATGTCAACAATGGAGCTGAGGGGATTCGAACCCCTGACCTTCTCAATGCCATTGAGACGCGCTCCCAAACTGCGCCACAGCCCCACGTTCTCTATCCGCTCTCGGGCCCGATAACGGCCGCCAACCGGCAGCGACTACAGTGCACGAGTCTATTTCGACCCCGCACTTCGCCACTGCGGCTCCCAGGCGAGTTCGGCCTTATGGCGCACCCCGAGGCGCCTTGCCAGGCTCCCACCCTTTTCTGTGCCCGGCTCTCTGCGGAGTACGGCCTACTACTCCTGTTCTCAGCCTCTACTCTATTCGGTCGCCAGTGGAGGCAGGGGGACTCGAACCCCCGACCTCATCAGTGCGATTGATGCGCTCTCCCAACTGAGCTATGCCCCCAAGGCTAAGCCACCCTTGTTAGCGGTTCTGCGAAACCAGTATAGCAGACTCGATATGAGAAGTCAAACTCAAGTTGCATCGTTGATCCCAACTCCAAGGCAGCACACCTCGTGAAGCGCGCGCTATACGAGCAGGTGCGAATCGATCCCGATGGCGCCAGCCAGGAGACCATCTCCAGCCGTGCGCGCCCTGCACCGCCGCTTCCTCTTCCCCCTTTTTCCCCAACCTTGACTTGACAGGCGCGGCCGCCCAGGCTATAATTGGGTAGTTATTCACAGTGTGAGTATTGAGAGTATGAATAAGGCCTCTCCATGACGGACAGAGAGTTGTCTCCCGAGTGGGTGCTCCTGGGCCTGCTGACGCGGAAGCCGATGCACGGGTACGAACTGCACCAGTTCTTCGCCCCTCCATCACCCCTGGCGCAGATCTGGTACCTGGGTATCAGCCAGATGTACAAGCTGTTGAGGGAGCTCGAGGAGCAGGGTCACGTGGAAGTCAGCGTAGAGCCACAGGAGGCTCGACCCGACAGGAAAGTGTACCACGTGACAGCGTCGGGTCGTCAGGCTTTCCTCCATTGGCTCCAGACGCCGGTCGATGGCATCCGGCTGATGCGTGTGGAGTTCTTGGGCAAGCTCTATCTCGCGCGAACCCTCGACCCAGAGATCGTGGAGCGGGTCATCGACCTCCAGGCGGAGGCCTGTCGCGCTTCCCTTCGCGACCTATGGGACGCTATGTCCAGACCCGGCTTCGAGGACCTGGTGCTGCGCTTCCGTGCGGGGCAGATCGAGGCCGCCCTGGAGTGGCTAGACTACTGTCGCCACGCCCTTCTGGCGGGCACACCGGAGAGTGACCAGTAAGTGATGATCGAGATCGAGGATCTGACTGTCCAATACCGCGGTCAGGAACCGGCTGTGGAGGGGGTATCCTTGAAGATCGAGGACGGCGAGTTCGTCCTCCTCACCGGCCCGTCGGGCTGTGGCAAGAGTACCCTGACCCGCTGCCTCAACGGCCTGATCCCCCACGCTTCAGACGCCTTCATGTCCGGTCGGGTGATCGTCAACGGAGCACCGACCGCCGAGCGCACAGTGGCCCAACTGGCCACGGAGGTCGGGCTCGTCTTCCAGAACCCCGCCAGCCAGCTCTTCGGCTCCACAGTCGAGGAGGAGCTGAGCTTCGGACCCTCCAATCTGGGTCTGCCCGAAAACGAGGTCGCCGAGCGGTGCTTCTTCGCCCTGGACGCCACGGGGATCGAACACCTGCGTCACCGTGCCACCAGCACCCTCTCCGGCGGAGAGCAACAACGGGTAGCCATCGCCTCCGTCCTCGCTATGCGCCCCAGGGTGCTCGTGCTCGACGAGCCTACGTCCAACCTGGACCTGAAGGGCACCCGCGCGGTTTTGGACACCTTGGCCCAGCTGCACAGGGAATACGGCCTGACCATTCTCGTCGTGGAGCATAGGCTGGCCGATGTCGGCAAGCTGGCCAACAGGGTCCTGGTTATGGACCAGGGAGGAATCGTGCTCGATGGCTCCCCCGCGGAGGTGTTCAGCAGAAAGGAGTTCCTCTCTGAGCTGGGAATCCGCTATACGCGACGGTCTCCCAAGGGGGACTGCCTGGCGGCGCGCGAGCCAGGCTCCACAGCGTTTCACGCCGGTAGGAAGCCCCTGGTGCAACTTCAGGACGTAGAGATCGTTTACGACTCCCACGTCGTCTTGAAGGATCTCAACCTGGCGCTGTATCCTGGAGAGTTCGTCGCTCTCGTAGGAGACAATGGCGCAGGCAAGACGACCATCGCGCGCCTTCTTGCCGGCTCGCTGGAGTCCCAGCGGGGACGCGTGATCTGGGAAGAGGGATCGCGCCGGCTGCCCCTGGGCCGCAGGGTGGGCCTCCTCTTTCAGAACCCCCTTCACCAACTCTTCTGCGACAGCGTCGCGGAGGAGATAGCCTTCGGTCCTCGCAACTTCGCGATCCTCGAGGAGGGGAAACTGGCGGACCTCACCCTTGCCGCCGGGCTGTCCGGGGTGCGAGCGCGCAACCCCTATGCCCTGAGCGTAGGGCAGCAGCAGCGTGTGGCCCTGGCCTCTGTCCTGTCCCTGGAGCCAGCGCTCCTCGTGCTAGACGAGCCAACGATGGGTCAGGACTGGGGCAGTCTGAGCCGGATGATGGACTTCCTCAGCCGGCTGAATGGTCACGGGCAGGCCATCTTGCTCATCACCCACGACTACAAGCTCGTCTGCCACTATGCGCAGCGCATTCTGATGCTGGAGGGTGGAAAGCTGTCGAGCGTCGTGCCCGGTGCTGGGCCGTGGAAAGAATTCAATGAACAGAAGGAGAGTATACATGAGGTTCTCGGTACGTGAGCTAGTCTACATCGCCATCTTCGGCGCCATCTGGGGAGCCTTGGAGTTGACCCTGGGCTCCTATCTGCACGTCATCTTCCCTCCTTTGGCCGACACCTTCCTGGTAGGGCTGATCATGGCCTTTCTCGGCGTTATCGTGGCCCTCGTTGGCCGTCACTTCGTTCCCCGGACCGGGTCGGTGTTCATGATCGGCATCATTACCGCCATCCTCAAGATGATCAGCATCGGCGGGGTGCAAGCAGGCCCGCTGGTGGCGATCCTGGCCGAGAGTCTGTTGATGGAGTTGGGTCTCTGGGTGGCTCGGAAGCCCAGGCGCTGGGGCTTCGTCCTGGCAGGGGCACTGGCCATTGCGTGGAACTTCTTCCACAAGTTCATCATGATGTACATCCTCTATGGAAAAGGTGTCTACGACGTCTACGTGGGCATGGTCAAGCAGGGGGCCAGTCTGTTCCACATCGACGCCAGCTATGCCCTGGTCATCATCGTCATCCTGTTCCTGATACGCATCCTGGCCGGCGCCCTGGCAGGATGGATCGGCTGGGACCTGGGGAAGGTTGTACGTGGCCGTCTTGCGAGATAGTCGTCTCCTGTCTGGGACGCCGCGAGTCGCCTTCTCCGCGTACGGCTATCTGTTGTTCTTCGTGGGCACGGTGGCCACGGCCATCCTGGCCCGCGAGGCGGAGGTGGTCTGCGTGCTCCTGGCCACCATGGTCTTCGCCGGCCTGTTCTCCAGCAGGTCGCTGAGCCTCCTCCTCCGCTGGCAGCTCTGGGTGTTCGTCCTACCCACTCTCGCCCTCAGTCCGCTGCTCATCGGCAAGCGCGACGTCCTCTTGTGGGGTCTAATGCTGTCTCAGGAAGGCTTCTGGGCGGGGTTGTGGATGGTGACCAGGGCCCTCTCCATCGCCCTGGCGGCCACGGTCTTCGCCCGTACGGTCTCGGTAGCGCAGATGGCGCAGCTCTTCGAGGGCATGAGACTGAAAGGACTTGGGTTTGCGTTGGGAGTAGCCACCAACGTCTTGCCTACCATTCAGGAGAACATGGATACATCATATCAGGCCATGCGACTGAGGGGCGGCTTCCGCTCTCGCAGGCTTCACACCTTGAAGTTGCTGCTAGTAACCGTGATCGCGGGATCTCTGAGGCGCGGCGACGACATCGTGTGGGCCGCCGAGGCCAGAGCCTTCGATCCTGCCCAGTCGCAGGGGCAGCCCATCGCGGTAGCCCGCGCCGACGTGGCTCTGGCAGCGGCCATGGGGGCCTTGGCGCTGGTGCTGCTGATGCTGTGAATACGGGCCCCGTCCATCCAAACTGTAGCCGCACGACATGTCGTGCGGCTAAAACCTTGTTGCTCGCTCCGTCAACGCCCCCCCAAGCACCCAGAAGGCCGCATCGAACAATGCGGTGTAACCGTCTCAGCCCTCCCCCTTCGGCAGGGGGAGGGTTTGGGTGGGGGTCAAGGCTTTCCACCCTCCCCTCGCCCCTCCCATCCAGGGAGGGAAATATGGGAGAATAGGCCACAACACCGGTTTCCTTCCCCTGAGAGAGGGAGTGTCGGCCGGGTAGACTCTAGCCCTCCAACAAGGCCTTCAAGCGCGCCAGGTTCCCCTCCATCTGCTTCTTCATCGTGCGGTCCATGAGAGGACCAGCCAGCTTGGCCAGGCCGCCCATTTCGCCCTCGGAGATCATGGTGAACTTAGTGCCGTCTCCCACTGGCTCGACGAGCCAGCTCATCGCCATCACCGCAGGGCCCATGTCTAGCTTCTGGGCGACCTTACGGTTGGGCTCGTATTCGGTGATCTCCGAGGTCCACTCCATCTTCCTGCCCATGAGGTCAGAGCTTCCGCGATACGTGGTTCCCACACCGAGCGGGCCCTCCGAAGTCTGCTCGCCGTGATCTACCTGCCCATGCCACTTGGCCAAGTTCTCGATGTCCTTCAAGTAGGCGAAGACCTCTTCCACTGGCCGACCGATCGTGATACTGTCTTCCATCACTCACCTCTCTCCTTTCATACGAACGCGATGTTCAACGACACCACGTCCCACGCCCGGGCCGATCACGCCCAGCGACAACCTAACCGCCACACGAGGGTGCCCGGCTCAGCGCGGCGGCGTCAGTCGCAGAATGAGCTCTTCCTGCTCGGGATACTCCTTCAGCAGATCACCTCTGGAACCTGTCTCGTAGTCGGCGTACTCGAACCCCGGGGCCACGGTGCAACCGAGGAGGGCGAACTCCCCGCCTGCATTGAGGAACGCCCCCTGCCAGGTCCCTCTGGGCACCACCACCTGAAGCCGCTGACCCCTTAGGATGTCCTGGCCCAGCGTCAGCACCTCCGACGACCCATCGGGGCGCATCTGGAGCATGCTCACGGGGTCCCCCAGGTAGAAGTGGAAGATCTCGTCCGACTCCAGACTGTGCAACTGGGAGAAGGTATCCGGCGTGAGTAGGTAGAAGATGGCCGTGCCGAAGGACCTCTTCCCGTGGTACCTCTCCGGCAGCGCCTTCCTGGGGATCGATTCCTCACACTTGTAGGTCTCGACGAAGTAGCCGCCTTCCTCGGGATGGGGCACCATCCCCAGCCTGTCGATGATCTCCTGCGCGTTCATCATGGCCTCCTCAGCTCACCGAGCGATGGCAGCGCTGCCCAGTGGTGGACGGTATCAGGCTAGGCTTCCCTGGTGAAGAGCCGGCCAAAGGGTATGGCGATGAGGTCGCCGACCACGTAGGTCACAAAGATCACCGAAAGCACCATCGCATGGATGGGGAACTGTCCACCTACCAAGCGGGGTACCAGCACCACGGGGAACCAGATGACCTTGTAGCAAAGCTGGAGAAAGAGCACGGGGACGAACTTGAGCGGGGATCTTAGGCCCAGTATGGAGAGGATCCCGAACGCCACGTAGACGCTGCCTATGATTCCCCTCAAGAATGGATCCTGAGCAGGGAGGCCAAAGAGAGATTCCGTCAGGCTTGGGGCGAAGAGGGCGACGAGGCCGAACCCTCCAGCGCCCACGATGGTCCACACGTACATGACTCTCAGCCAACCGAACCGCACTCCTGTCGTTTCCGGCATTGTGCTCCTCCTTCATTCGATGCCGCTACGTCCGGTCAGCAGAGCGAGTCCCGGCGTATCCGCCTTCTGCTGCGGGACAAGACCGTGTTGCCGGAGACGGCTGAGGGGATGTGCCCACCATCAGGACAGCGGCGGGCACATCGCCATCATCAGCCTGGAAGTCCAGCAAAGGTGCCTAGGAGGGCGTTACGTCGATCCCCCGGGACGCTTCGTTGTTGTCCTCGTTGCTCTCGTCTACGTCGCCGTCCGAGTCAACCTCAGCGTACGTTATGAAGTGCCCGTGCCCAATGTAGGTGTACGGCCACTCGGCCCAAGCCGAGGCACCGGGAGCCAGAGAGGTTATGGTCCACTCGAGAACGGTGCCTGGCTCCCCTGACCTCCAGATCACCTTGAAGCTGCCGGCCTCGGTGCCTCCCTGGTTGTGGACCTTGACCCCGACATGGTTCGAAGAGTCCTGCACAGGGGGATCTGGCGAGTATCTGATCTCGCTGATGTAGAGGTCAGGAGGCGCTGCGCCCACTGTGACCGCAAACTGCTCGCTGTTGTTGTCCTCGTTCTCCTCATCCACCTCGCCACCGAAATCCACCGTAGCCACCGTGTTGTACGACTCATAGATATGGTCAAGTGTCCAATTGACCGTTCCCCCGCTGCCGGCTGGCAGTGCAGGTTTGTAGTCATCGATGAAATCGGCGGCCCCAGGGCCGTATTGCCAGACGATCCTATACGGGCCGGAAGTTGCGTGGCCCACATTGCCGACGTCGAAGCGGACCTGGACCGCTCCGCCCCACTCGGGATCAGGCGGCGTGACCACCAATCCACTGAGCACCAGATCCGGCAATTCCGGCTCCGGCGTGTCGGTGGGTGGGGCCGCTGTCTCCTCCGGCGGAGGTTCCGGCGTGTCGGTCGCCTCGGGTGGAGGAGGTGGTGGCGTGTTCGTGGCCGCCGGTGGTGGGCCGGCCGACGTCGTGGGCGTGGGTGGGGTGACCACTCCACCTGCTGCCACAACCTCGATGGTCACCGCCCAGGGTTCGCTCGCCGTACCGTCCACGTTGTAGGCGATCACGGAGAGAGTGTGCATCCCCGGATCCGTGGCCACCCAGGTCTGGATCATGGCCAGTGAGGTCTCACCTTCGGCGCTCGGGGCGGAGTCCGTGCGGTAGAGGTCGCCGTCCACGTACAGTTCCACCCTGGTCACACCCTTGGCGTCGTTGGCCGAGGAGAGAACGTTGATCTCCTCCCCCTCCTCGAACTGGGCATCGCTGGTGGGAGCGGTGATGGTGATGGTGGGCTTCGAAGCCCCTCCGCCTATGTCGCAGGCCACCATGCCGCTCACCAAGAGCAGAACGACCAGCACCAGGCCCACGCTGCGCACCCTCGTGGCGTTCATTGTTCTTCTCCTCCTTGCTTCACGCCTATGGAAACGTTCCGACCTGGGTTATTGTAGCGCACGCCTTCGCTGGAGGCAACCCTG
>CAZOBP010000092.1:0-11619 GCA_964577995.1 uncultured Anaerolineales bacterium
TCAAGGGCGGCGGAGAGGATGGGCAGTGCTTTCTCCCGTTGTGCTCTTGTCTCTTCGCACTTGAGGAGACGGGGATCGAATATGCTCATAGCTTCACCTCAATCTGTGGTCGTATCTTCGGAAAGAGCCATTCGCAGCAACTGCACCACATCCATCACTCTGATCCTGATCTTCTCGCGGCGTGCGGCCATGGACAGCGTACGCTCGCACTGCTGGCAGGCGCTGACGATAACCTCCGCTCCCACTGCTTGCGCCTGCTCGAGGCGGCGCTTCGCTACCTCTCTGGATAGCTCAGGATCGACGGATTCCAGGTTTCCCCCGCCACCGCAGCACATGGCGTCTTCCCGGTGGTCTTCCATCTCCACGAAGTCCACGCCAGGTATGGCCTGGATGATGCTACGTGGCGCATCGTACACCCCACTCTTCCTACCCAGGTCGCAGGGGTCGTGGTAGGTCACGCGTTTCTCCAGCCTCCGGAGCGATACCCGGCCTGTCTCGAGGAGTTCCGCCAGATACTCGCTGGAGTGCTTCACCCGGATGAAATCAGGCTTGTAGTGCTGCTCCCACATGTGGTAGCAGGAAGGACAAGTGGTGACCAGCGTCTTGGCCCCCAACCCTTTGACCGCCTCCAGATTGTGTGCCACCAGATCGGAGACAGGCAGACCGGCCGAGAGCAGAGGGTACCCGCAGCACCACTCCTCGCTGCCGAGCGTGGTGAAGTCCACCTCCGCTGCCTGGAGGATCTCCACCAGGTCCTGAAGGATTCCGTAGGCCATGGGATAGAGGGCCGAGACGCAGCCAGTGAACAGCACGACCTCGGCGCTCTCCTTCCCGACCAGATCCTCCGGCCGATTCTCCAGGTTCTCGGCCCATAGGAGCCGGCTCTCGGCAGGCTCGCCGGAGATGTTGTGCGAAGAGCGGACACGCTCCTCTAGTTCGTTCAGCATGGGTGGCAGGTGCTCGTTCTCGGCGAGCAGATGTCTCGCAGCGCTGAAGATCTCGGTAGTGCGCACTCCTCCAGGGCAGCTCACCTGGCAAGACTGGCAATCGGTGCAACTGTAGATGCAGTGAGCAATCGTTTCCGAGAGCGGAAGCCTCCCCTCAGCGACGGCCCTCAGTAGCTGTATCCTTCCGCGCGCAGTGATCGGCTCGCGCCGGAGTACATCGTAGATGGGACAGACTGCCTGGCAATAGCCGCAGCGGTTGCAGCGCAGCATCTCGTGCTCCAACTCTTTGAGTTTCTCCATACCATTCATAACCATATTCCCGACGGTAATCCGCACGGCATCGATAACACCGGCCTTCTCTCGTAGTCACGCAGGAGACAGTGCCATCCAGCTACCACGAGCTTTCAGAAGCGCCCCTGGCGATGGGCGCTCAGTCTGCCGTGTCTGTCCCACCCAGTGCTCCTCGTTCTATTCTCTGGAGGGAGTAGTTCTCTCTCATCATGTAGAAAATGCCCAACAGTGTCAGCGGCAGGAAGGTCAAGGCATGTAACGCGAAGGCGAAACTAAGAGCCAGTTCCCTTTCCACCCCGAAGATCTGAAGTGTGCTCACCACCAGCCAGTGATAGACGCCAATGTAGCCCGGCGAGGAGGGAACGGTCATTCCTAGGCTGGTGACGCACAAAACCAGGAATGCTGCGGCCGGCGGTGCCTCGATGTGAAAGGCAAACATGACCAGCAGCATGAACAGTCCGCTGGTGGCCCACACCGCAATCGACCAGGCCCAGAGTGCGAGATTCGCCTCCAGGGAGCCGAGTACGTCAAACCCAGACAGTGCCGAGTCGAGGGATGCCAGCAGCCGCTCCCCGCCAAGACGTGGAAGGCGCTTCAGCAGCGAAGACGCCAGAGCCAGGGTCCTCGTACGCTGGTAGGCCAGGGCGAGGAGGATGATGAACAGGCACACGAAGACAGGGGCCATGACGAGGGCTGATTGCCGGATCCACGAGGGCAAGGTCACAAAAGGCAGCAGCAGCACCAGAAACAGGAGTAGGGTGAGAACGTCCAGCACTTTCTCTACCACGATGGTGGAGAGGGCCAGCGACTTGCTCAGGTCCTCGGATTCGCCGATGACGTACGCTCTCGCCAACTCCCCCAGCCGGGCGGGGAGAATGGTGTTGAGTGCGTAGCTGATCATGAGCGCGGACAGAAGCTTGCCGCGCCGGATCCTGGAGTGATCGCCTGGAAAGAGGAGTTGCCAGCGCAAGACCTTGCTGGCGATGGTGCCGGCAAAGGGCAGGGCGGCTGGCACGAGCCAGGCATAGTTGGCTCGTCCGAGGGCATCCACCACGTCGCGGTAGTCTACGTTCCACAGGACGAGGACCAGGCATACGAGACTGATAACGATTCCTACCCAGAAGCGCCACTGTTTCATCCAATTTCCGTGTTCAACCTAACCTTCTTTTCTAGGGATAACACTGCCTGAGAAAACCTCGATATTGTCGAGAGGTGTCACTGCAAGAGGGACGACAGACCCGGCAGAATCGAGTTTGCGAAAAGGGGGATGGAGTAGAATCCCGCCAGGGCGAAGGCGACATCCTTGACCGTCTTGCCTATCCACGCTGCCAGGAAGAACCGTTTTCCTGAAAAGCCAGATGCGCCAGCGGCGAGACCTGCGAGATCGAAGAAGGGGTTTGGGATGGCGGACAGGAAAAGGATGGTCAGGAAGCCGTTCCGTCGCATCCAGCTCTCGAAACGCTTGTAGAGACCTAACTCTTCGACCAGCCCCTGACCTGCGTATCCGGCCAGATAGCCCGTGGCCTCCCCTAAGGCGTCGCCAAGGCCGGCGACGAGCCCAACGGCGACCGGATTCCACAGGCTTCCTCCCAGGTAGACCACAGCCAGTCCCGGCACCGGTAGGACCACGGTGGCACTCCCGGCCAAGGTGGTGAGGAAGACACCCAGATACCCGTATCTCTCGTACTGTACTAGACGGTCGCGAAAGAGGACAACGACGAGGGTAGTGAGGATCACGACGAGGAGCGCTCCTATTCGCTGGAGTCGCACGGTCCGGCGCGAGTGAGCCTCGGTCACCTCAGTGCCCTGCACGGTCTACATCCTCAGTCACGTCAGAAGCGCTCCCTCATGAAGTCCAGAATGACGCCGTCCAGCAGGTCATCGTCCCGCCATCGCTCCTCCAGGTTCTCGGTGCTCACGAAGTCTCTGAAAGCCTTCTTCGTCTTCTCGTCGTACACAGCGGTGGTGGCACCCTTGCAGTACCCGGTTCTTCGCAGAATCTCCTGTATCTCGGACAGCAACTCTCCCTCGATCTTCACCACATTCTCCGGGTCTGTTTTTCCCAGATAGAGGTTGTGCAGCTTGCGCAGGCGGGCCAGTTCGTCGATAGGCGTGGGATGATCGTCCACTCGCAGGTCTACGTAGCGGTCGTTGAAGCCTGCGTACCCACCGCGTTCTCTCACCACCAGGATGGCCGCCGACTGCTGACCCCTCCGATCACCGCCAGCCTTCTGTCCGGCCCCCAGAGCGGTAATCAGGCGATCGACGAGGGCTCCCTGCGTCTCCTCGAAGGTCTGAGCCATGGCCTTCACGGTATCCTCACTGACCAGGATGTTGCCCTGGCAGGTGTAGTTCTCGCCCACGATGTGCCCTGCCCAGTCGAAGCACTCTTCCCCGGTGAAGGCAGCGGCCTCGCCTCTGGCATCCACCACACCCACCTGTCTCGAGGCACGATCCTTGTCCTCCTCGGTGAGCCAAGCGATCACTTCCTCGGCGGATACCCCCTCCTCCATCATGGCCAGCCCTCTCGGTCCGTAGGAGGTGTTGGCCCAGGATTGTGTGGCCAAGGCGCCCACCCCGGCACTGGCCCAGGGCACGACGGAGCCGACGGCCAGGAACTTGGACTGGACGGCTACGCCCCATTCCTCCCTCTCTGGGTCGTAGGCCACGATAGAGAAAGTCCCCCTGCGTCCACCGCTGTTGCTCATCTCTTCGACCTCCCGGGGGTGGATTATAGCATAGCTGGTTTTGGCAGGCCAAAGCATCACGGCCAAGTGGTTCCGACATGCGTCCTGTCGGGGTCTTGCTGACTTCGACGTTGAAGCGCAAATCAGCGCTGAAGTTGGGGAACGATGAAGAGGTAGAGGCACCCGAGGTCGAGGAGGACGAACCCGAGGCAATAGACAGCGAAGGCGGCGGTCTGGAGGATGGCAGGAAGTGAGGCGTGCACTGGGCGCGGAGGTGCCAGTCGAGCCGTCAGGTGCGCTGCCAGAAGGACCCACTCGGAGATGCCGAGGGCGAGGGCCAGGCCGATGGGCACCAGCGCTGGGAAGAGGTAGCGTCCTTGGGGCTGGACAAACTTGAGGTTGTAGGAGATGTGCTCGGCAGCCACCACCAGGAAGACCAGCAGCAGGAGGAGCAGCGCCCACCGCTGGAAGCCGGCGAGGAGCGCACGGTCACGGGCGACGCGCCATAGCCAGAGCACGAAGCCAAGAGCCATCGCCGCCGAGACGATGGCCAGAAGAAGATAGAGGCGGGAATCGATGAGGACTCCCATCCAGCCGAACTGGGCCCAGAAGCTGCGAAACGAGACTACGAAGAGGTGCTGGACTGTGTTGGCTAACCCGTTCTTGGCAATCCATTGAGCCGTGGTGGGCTGCCCGACGACGATGGACTCGTGGCGTTGCCAGCCGAAGAGGTCCAGGCCTCCGTAGGTCAGGGCGTTGCGGACGAACCACCAAGTGGATAACAGCAGACCCAGGCCGTAAACCGTCACCAGCCGCCGGAGAAAGCCGTGCCACCCCCGCTTCCGCTCTCCGACAACAAGCGCCAGAAGCGTCGAGAGCATCAGTGGCGCATAGATGGTGGTCTTGGTGAGCAGGCCCAGAGCGATCAGTAGTCCCAGGGCCAGCGCCTGGCGTTGAGAAACGCCAACCTTGATCTCCTTGAGACAGAGCCAGAAAACGAGGGCCAGAATCAGATCGGCCAGTGTGTCGTTGTTGATAGCCGCGCTGATGGCGATGTTCATGGGCACGGTGGCGATCACGACCGTGGCGGTCAAGGCCAGGAACAGGTCATGGGGGAAGATCTCTCTCACGATGGAATAGGCGACGACAAGGAGCATGGCTCCCAGGAGCACGGAAAGAAGGCGCAGGGCAAGGAACTGGATGTCGAACCCCAGCGGTGTGGCGATCCGGTAGATGGCTGCTGCCACCACGTAGTAGAGGGGCGGCTGGTGATACTCGTAGCGGATGGGTTCGATGGACATCTCGGGCGGGAACTTGGCGGCCTTGATCTCTATCAGGTGCTCGTGGGAGTAGTCACCCATCTGAAGGACCGGGAAACGGCCGTTCTCAGCGAGGTAGACCACGTAGTTGTAGTGAGCGGGCTCGTCAGGCGTTTGCCACTTGGGGGTCTCCACTGCGTAGGCGAAGCCCAACACGCAGTAGACGAACACGATCGAGGCAAGAGCTGTGTGGCTGAGCAGCGAGCGACATCCGCTCATGCTACGTTTACCCTCTTCTCTCCCTGATTCCTACCAGCACCACGGCGCCCAGCAAGTAGCTCAGGGCAGCCGTGAGCTGGCGTGTCGTGTATCCCAGGCCCGCTTGCCTCGCGTGGAAGATGTCGATCAGCGGGCCTCGCCATCCGGCCAGCACTCCGGCCCCTGCGGTGGGCAGGATGATGGGAAACCTGCTGTTCCACTTGTGGGTAAGGGCAAACCGGTAGACGCCGATGGAGACGTATTCTATGGGTCGGAACCTCCACAAGATTGGTCTTCTTCTCTGCTGCGCACGGGACCGTGGGATCGTGCCTCGAGGACGAGGCGATTCTATCACAGCCGATTGACCGGGGCAACTGGGCAGGTGTACGGCAAGAGTGCCACCGGCACTGCTGTCCAGGGCGCATGCGGCGCACGAGTGCTCGTGTGTCGCACGCACCGAGTGCCTGGAACGACCGGCGGACTGTTGAGGCCCGGGGGCCGCTATGTTATAATGACCCCACTGTCTTCCGGTCGGTGCGCGTCGTCGCTCTGGATCGAGAACGTGGGCAGTGTTGGTGTGAGCGTGTGCCAACTGGGCCATGGAGCGACAGCCAGCGAGCGAGTGCGAGACGAGTCACATCGGACAGCGGGGAGAGCAGTTGTCCTACTCCATTGAAACCTTCTCACTGACCAAACGTTTCCCTCGGCAGAAAGGACTGGATGGCCTGCTGCGGCCGTCCCGCCGCGAAGAGGTGGTCGCTGTGGACGACGTGACCGTGTCCATCAAGCGCGGTGAGTTGTTCGGTCTGCTGGGGCCCAATGGCGCTGGCAAGACGACGCTGATCAAACTCCTGAGCACTCTGGTATTGCCGAGTTCTGGAGATGCGCTCATCAGCGGGTATCCACTTGCGGACGGTGAGACGGTAAGGAGGCACATCGGACTGGTCACGGGTGAGGAGCGCAGCTTCTACTGGCGGCTGAGCGGGAAAGACAATCTCAGGTTCTACGCTTCCCTCTACGGCCTCTCTCGCGCTCAAACTGAGGGCAGAGTCGAAGAGCTAGCCAGTCTGCTGGGGCTGCAAGAGGTGCTGGATCAGAGGTTCGATACGTACTCGTCGGGCATGAAACAGAGGTTGGCGCTGGCCCGTGGATTGCTGAACGATGCGGAGATCCTGTTCCTCGACGAACCGACTAGGAGCCTCGATCCGAGTTCGGCTGCGAGACTGAGGGAGACGATCCACCGTCTGGTCCACAAGCGTGGGCATACCATCGTGCTGGTGACGCACCAGCTAGGCGAGGCGGGGCAACTCTGCGACCGTATAGGCATCATGCACCGTGGCAGGTTGACGGTGGTGCACGAGGTAGGCCGGCTGAAGGAACTGGTGAGACCAGAGGCCCGGTACCAGATGGAGATAGCGGGCATGTCGGAGGCGACGCTCGGGGAGCTTCAGCGTCTGGGTGGCGTTCTCGAGCTTTCGACGGAGGCTCTGGGTCGGGGCAAGGTCGCCTTGGATGTCCGCTTGCTTGAGTCGGCGTCGGCTCTATCTGAGGTGCTGCGACGTGTTGTCGAAGGGGGCGGCGAGATAGACAGCATCCGGGCAGAAGATGTCACACTGGAGGAGATCTTCGAGGAGTTCACGAGCGACGATTTGCCCGCCGATGGGAGCGGAGTATCTTCTCCTTCTCAGGTGCCGTCCGTGGACAAGCGAATGTACGCGGACAAAGGGCTGGGCCTCGATGCTGTTATGAGCCCCAGCCTGCTGCGCGCGGGTTTCAGGAAGATGTGGGCCTTCGTGCTCAGGGACTTCAAGCTCCAGGTCAGCTATCGCCTGGCCTTTCTCTTGCAGTCCTTTGGCATTCTCTTCTCCGTGGCTAGCTTCTACTTTGTGGCTCTGCTCTTTGGTGAGGCCGCGGCACCGCACCTCCAAGCCTACGGTGGTGACTACTTCGCCTTCGTCCTGGTGGGAATCGCCTTCATGCGCTACCAGGGTGTGGCCATGAGTACTTTCGCGGCCACGATCCGGAGGGGGCAGATGATGGGCACCCTGGAGGCGATGCTGGTCACACCAACGCGGCTATCCATGGTTCTCGTGTCGTCGAGCCTGTGGAGTTTTGCCTTCGCCTCTTTCCAGGTGCTGATCTATCTCCTCTTGGGGGCATTCCTCTTCGGAGCGGACCTGGGACACGCCAACCTGCTGGCGGCGGTGGTCATTCAGGCCCTGACCATTTTGGCCTTCAGTGGAGTAGGAATTCTGTCAGCAAGCTTCACTATGGTCTTCAAGAGGGGTGATCCCATCAACTTCCTGTTCGGAAGTGTCTCCACACTGTTGGCGGGCGTCCTGTACCCCATCACAGTCTTGCCGGCCTGGCTGCAACCGGTCTCGTACCTCATACCCCTGACCTACTCGCTGCAGGCTATGCGGCGCGCCATCTTGACCGGGGATTCGCTCTCCGCGTTGGCGCCAGACGTGATGGCTTTGTTCCTATTCGCCGCTATTCTGCTGCCGATGAGCTTTGTGGCCTTTCGCTATGCGGTGAAGAGGGCCAAGATCGAAGGCAGCCTCACGCAGTACTAGGGACTTGGACGGGGCGGCAGTAGGCGAGTACTTGCCTCGCGCCTTGAGGGAAGGGCGCTCAGGGGAGTGAGGACGTGTAGTCTCGATACGCTCTGCCCAGCGGCGTCAGCAGTTTGCTGTCAGGGTCAAACAGATGGCTGCGGCTCTGATGCCCTTCGAAGGCGTCATCATCCAGACTGTACCAGTTCCAGGCCTGGACCAGTCTGTTGTCGTCGGCGGCGTAGCCGAGCCAGCTCAGCTTGGTGTCGAGGAAGTAGTCGAAAGTGGCCAGCATGAAAGCCTCGACCCGCGGTTCGTCGAACCCTAGACTCTCAGGCATCAAGATGCCATACTCGCTGACGATGAGCGGCTTGTTTCTCTCGCCATGCTCCTTCATCCAGATCCGGAACTCGCGGATCTGCTGGTGAAAGATGGTCATGTCATCGTGGTCGTCGAGGCTGTATAGCATCCCCTGTTGAACGCCCTCGATCCCACACGGGATTTGACATCCCCAGGAATTCTTCTTCTCCTGTAGAATGAAGCCGTGCACGTTCCATACGTCCACGGGGATTTTCTGACCATACGAAGCCTCGTACTCATCGAGGATCATGTCCAGGTACTGGAGACGAAGCGGCGTGGCCTGGACGACGCCCCCGATGGACACCTTGGCGGTGGGGTCGGCCCCCTTGATGATGCCGTACAACTCGTGATAGAGCTCGGCGTACCGCTCTGGGGTGACACAGTCCTGCGCGGGAGCGTCGGGCTCGTTGCCGACGAGCCAGAGCGTGCCTGGTCGCGCTCGAGCGTAGGTCTCTATGGCCTGCTGTGATGGAAGGTATCCGATCCCAGTCTCAGAGAGGCGAATGGTCTGGACGTACTCCAGATCGAACAGAGGGGGAGGGTCTCCACGAAACCCGAAGGTGACGTACCAATCGGCCCCCAGCCGGGACACGTCATACTCCTCGACGGGGTTCTCCACTACGCCAAAGCCAAAACGGGCGGTTCCGGACCAGGGAGGGAGACGGTAGTAGTCCCTCATGGCCAGGGGCAACCACTGCTTTGGAGGAGGTGTAGATTCGGCCTCGGACAGGCCAGCAGCGCGTGGTTCCTCCGCTGCTGACGTTTCCGTCGTACTCTGGGCGGGAGCCGCTGGAAGCTGCGGCGGGAGGATGCAGAGAAGAGCTGTCGTGATGAACAGAAAGGCCGCCGCGATTCTCGTAGCCCGATGTCTACTCAAGCCTGAATGACTCACTGCGGTACTGAGCTATCCCTGTCGAATACGCCGCCTTTTGCCGGCGACTACCTCGGGGACGAACTCCTCCTCTACCTCGATGGTTCTGCAAGGCCGATAGACCAAGCTGGGATCCTGCACACCAGCACTGCAAAGTTGACGATTTCGTGGCCTCCGGGTGCCGTCTCCCGTACAGTGCATGGGATGCGGATGGTCACCTTGGTCCCGGCAGGCACATCGACGTCCACGGAAACCAACTGCTGCGCCCATCCCTCCCTGCTTCGCTGGGGACTCGTCTCTCATCGTGGTCCGGAGCGGTGGGCCGTGCTGCGAAGAACTCTGCGGTGTCGGCAATAGCCGAGGGTGGCAACTTGCCACCTGTGAGCTATTCTATGGCAGGTGGGGTAGCTTGACAACCTTCAAATCTTGTGCTATTATATGAGTTAAGAGCCTTGGTCTGCTGAGGCATCCAGAGTAGGAAGCGAGGAGAAACATTATGGTTTCTACAGTGACTACCACCACCGTCTCCACCATCACCACGGTGGCGATGGCAGGCTCTCTTGGTTTGATCGCCGTCATCACGCTGCTGGTGTTGCTGGTGCAGAAGGAGATCATCGCGGTCAACGAGGGATCCAGAGCTCAGGTGCTGGTCCGGGCGTTGAACATCGCCATTGCACCATTGTTGATGGGCTTCGCGTTGACAGCCGTGATCAAGGTGGTGGAACTGCTCCCTCGCTAGATCGCCCGAGGAGATCTCAGCAGAACGTTCCGTACTGCGGATTGTAGTGAAGCCGGACGGCGTGCCGCCCGGCTTTTGTCTATTCTATCCCCAGAAAGGCATCACCATGAAGAGGATCACGTTGGTGAGGCCGTGCGCTAGTGTGACCCCCAGAAGAGACCCTGTCCTCCTGACCACCCACCCGAACACCAGGGCGACCACGAATACGAAGGCCACGTCCTCCGCGGACTTGTACCCGACGTGGAGCACGGCGAAGAGAATGGCCACGTACAGCAGACCGAAGCTCCCCAGTGCTTGCAGTGCCGTGCATTGCATGACCCCGCGGAAGATCAGTTCCTCTGCGAACCCCGTGCATACCATCAGGATGAGGAAACCGCCCAGGACGTATGGCCAGGTCAGGTCATCGATCAACGGAGCGGGTCTGAGGATGTGGTACTCGATCACTCCGAACAGAAGGCCTGTGGCAGCGACCGGGAGTTGCAGAGGTATCTGTCGAAAGGTGAGGCCTAGCTGCTGGCGCGACAACCCCAGAGTGCGGGCGGTCAGAATGGTCGCCACGAACAACGGCACGCTGATGATCAGGTACCAGTACATCTGGGGAATGTGGGCTACCGCTAGTGGCAGGGACAAGCTCACCATCCTCGTGAGGGGTGCGATGGTCAGAGTCAGAAGCAGGCGATGGTACACGCGCTGAGAGGCGACAGCACTGTGGACCAGTAGGGCAACGAGCAGCAGCCCGTGCAGCACCAATCCCGTACGAGGCTCGGGAGTGATCGTGAGAAGCTCCGCTACACAGATGAGGGCCAGATACGTCAGCGCCGCAGCGACGCCGGGCCGTCGGGTGTGGAGATCGCTGGTCAGGCGCTTCAGGGTATCTCTGGGGCTAGCCTGATGTGCGCAGAACAGCGAGAGCATAGTCTATCCATTCGTCGCGTCGCGCCATTCGGGCCCCCAGTGCGGAGAGAGCGGCGAGTCCTGGGAAGAAAGAGGCGGATTCCTTGAACAGGCGCGAAGGAAAATCGATATCGCCGTACTTGGAGATGAAGTCTTGTATCGTGCGGTTGCCTAGCAAGCGGAGCACTCTGTCGAAGTCCTCGTCCTCCAGCCTGGTGAAGACCCTCCTGAGCAGCATCCCCAGTTCCAGCTCCTCACCCATCTGCCCCAGCCAATGGTCGTGATAGCGTCTCAGTGAGACAGCGGACAGATCATCGTTGCTCAGGGCATCGGCTGCCACTTGCGCGCAAGACCTGGCCCCTTTCAGACCTGTGTACAAGCCGCCCCCCGAAGTGGGTTTCACCTGACAGGCGGCATCTCCAACCAGCATGACGCTATCTGCGTACGCGCGCTTCGGGAGGCCCAGAGGGATGGAGCCGCCTGACATCTCCAGGATCTCCATGTTCCGAAAACGGTCGGGAAACGCGGCTATCCATTGGTTGAAGTAGTGCCCTGGCGACCCCTCATCCGTGCCAATGCCCAAGCGGGCTTGCCCGTCGCCAAGCGGGATTACCCATGCGAACCATCCTGGCGCCAGATGCTCGCCCACGAAGACCTCCACGAAATCGGAAGCAGGGGTTGGCAAGCGGACGCGCACGTTCAGAGCACGGATAACCTCGTCCGGGCCCGGCAGTTGGGCCCAGCGAGACACCCGCGAG
>CAZOBP010000093.1:0-11205 GCA_964577995.1 uncultured Anaerolineales bacterium
AGTACTTGACAAGAGGTCGAAACTGTGCTATACTGTTGTCAAACCGAATAGCTTGCGACTTGGGCGTCCGTTGCCCGGATGCTAGGACTTAATGGGGAAGCCGGTCGAAGTCCGGCGCTGTCCCGCAACTGTAGCTCCAGCGTTGCTGGAGGAGCCAGGATACCCGCCTGATTCGCGCGTCCGCGACCTTCGAGAGAAAGGGGGGCGGAGCCGCGGTCCACAAGCCGTGAGAAGAGAACCCCCAGTCGGCTCGACGAGGGGGTTGGTTTTTTGCCGAGGCCCCGATCCGCAGGTTGGGGCCTTGTGCTTGCTGGGGCGCGGCCACGACAGACATGAGGAAGACTCTTCTAACCCTGGTTGTCCTGCTGGCAGTGTGTGCTCAGGGTGTTTCGTTTGCTTCGGCTCAAGGCCCTACGACAGGCGAGCGATTCCGCTCGGTTGACAAGGCGCTCCGCTGGCTAGCAGGTGAGCAGAACGCCGACGGTGGGTTTGGCACGCCCACCTCGGATCCTGAGACTACCTGCTCGGTGGTGCTCGCCTTCGCCGCCGCGTACGAGGAGCCGGACAGCGTTCAGGCAGGGGGTGACTCGCCGCTCAACTGCTTGGAGACCCAGGTTGCCACGTATGCCAACAGCGCAGAGGGCGCGGCCCGCATCATCCTGGCCGCCGTAGCTGGAAACAGGGACCCACGTGCCTTCGGCGGTGCCAATCTCATCACCACCATCGAGGGGTATCGTCAGACCTCCGGCCGGTACATGGCTGATCCCTCCGATGGAATAGCCGCCCACGCCCTGGCCATTCTGGCACTGCAAGCCTCCAAGGAAACCGTACTCCCCTCCGCCAAGACCTGGCTCAGGAGCCAACGAAACGTTGCTGATGGAGGGTGGGGTCCCGCGCCAACGCAGGCGAGCGACACCACGAGTACCGCGCTCAGTCTCCAGGCCCTGTTGTCTGTAGGTGAATCGCCCTCCTCGACGGCCATTGGCGATGCGGTCGACTACCTCAAGGAGCGTCAGACAGCAGATGCCGGCTTTGCCGCTTCTGCGACAGAATCCGAGTCGGATCCGGTATCCACAGCCCAAGCCATCCAGGCTCTGCTGGCGGCTGGTGAGAACCTGTTGAGCACCGAGTACTCGCGCTGCCTGCGCACACCGTTTGACGCGCTCCTGGATGCGCAATCAGGAGAAGGCTCCTTCGAGAGCGACGTGCTGGTCACCGCCGCGTCAACCCTGGGCCTCATGGGCAGATCCCTGCCGTTGCCGGGCCGTGGACTCTCCGCCCTGAAGGCGCTGGAGTGGCTCCACACGCGACAGTTAAGCGACGGCAGTTTCGGCAACGGTGGCATCACCGCTGACGCCGTGTACGCCATCGCCCTGTGCGGAGAGGGCCCAGATGGGCCCGATTGGACCAAGAGTGGCGGTAGCGCCCTTGATGCTCTCGAATCCCTGACTCCCGCCTACATCCCTAGTGGACCTCCAGGCGGTCCTGCCGGGGAACTGGGCAAAGTGATCAGGGCCGTGCAGGCTGCGGATGCACACCCTTACGACTTCGCAGGCCTGGACCTCGTAGATCAGCTGATTGACACCTACAACGATTCCACCGGGAGGTATCACCTCAACAAGATCTTCTCCCACGACCTGGCGCTGATCGCCTTGCACGCCGTGAGCGAGACCATTGGGGCCCAGGCGCTGGCGACCGTCGAAAACGAACAGCTTGCGGAAGGCGGTTGGCCCTGGGCCTGGGATATGACCACTGCGGACGTGGATAGCACCGGGCTCAGCCTACAAGCCATCGTCGCTGCTGGCGGTCCGACTTCCCCCGCCGTGACCGAAGACGCCGCCGCCTTCTTGGAGAGCCTTCGCTTCCCGGACGGCGGGTATCCCGATCTCGCGACGCACACCGAGACCAACTGCAACTCCACCGCGCTCGCCATTCAAGGTATGCTGGCCGCAGGGATATACCGCGAGCAACCCCTCATCATACCCCTGGAGACAGGCGGCATCTCCAGTTCCTGGGACGCCCTCCTGGCGTTCCAGGAACCATCCGGTAGCTTTGCCTTCACCGCCAGCGGCCCGGAGAGCCGTCTCCTGGCTACTCTCGAGGCCATCCAGGCGCTTGTGTCTCCACTGTATCCAGACTACGAAACATTGTCTGAGGGAGACGACACAATCGCTGGAACCGTGTACGCTCGCCTGACCTGCGGCGACGGCCTGGAGATCGTTGCCCCGTACTCCGGCGACGACAACAACGACGGGACAGCCTCTCTGAGCTACCGCGTCGAGGGAGAGACTTCTTCGTGGAGTCCGCCGAGCGACATGGGCAAGACGGGAATCTCGTACCTTCTGCTGCCACACCTCCACGCAGGAGCCACCTACGAGATCCAGGTTACCTACCATGACGATGACCCTGATGGAGTGTTGGGTGAGGGAGCCCAGCATCTGACCGTTCACGAGGGGAATGCCTGCATACCCCTGGCCCTGAGAGCCTACACAGGTTAGAGGGCCCGCTACAAAGGCAGTCCTGTGGAAGCGCGCAGAGGCAGGTGAAGGCGATGTAGAGGTCATGGCGACCCCGGACTCTAGCAGCCCGGAGATGGATGAACAACGAAGAAGGAAGGGATAACGGTGAAGGGGAAAAGGCATTCAAGGCTCCTTGTGATGGTACTTGCCATCATGGTGACCACGATGCTGTTGCCGGCGGCCACAACCCTCGGTGCCAATGGAGGGACGGTTGGACTCTACGTGCAGTACGGCGACGGCAAGGTCGAGACGTATTGTCTACAGACGACAACGCCCATAAGGTATCTCGAAGCGCTGATCGCGGCCGAAGACATGGGCGGGTTCGAGGTGCAGTGGGTGGAGTTCCAAGGCCTGGGCAAAGCCCTCTGTGGGATCGATCTCCCGCCTCTTGGGACATTGAACGAAGACATCGAGGGTTGCCCGGGCGACAACTGCTGGTGCCACCCAGAGGGGTTCTTCTGGAACTACCACTATCTCCCAGCAGGGGGTGACTGGTCGTGGAGCCACTACGGAGACATGAATCTCTACAACGGCGACGTGGCAGCCTTCGTCTTCGCCGCGTGGGGAACGCAGCCCGAGACGCTGATGACTCTGGATGAGATCTGCGTCGAGGAGGAAGAACTCGTCCCAGAACCGGGCACTCTTCTACTACTGGGGAGTGGGATGACCGGTCTGGCCGGATACGTTGGTCTGAAGTCGAGGAAGTCCAAGTAAGAAATCGCTTGGCTCTCGCTAGTGCCCGGTCTGCTCGAGCGTCCGAGCGGGTGGACCGAGCATCAGATTGGGGTGCTTGATGAAGCGGACAACAGTGGGACTGCTTTTGCTCCTGACCGTGTTCGCCTTCGTGGTGGCGTCGGCCGGTCCTGCGACCCGGGCGCTGGCTCAGGGCACACAGCGAGTGGGCCTCGTGGTCAAGTTCTCTGATGGAAGTGTGTTCACCGACTGCATCGACTACACCGGGCCCGGCATGACGGGAGAGGATGTCCTTGACCAGTCCGGTCTATCCCTCGTCAAGGATTTCTCCTATGGTGGCCTGGGTGCCGCCATCTGCAAGATCGAGCACGATGGGTGCAACTACCCCCGGCAGCACTGTTTTTGCCAGTGCTCAGGTAATGGGCCGTGCAAATACTGGGCGTACTTCTACCTCAATCAGCAGGAAGGAGTGTGGGTCTACTCAGGGATGGGCGCCTCAGGGCACACCGTCCAGGCGGGCGACGTAGAGGGTTGGGCCTGGGGCAACGGTGAGGTTGGCGGATCGGATGTCGAGCCGCCACTGATCTCCTTCGAGGAGCTCTGCCCTGCACCCACCGCCACGCCGGACCCCTCTCCGCCTGTGGTGGAGTTCGAAGCCGATCCAGGCAGCATCGCTAGCGGACAGTGCTCCACGGTACGTTGGTCGGTGAAGAACGCAGGGATAGTGACTCTCAACGGCGCTGGAGTTCTCCCCGAGGACGCCAGATACGTGTGTCCGGAGGAGACCCAGACCTTTGAACTCATAGTGCTGAACGCAGCCGGCGAGTACTCTTACGAGTTGACCATCGAGGTGGCGCAGCCTACAGCCACACCTCCCCCGACAGCGACTCCAACGGCGGCCCCGTCCTCCACTCCCGGGGTGACCTCCGCATCGCCACCCTCGCCGACCTCGACGGGGATATCGGTTGAGCCCGCCTCCTCCCCTTCGGCGCCCCCAACACCGAGGCCGACGGTAGTGGCTATGGCGCGTACTGCCACGCCCAGCATTGCCTCGGAGGAAGAGACCGACGTAGCTGAACCCGGCGACGTCGCCGGTGTCGAGGCCACGAACACAGCGACGGTATTGTCAGACCCAGCACACCAGGAGACGGTGGGCATGGACAGAATCTTGCTGCTGCTGGGAGTGGGCGCGGGGACGCTGGGCTTTGGCACGCTAGCCTTCATCGCCATCACAGTGCTGCTGGTTTTGATCTACGTCCGAGCCAGGGCGCAATTCTAGGAAGGCCAACCTCTTGAGCGGGACCGAATGTACCACACCGTAACCTGGATGCTCTGGCTCTTCGCCGCATTGCTCCCCGCCATGCTGACGAGGAATCCACTGTACCTTGCTACCCTGCTGCTGGCCGTAGCGGTCGCCTACAACACCATCGGCAGGCTGTCCCCTATGGCGTCTAGCTGGGGTGTCTTCCTGAAGGCTGGCCTTATCTTGGCGACCCTCAGCGTGCTGTTCAACCTACTCACGGTCCACTACGGCGACACCGTGATGTTCACGCTGCCGCGTCTGACCCTGCACCTGGGCCGCCTGGCCATTCTGGACCTCGGGGGCCAGACCACCCTGGAATCCTTGGCCTACGGGCTGACGAGCGGACTAAGCCTCGTAGCCATCCTACTCATCTTCGCCACTTTCAACGTGCTGGTCGATCACCACAGGCTGCTACGACGCACGCCTGCCTTCCTGTATCAGACAGGCATGATCACCTCGATTGCCGTCGCCTTCGTGCCGCAGATGGTGTCCAGCCTGCAAGAGATCAGGGAAGCCCAGGCCATTCGGGGGCATCGCTTTCGAGGCATACGTAACCTGCTGCCTCTCTTCGTGCCCCTGCTCACGACCGGGCTGGAGAGAGCCATCCAGTTAGCCGAGTCCATGGAAGCTCGCGGTTTCGGCAGCGTGTCTACTTCTCGAAGCAAAGGGCGCCAGACGCTACAGAGGGTGCTGATCGCCACGGCCCTCTTCGGCCTCCTGGCTGCTGCCTTTGCTCGCAGTTACTACTCCAGCGTCCCTTTGGCAAGTGTGCTCCTGGCCCTGGGCAGTGCGGCGCTGCTCGTAGGAACCCTCATGGCCATAGGCCGCGGCGTCAAGCGCAGTCGATACCATCGAGAGCTCTGGCGACGTCGCGATACACTGGTCAGCATCGCCTGTTTCACCTCGTGTGCCATCACCGCTGGCTTCTGGCTGCGCAATCCGAACGCGTTGTTCTTCTATCCCTACCCGCGGTTCTCGTTGCCTGACTTCAACGCCGTCATCGGTCTGGCGCTTCTGGCCGTCGTGACCCCCGTGCTGGCCGCACCTAAAATGAGGAGGCACAACAGTGATTGAACTGCGCGAGGTCACATACTCCTATCCGGACAGCGAGCTGCCGGTGTTAAGGAACCTGTGCCTCGAAGTAGCTGAGGGCGAGTTCCTGTTGGTCATTGGCGCGTCGGGCTCGGGCAAGTCCACACTCTTGCGCTGCTTCAATGGACTGGTGCCTCACTTCTATGGTGGTACTTTCGGCGGACAGATTCGTGTCGCGGGCCGTGACCCGCTGGTTGAGGGGCCGCGTGGCATGAGTGCCGCGGTGGGCTTCGTACTCCAGGACCCAGAAAGCCAATTCGTCGTTGATTCCGTCGAGGACGAACTCGCCTTCGCCATGGAGAACCACAACCTGGAACCATCCGTGATGCGCAAGCGCGTGGAAGAGGTTCTCGATCAACTGAACATCGCCCATCTGCGCCACCGGAAGATCAACACGCTTTCTGGGGGCGAGAAGCAAAGGGTCGCCATCGGGGCAGTCCTCAGTCTCCAGCCTGAAGTGCTGGTGCTGGACGAGCCCACGTCGCAGCTCGATCCCCAGGCCGCAGAAGAAGTCCTCACCACGCTTCAGAAACTCAACAGTGATCTGGGCTTGACTATCGTACTGTCGGAACACCGTCTCGAGCGCGTGGTGCAGTACGCGGACCGTGTGATGTATCTTCCTGGCCACGGAGAGAGCCCCCTCATCGGGCTGCCGTCTCAGGTCCTGATGCAGGTCGATCTGGTGCCTCCCCTCATCCAGGTAGCGAAAGAGTTGGAGTGGCGGCCCCTCCCCCTCACGATCAAGGAGGGTCTGCCATTCGCGAGGCACCTGAGCGCCTACCTCCAGCACAAGCAAGACTCGGAGAGCAACAACCACTCCCCGGACATGGCCCCGAAGGCTGTCGTGGACGTCAGAGATGTCTGGTTCTCATACAACGGTCACGAAGCCCTGACCGGCCTCAGTCTGTCCGTAGCACAGGCCGAGTTCGTTGCTCTCATGGGCCGCAACGGGTCTGGCAAGACCACCCTGCTCAAGCACATCGTGGGCTTGCTGCGCCCAGACCGCGGCCGAGTGGAGCTCTGGGGAGAGAACATCCGGGGTAGGGACGTTGAGGATCTCGCGAGCAGGATCGGCTACGTACCCCAGAACCCCGGCTCTGTCCTCTTTGCCGACACACTACGAGATGAGCTCGACTTCACGCGCCGCAGCCATGGACTCCCTACAGGCGGCTACGATAACCTGCTCCAGCGCCTCCACCTCTCCGACTTCGCCGACTCATACCCCAGGGACCTCAGCGGCGGAGAGCGCCAACGTGCCGCCATGGCCGCCATTCTGGTTGCCGACCCGGACGTGATCCTCCTGGACGAGCCTACCAGGGGTCTCGACTACGAACAGAAGCAATCCCTGGCCCAGTTCCTGAGGGCGTTGCAGGGCGAGGGAAAGACCGTCCTTATGTCAACACACGACGTGGAGCTGGTCGCTCAGTGTGCTGACCGAGTAGCGATTTTGGGCGAAGGAGAGATCGTCGTGGACGGGCCAACCCGTGAGGTGATGAGCAACTCGATGGTCTTCTCTTCCCAGATCAGCAAGCTGTTCCGAGATAACCGTTTCATCGCCGTGGCTGACGTCTTGCGAGCGTTGGAACGATGAGGACACGTCTCGACTCGGCCATCGGCCGCATCCTGAGCGGCCTCATCCTCACCTTGGCTACCGCGCTGGGAGTGGTGGCTTTCTTCTACCCCTTCTTCGCCCCACAACACGCGTCTGGTCAGGCGTTCATGGCCCACTCGACGGACGCCCCACTGGTCTTTGTGGTGTTGTTGCTCCTGTGCGTAGTAGTGATCATCGGCAGTCTCGAAACCGGCCAGATGAACTCGAAGATCATAGCCGTCCTGGGCATTCTGGTCGCCATCAACGCCGTGCTGCGCCTGATACCAGGGCCAGCGGGATTCACGGCCATGCTGTTCCTCCCCATCCTCTGCGGCTATGCCTACGGTGCCGATTTCGGCTTCCTCTTGGGTGCACTCTCCCTCATCGTCTCCGCCATCGTGACCGGAGGCATGGGCCCTTGGCTGCCCTACCAGATGTTCTCGGCGGGGTGGATGGGGATGGTGTCGGCCTGGCTTCCTCAACTGAAGCGGTTCGGACGGGCCGAGGTAGTCATGCTGGCACTGTGGGGAGCGGTGCTGGGGTTGGTGTTCGGGGCGATCATGAATCTCTGGTTCTGGCCGTACTTGGCGAACATCGGCGCATCGGACCACACGCAGTGGCAACCGGGCAGTGGCCTGTCGGCGACCCTGGGCAGCTACGCGGCTTTCTACGTCACTACATCGCTGTGGTGGGACACGGGTAGGGCCATCGGAAATCTTCTTCTGATTCTCCTCTTTGGCGCCCCCGTTCTGCGCTTGCTGAGGCGTTTTCAGCGACGCTTTCGTTTCGAGATGGCGTGATGGGTGATCCCCCAAGCGCCCAACAGCAGCACGCTTGCGGTAGGTGACTGCCAAAGCGCAAGTGACCAAAGGAGGCAGACAGAGTCCAGAATGACCCATAGAGACGGTCTGGTGCAGGTGTATACCGGTGACGGCCAAGGGGTCACCCTGTCCGCGGCAGGACAGGCTTTGCGTTCCGTCGGTCAAGGCTTCAGAGTATGCGTCATCCAGTTCGTTAAGGGGTGTACTGAGAGTCGCGGCTTGAAAACCGCACTCGCCAACCAGCCCAGCATCACCATCAAGCAGTTCGGTCGACACACTGCATTGCCGCCAGAAGCCCTGGAGCCCGGGGATATGAAACTCGCTGAGGAAGCGCTGGATGCCGCCGGCGAGGCAGCAACCAGCGGCGACTATGACCTGGTCATCCTAGACCAGGTCATCCTGGCTTTGGAGTGGAGGCTGATCGGGCTTCACGACGTCTTGTCGCTGCTGCGGCATAAACACAGGAACGTCGAGCTGATCCTGACCGGTTGCTGCGCCCCTCCTGAATTGATTGCCGCCGCAGACCTGGTCACAGAGATGCGGCAGAGCAAAGGGTCACCACGATGGGGGGCGGCCGTTTGCTGAGAAACCGCCCCCCGAAAGCCCCTTTCCACCAAAGGCTCAGGGCACCGATCCGCTGATCACCACACCAGTCTATCTCACGGGCGACGCACTCTCGCTAGAACTCGATGCCCCTTCGCGGAGCGACACCCTCATGCACGGGATGCTTGACTTCAGCGAAGTCGGTCACGATATCAGCCATCTTGAGCAACCAGGAAGGTGCGAAGCGACCGGTGAACACAATAGACACGGACTCCGCCTTGCCTCGGATCAATTCCTTGATCGCCTCCTGATCGATAGCGCCCCGATCCAGAAGAGGATTGATGTCGTCCAGAACGAGAAGGCTGCACTCGGCATCCCCCACCAGCTGGCCGGCTCGCTCCAGAGCAGCATCCAGCGTAGGAACAGACTCATCAAACTGGTCGAGGTACGACTCCTGGGCCGCCTGCGACCGGATGGCTATCATAGTGACCTTGCGTCCAAGATCTTGCATGCACCGTACTTCACCCAGGCTCGGTCTAAGAGGGCCCGCGAACTGGATGAACGCCGCCCTCCCGCCGTGACCCAACGCACGGCAAGCTAACCCCACGGCCGCGGTGGTCTTGCCTTTGCCGCCGCCGGTGAAGACGATCACGTTGCCCTCCAGCTGGCCTGTCGCGGTCACAACCTTACCTCGTCCCAAGAGCTATCACCCTCCCGACTATCCTAGCCCAGCTTGTGGGTCGCCTCCACAAAAGCCTTCATGTTCTCCTCGGGCACGTCTGGCCAAATGTCTCAGCCCGGCCACACAGCATTGACGCCGCTGTCGAGGATGTCCTCCAGGGCCGCCTCAATATCCTCGGGGCTGCCAGCGACCAGGACGTTGTATGGATCGAGATTGCCCAGAAGAATGACATCCTGGCCCAGTTTCTTTCTGGTTTCCCTGAGATCGTTCTTCTGATCTGCGCTGATGGCATCCGCCCCGAAGTCGGCCATCTGCTCCATGATCAGATTCGTGTCCCCGCAGATGTGCAGGATCTTGGGCGAGTCCAGAGCCGCGGAGACTTTCCGCAGATGGGGCTCGATCAAGGACCCGAACATCCTCGGGCTGAGGATATCGCCACCACCGCCCATCTCGCGCACTGTCATGTAGTCGGCACCCGCCTCCCTGTAGAGCGCGGCCAGGTCGATGAGAAAGTCCTCCAGGACGTCCAACGCCCTGTGCACGGCATCCGGCTTCTTGAAGCTCTTCTTGAAGAGATCGTCCAGCTCAAAAAGCTGTCCAGCCAGCGTGTACGGCCCCAGCACCCACGCGCCCACCGCGACCATCGTCACCCACAGTCTCCTTCACTTCCTTGATCGCATCAACCACAACGGGGATCCGACCCTTCTCCAGTGGCTTATCAGGCAACTGGAGATCCCACTCGTCCACCTTGTCCGCCACCTTCGCGGAGACAGTAGGATAGAGTATGCCATCCGCGTCTGCGTAGTAGTTGATCCCGCAGCCGAGGGCCTCTGCCTCCACACCCATGTCGAAGGGCACGACCACAGACTCCAGGCCGAACAGCTTGTACGTGGAAGCCGCCGCCGAGGCCATCTTGTGGCTGTCCAGGTGTATCTCCGGAAACTTCCACCCCTGGTCTGTGAGTCCGTGCACTGTGAGATTGCCCATGCCGCTGAACACCGGCGTGGGGTCAACCTTCTCCCCACGCAAGGTCGCCAGAGCCCCCCCGGTGGTTCATACCATTGCCTGCCATCAATACACCTCCTTATTGCCCTACTAACTGTTCCACCATGTCCGAGAACAAGAGATTCAGGGGATGGGTCTTTCCCTCAGGCAGTGTACCAGTATCATCGTACACCAAAGTCGCCAGCAAAGCCGACGCGGCTGCCACCGCCGGGAAGATACGCTGCGTCCCGGTCATGGGCCCATAAAGCATGAAATCGCTGCCCAGAGTGCTGATGGCATGAATGCCAGCATCGACACCCACGAAGCCCTTTGAGCCCCATTTCTCCCTCGCAGCTTTCCACATATAGGTGCGGTTGGAAGGCGCGCTGCCCACAGGTAGACCAAACTCTTCCTTGACCAGACTGTTGGCCAGCAGGGAGAAGGCGATGGCCGGCAGGTTCATCACCGCCGTGTCCACCAGGATGCTCTCGAAGCGTCCCCTCTCCACCATCTGGAGCGTGTTTCTCAGAGACTTGGGGCGTCCCGTCGGGGTCTTGTCCTCCATGTCAAACGCCTAGACGACGATGTGTTTCACCCCCAACTCCTTCAACGTCTCCACCTGGCCCGGGATATCTTCATCCCAGGGAGTGATACTGTTGTAGAGAAGGCGATCAGCCAGGCCCTGCTCACAGATGGATTCGGTGGCCTCAACACGTGTGGCCTGCACCCAAATATCTATGGCGAACGGCCTGTCGCTGACCCCGACGAAGAAATCGACGTAGGCCTTCATCTCGTCGGGGCTGTTGGCCACCATGGCTACCATGCCGGGCACGCCGGTCTCATCAGAGAGCCGTTCCATCTCCCTGATGCGGTCAGTCGCCCCATCCCGGTCGAACTTCCGCTTCTTCCTGCTCTCGACCGCCTTGTCTCCCTTCTGGAAGAGGCTGGCTAGCAGAAGGGGAGGGTTCTCTCCAGGC